>JANOCL010000018.1:0-35965 GCA_031412135.1 Variovorax sp. | reverse complement strand
GACAAGGGCATCCACCAGTACCGCTATACCGAACTCAAACTGAATGACGGCTACGCGGCTTGCAAGCCCAACGGTTGCCCGACGCTCGATGCACAAGGCAACCGCGCGCCGTTCGAGTACGGCGGCAAGCTGAGCCTGCCGGGCAAGCCGTTCGCCGTGGCGGGCGGCAACGTGCCGTAGCGCCTCGCGTCGCAGGCTGCCCGCAAGGGTTTTGCGGCGAAATCCTACAAGCGGGTCGGCGTGTAGGATGAAAGCTTGCACCCTCAGTCAAACCGAAGAAGCAGATGGCCGACAAGACAGGACGCACCGTCAATGTCTGTAGCTTGCTCGATGCAGACCAGTGCAAAGTCAACAAGCTTTTCGCGGGAGGCGAAATCGAATCGCCGTCCGGGAGGGAGGCCGTTCCTCCATTGAAGGAGCGGACTGATGGCGCGGGGGCGCAGCGCCTGCGCGTTTTGGTGGTCGAGGACGATCGCGATACGCTGGAAGCTACGCTGGAAACGCTTGAATTAATGGGCCATTGGGCCACTGGCGTCAAAAGCGCAGAACGCGCATTGGACCGCTTCACGGAAGGCGCGTTCGATATGTTGATGGCCGACATCGGCCTGCCCGCTCTGTCTGGATTGGACCTGGCTCAAAAGCTGCGCGAGCGCTGCACGCTGCCCGTGATCTTCGCCAGCGGCCAGAGGCCTCCCGAAACGCCGATGCCCGGCACCGTATGGCTGAGCAAGCCGTTCAGCTTCGAACAACTCCGCGACGCCTTGCAGAAGGCATCGTGGCTGCTCGACGGTGCCTCCGCTACGGAAACGAAAAAAAGCCTGCCATCCGAGGAGGCAGGCTGTCCGAATACGGATGGCGGCCGGTCGGCCGCCAGGCTCAACGACTCGGCTTGAATGCGCGCCGTTGCGCATCGCGTGGCACGAACACCTTGCCTGCGCCGCCAAAACCGCTAGCGTTGTTGCTGCGGGGTGCCGCACCATCGCCACGGCTGGCAGCGCCGCGCGGCGCACCGTCACCCCAGCCCGGCTTGCGCCCGAAAGCGGCGCCCTCATCGCGGCCGCCGCCAAAACCGGCATTGCCGTGATTCTGGAAACCGCGCGGTGCCGCAGCGCCGGCGCCGCGCGACGGTCCACGGTCGTTGAAGCCGCTCGCGCCAGCATAGCCGCCGCCACCACCGAATCCACCTGCGTTGCCGCTGCGATGGCCGCCGCCGCCGAACTTGCGGTCGCGCGAATGGTTGTCACGGGAATCGCGGCCGCGGCTGCCGAAATCGGCCTGAGGGCGCGACTGCGGCGCGCGCTGTTGCGGCTCGAGGCCTGCAATGACTTCGGCCTTGAACTGCTGATGGCTGTACGACTCGATGTCGAAGATCTTGCGGCGGTCGCGGAGTTCGGCGAAGGTGATCGCCAGGCCATCGCGCCCTGCCCGGCCGGTGCGGCCGATGCGGTGGGTGTAGTCCTCTGCTTTCATGGGCAGGCCAAAGTTGAAGACGTGCGTAATGGTCGGCACATCGATGCCGCGCGCCGCCACATCGGTGGCCACCAGAATCTGCACCTGGCCTTGGCGAAGGGCCATCAGCCGGCGATTGCGCAGGCCCTGGCTCAACGCGCCGTGCAGCGCAACCGCACTGAAGCCGTCTTGCTGAAGGTCGTTGGCGAGGCCGTCGCACTCGACCTGCGTGCTTGCGAACACGATGGCCTGGTTGATGGTGGTGTCGCGCAGCCAGTGGTCGAGCAGCTTGCGCTTGTGCTGGGTGTTGTCGGCCCAGAACAGCATCTGCTTGATGTTGGCGTGCTTCTCTTGCGGGCTGTCGATCGTCACGCGTTGCGGCTCGCGCATCACGCGTTGGGCGAGTTGCTGGATGCGCGGCGCGAAGGTGGCGCTGAACATCATCGTCTGCTGGCGCTCGATGGTGAGCTGGTTGACTTCGGCCAGGTCGTCCGAAAAGCCCAGATCGAGCATGCGGTCGGCTTCGTCGACGACGAGAAACTTGACCTGGTCGAGCTTGATTTGCATCGAACGCTGCAGGTCGAGCAAACGGCCGGGCGTGGCGACCACGAGATCGGCGTTCTGCAGCTTGGCGATCTGCAACTGATACGGCATGCCGCCGACCACGTTGGCGATGCGCAGGCCGCGGCAATGCTTGACCAGATCGATCGCGTCGTGCGCCACCTGCTGCGCGAGTTCGCGCGTCGGGCACAGGATGAGCGCACCGGGGGTTGCGGCCTTGAAATGGCGCGAGTTGGTCGGGTCCTTGCGCTTCGGCTTCTTCGGCAACGCTTCACCCTTCGCGGCAGCCTCGGCGGCCAGTTGCTGGAATTCCGCCTTCGCGGCGGCTTCCGCTTCGGCTTGGCGTTGCAGCAGGGTATGCAGCACGGGCAACAGGAAGGCGGCAGTCTTGCCGCTGCCGGTCTGGCTCGAAACCATGAGGTCCACGAAGCGCGTCGCGCCATCGGCATTGCCGCTGGCGGTCATGGCGCGCGGAATCACCTGCTCCTGCACGGTGGTCGGCTGCGTGAAGCCGAGGTCTTCGACGGCCGCGATCAGCTCGGGCGCAAGGCCGAGCTTGACGAAGCCGTTGGGCAGCTTGGGCTGCTCCGGGGCAGCCTCGGCCGCGTCGAATACCGGCGCGGCGCTCTCGGCAGCAACAATGGAAGAAAAGGACTCGCGATCGGCGGCAAAGTCATCGGATTGCACAGGCGCGAAGTCGCCCTGCGCTTCAAAAGCGTCGGTCATTGAAGGTCTCATACGCGAGCGCAGCCGTGAGCGGCGCTCCGTCGGGTGGTGAAAAACATCAACCATCCAACGACATTCAGCAAAAGACTTTCGTCCTTGCTGCGGCCCATTCAATCGGGCGCGGTGTGCAAGATAGGGAGATGCAAGAAAACGCTGCGTGACTGGTTGCCAACATTGGCTCCCAGCAGCGAAGCCCTCGAGTATCGCATGCCTCGGGGTTTTTACCTAATCCGCGATGCGCAGGAAGGTTTCCCGGTAGTGCGCGAGTTCTTCGATCGACTCGTGCACGTCGGCCAGCGCGGTGTGCGCCTGCTGCTTCTTGAACCCGTTGTACGCAGCGGGCTTCCAGCGCTTGGCGAGTTCCTTGAGGGTGCTGACATCGAGGTTGCGGTAGTGAAAGTACGCCTCCAGCTTCGGCATGTACTTGACGAGGAAGCGTCGGTCCTGGCCGATGGTGTTTCCGCACATCGGCGAGCCGCTCTTGGGGATGTAGCGCGCGATGAATTCGATCAGCTGCTGTTCGGCAATGGTTTCGTCCAGCGTCGAAGCCTTGACCTTGTCGACGAGTCCGCTGCGTCCGTGCGTGCCCTTGTTCCAGGAGTCCATGGCATCGAGCAGCTCGTCGCTCTGATGAATGACCAGCACGGGGCCGTCGATGCGTACTGCCAAGTCGGAGCTCGTCACGACCACGGCGATCTCGAGCAACCGTTCCCGGTCGGGGTCCAGGCCGCTCATTTCGCAGTCCAGCCAGACCAGGTTCTGGTCGCTTTTCTTGAGCGTGACGGCGGGCGCGGGCGCGGCAGGAGCGATGAGTTCGGGCATCGGGCAATTGTCGCCGATGACCCTGCGCCCGAGTCGCGGGTGTGCGGGCTAAACTCCGGCAGCCATGTCAGATTCGCCCTCCAGCTCGCTCGTTTTCACTTCGGTATTCGCCCTCGCGCTCATTGCGGGCTTGCTCGTGAGGTTCTGGCTGGCGACGCGGCAGGTGCGCCATGTGGCGCGCCATCGCGGTGCCGTACCGGAGGCCTTCGCGCAGGCCATCACGCTCTCCGCGCATCAGAAAGCTGCCGACTACACGGTCGCGAAAAGCCGCTTCGGACTCATCGAAACCGCGTGGAGCGCAGCGGCACTGCTCGGCTGGACGCTACTCGGCGGACTGGACATTCTCAACAAGCTGCTGCTCGAGTGGATGGGCGGCGGCATGCTCCAGCAGCTTGCGCTGCTCGCAGCGTTTGTCGCGATCGGCGGGCTGCTTGAACTGCCTTTCACGCTCTGGCAAACCTTCAGGCTCGAAGAACGCTTCGGCTTCAACAAGATGACCCTGCGGCTCTGGCTGGCCGACGCCGTCAAGTCGCTCGCAATCGGTGCCGTCATCGGTCTGCCGATAGCGGCGCTGGTGATCTGGCTCATGGGTGCCGCGGGCACGCTTTGGTGGCTGTGGGCGTGGGGCATGTGGATGGTTTTCAACTTGCTGCTGATGCTGGTGTATCCGACCTTCATCGCGCCACTGTTCAACAAGTTCAAGCCGCTCGACGATGCCGTGCTGAAGACGCGCGTCAGTGCGTTGATGCAGCGCTGCGGCTTCGCTGCCAAGGGACTGTTCGTAATGGATGGCAGCACGCGCAGCGCGCATGCCAACGCCTACTTCACCGGCTTTGGCGCGAGCAAGCGCGTCGTGTTTTACGACACGCTCCTGCGCCAGCTCAACGCCGGCGAAGTGGAGGCCGTGCTCGCACACGAGTTGGGCCACTTCAAGCATCGCCATGTGGCGAAGCGCATGGTCGCGATGTTCGCCCTGAGTCTCGCCGGATTCGCGGCGTTGGGCTGGCTGTCGGGCCACTCGTGGTTCTACACCGGCCTGGGAGTTCAGCCCAACATGGCAGCGCCGAACGATGCGCTTGCGATCCTGCTTTTCATGCTGGCCGTGCCGGTGTTCGGTTTTTTCATCGCACCGCTGCCGGTGCGCATATCCCGAAAGCACGAGTTCGAGGCCGACGCCTATGCCGTGCAGCAGACCAGCGGTGCCGATCTCGCGGCAGCACTGCTCAAGCTCTACAGAGACAACGCATCGACACTGACGCCCGACCCGGTGTTCGTCAAGTTCTACTACTCGCACCCTCCCGCTGCCGAGCGTCTGGCGCGCATGGCAACGACCTGAAAGCACACGATGAGCAGCATGCTGACAATCAAGGACTGGAAGAACCATCCACGCCGCGCACTGAGTGCCACGGAAATCGTGGCGAGCCTGGCGCGGCTCGACGGGTGGACGCTGACCGGCGATGGCACGGACGTCGCAATCGAGAAGACGTTCGGCTTCGCCAACTACTTCGAAACGATTGCATTCGTCAACGCTCTGGCTTTCGTGGCCCATGCCCAGGATCACCATCCCGACCTGTCGGTGCATTACAACCGGTGCGTCGTGCGCTTCAGCACGCACGACGTGAACGGTATTTCGGCAACGGATTTCGACTGCGCGGCGCAGGCGGACGCGTTGCTGTCGTCGACCTGATCTCATGGAACGCGCCCTTGGCTAAGCAACGCGGCGGCGCGACGGGCGCTGCACTGCGCGACGGGCTCGTCGTCGCAAGCCATGGCCGCCACTGCCTGGTCGAAACACCCGAAGGCGAGCGGTTGATCTGTCATCCGCGCGGCAAGAAAAGTCAGGCCGTGGTGGGCGACCGGGTGCGCTGGCAGGCGAGCGAGGACGAAGGCACGATCGAGCAGGTGGTGCCCAGGAAGAACTTGTTCTATCGGCAGGACGAGATCCGCACCAAGTCTTTCGCGGCCAACCTCGACCAGGTGCTCATCCTGATCGCGGCCGAGCCCGAGTTCTCCGAGACCCAGTTGGTGCGTGCGCTGATTGCCGCTGCAGCAGAGCGCATTGCGCCGGTCATCGCGCTCAACAAGAGCGATGTCGCCGCGCCGTTCCAGCGCGCATGGAGCAAGCTCGAACCTTATCGCCGCATGGGCTACGAGGTGCTGCCGCTGTCGCTCAAGGCTTCGCCGGAAGCGGATCGCGCGACGCTGATGAAGCTCCTCGCCGGCAGGACGAGCCTGGTGCTCGGCCCTTCTGGCGCCGGCAAGAGCACATTGACCAATCTGCTGGTGCCCGGCGCACGGGCCTTGACGGCCGAGATCTCTCAGGCCCTTAACTCGGGCAAGCACACCACCACCAGCACCACCTGGTACTGGGTCGACGACGCGCGCAGCGCTGCGCTGATCGACTCGCCCGGCTTTCAGGAGTTTGGGCTGCACCACATCGAGCCCATGCAGCTTGCCCATCTGATGCCCGACATTGCCGAGCACGCCACCGGCTGCAAGTTCTACAACTGCACGCACCTGCACGAGCCGGGCTGTGGCGTCATCGCACAGGTGGAATCGGCCGGCCATCCCGGCGCAATCAGCCCGTCGCGCTACCGGATCTATGGCGAGTTGTTCGCCGAGTTGAGCCAGACCCGCTACTGAGCCGGCGCTGGCGAGAGCTCAGGGCCGTCGTCGGCCGCCTTCATGCATGGCTTCACGCATGGCTGCTTCGTAGCGCTGGAGCACCGTATCCGGATCGAACATTTCGAGATGCTTCCTCCTGCTGTCCATGAACCGCTGGCGCAGCTCGTCATCAGTCAGCATCTGGCGAATGGCCTGCGCAAGGGCATGCGGATCTTCGGGCGGCACGAGCATGCCGCACGGCCCGACCGATTCGGGCAGGCCACCCTGGCGGCTTGCGATCACGGCGCAGCCACTGGCAATGGATTCGACGGGAACTAGGGGCAACGCCTCGGGCGGCTCCGGCCTGGAAGGCACGACCACGATCTTGTGCTCACGCATGGCCTGCCCCAGGAACCCGCCTCGCAGCACGCCGAGCCAAGTGATTTGCGCCTCCAGGCCGAGCGCAGCGCTGCGTGCCTGGACGACCTGCTTTTCAGGCCCGTCGCCGGCGATCGAAAGGCGCGGGCGGAATCCGTCCTGGGCGAGCAGATGCAGGGCCTCGATCAGGACATCCAGACCCTTGGCACGCACGATACGTCCGACGAACAGCAGTTCGCGCTGGCGCTGCCCTGCGTCCAGGTCCGCGGGCAAATGGAAGGACTTCGCGTCGTAGGGGTTGTGCATGAGTCGCGCATTGCGCG
Organism: Variovorax sp.; assembly: GCA_031412135.1. GTDB lineage: Bacteria > Pseudomonadota > Gammaproteobacteria > Burkholderiales > Burkholderiaceae_C > Variovorax. The sequence continues at coordinate 29,102 of JANOCL010000018.1, read as the reverse complement.
CGGTCACGCTGTCGAGATAGCTCGACACTGCAAAGACATGAGCACCTCGCAGGCTCGCCAGCTTCAGGCGGTCGCGCCAAGTGCGCCGGCCGTCAGACCGCGCGATCGGCGTGTGGTTGACGACCACCCACGGTCTTCTCACCACCCCCAGAGTGAGCGGCCAAGCGAGTCCGACACTGACGTTGGACTGAACGACGACATCCGCCCAGCGCAAGGTCGACAGCAATCCGGCAGCAGTCGGACGGCGCACGATGCGCTCGCCGTCCGGGTCGCTGCCCTGCGCGTCGGCTGGTGTATGCGTCACCACGCGAACCTGGTGGCCGCGCGCCTGCAGCCCGTCGAACAGCAGTTTGCTTACCGTTTCGATCCCGCCGACGCCAGGCGCATAAGCGTATGAGAGCAGCGCAATCTTGAGCGGCTCGCCTGCAGCAGAAAGTGGGGGCATGGGAGTTCTTTTTTGGGAGAAGACGGCTCAGCCCAGCAGCCGTGCCAGCGTAAGCAGCGCGAGCAGCACCATCCACATGACCACCGAGCGCCATACCAGCCCGACGACGCTGCGCAGATGCGCAGGTTCCGGGTCGCGCCCCGGCGTGCTGCCATTGTCGAGCCCGCGCCCTGCGGCGAGCGACTCGCCTGCTTGTGCGCGCGCGAGCGTGTCGGCCAGCGGGGCGGCGCTCAGCGTGCCGCCGCCCAGGCGCACGTTGACCGCGCCCGACGTGGCGGCAAGGATGACCCCGTCATTCGGGTCGGGAAAGCGGCGCGCATCGTTGCGCCAGCAGTCGATCGCCTCCTCGAAACTTCCGACCACCGCGAATCCGAGCGCAGTGATGCGGGCGGGCAGCCAGTCGATAAGACGCCACGCCCCGTCGGCCGCCCGCTGCACCCACACGCTCGACGGCTGGATGGAAGCACCGTCCTTGTGCTCCCAGTAGCGCGAGACGAACTCGCTCATGCGGTAGAAAACAGCGCCTGCGGGTCCAAGACCCAGGGCGGCGAGGATCGAGAACCAGGCCAGCACGCCGAACACATGCCGATGCGCCGCAATGACCGAATGCTCGATCACGTGCCGCACGATCTCGCTTCGCGGCAGCTCCGCGGCATCCACGCGCTGCCAGCGCGCGAGCAGCGTTCGGGCAAGCGGCTCATCGCCGTCGTCGAGCGCGTCGCGGATGCCGGTGAAATGATGGCTGAACTGACGGAAACCCAGCGTGACGTAGAGCACCGCCACGCTCCACACGACTGCGAACGGCGCCCCCAGCGTGAGCACCAGCAGCCAGTGCATGCCCAAGGCGAGCAGCGTCGGAGCGAACACTGCCAGAGCCCAGGCCACCCATCCGTGGTGTGGCTTGCCTGCGTCGAAATTGCGGCTGGTCCAGCGCGTCCAGGCCAAGACGCTTGCGTACACGGGGTTGTGATACGCGAGCGGCCTAACCTGCTCGACCAGCAACGCGCACAGGATCGCAAAAAAGCTCATCGGGCGATGATAGCGAGTGACTCCGCGGCCCCTGCGGGGCGGCGGTCATGCAGAAAGAAATCGATAGAGGTTGCGAAGCATGCCTGCCGTCGCGCCCCACACATAGCGCTCGTGCGGGCCGTCCTGGTAGGGCATCGAGAACCACTCGCGCCGGTCGAGATCGGCACCGACAGTCACATGGCGCCGGTGGTTGGCCGGATTCATCAGGTAGGCGAGCGGCACCTCGAACGCGGCCGCCACCTCATACGGATTGATGGTCAGCTCGAAGTCCGGGCGGACCAGCGCGACCACCGGCGTCACGATGAAGGATGTGACGGTCGTGTAAGTCGGCAGGCTGCCGAGCACTTCGATGTACTGCGCCGACAGGCCAACCTCTTCCCAAGCTTCGCGCAAGGCCGCAGCGGCGATGTTCGCGTCCTCGGGGTCGACCCGGCCGCCCGGAAAGGCCACCTGGCCCGAATGTGTCGACAGATGTGTGGTCCGCTCGGTCAGCAGGACGGTAGGCACATCTCTCATCACGATCGGCACCAACACTGCGGCCTCGGCGGGTTCGCGATTCGTCATCTGCGGCTCTCGCCGCAATTCGGGCGCCCACGACGGCGGCTTGGCAAAGCGCGCGCGCAAGGCCTTCGCATCGAAGCGCCCGAGCGCGACCGCCGGCATTGCGTCGTCCACACCTTCGACTGGCACCGCGCGGGGGTCGAACGAACGCAGCGCCGACGGAAGGAAGGCGTTGACTGATTCGACGGAAGCGGGATTCATGGCGGGCGATTGGGTACTAAGGTAACTTGCGCTATCAAGTAAAACGCAGAAACAGCGTCAGCGCATCACGCTGCGCCACAACAAAAATCACGGTTGCGCGGAACGTTCGTGCGCCAATGCAAAAAGCCGCCTTCCCTGGCGGCTTCTCGAACGGCACGAGGCGCTGTTTACTGGGCAGCTTGCGCGGCTTGAGCAGCCTTTGCGGCCTTCGCCGACTTGCCGGGCAGCTTTTCCTTGATACGGGCCGAGCGGCCGCTGCGGTCGCGCAGATAGTAGAGCTTGGCGCGGCGCACGTCGCCGCGGCGCTTGACTTCGATCGCTGCGATCAGCGGGCTGTAGGTCTGGAACGTGCGTTCCACGCCTTCGCCGCTCGAGATCTTGCGCACCGTAAAACCGCTGTTGAGGCCGCGATTGCGCTTGGCGATCACGACGCCTTCGTAGGCCTGCACACGCTTGCGGGTGCCTTCGACAACGTTCACGCTGACGATGACCGTGTCGCCAGGCATGAAGTCGGGAATCTTCTTGTCGAGGCGGGCAATTTCTTCCTGCTCGAGGGTTTCGATGAGGTTCATGGTTTCCTGCATTCGATCATGCGCGCGCTACACAAAAGGCGTCTTGGAGCCAGGGCAGCCCGGGGGCTGAGGCGACGCGGCCGGCAGAGGATCGGAAAAGCCCCCGATTATAGCTTTGTTTGAAGCGCGTTTTCATCCGCCGGGCTGAGCCGGCCCGCCGAACGCGCCGCCTCGATCAGTTCGGGCCGCTCGCGCGAGGTGATCCGTAGCCGCTGGTCGCGCCGCCAGCGTTCGATCTGCACATGGTGCCCGGACAGCAAAGGATGAGGAACGCCCTCCCCGTTCCATTGCTCCGGCCGGGTGTAGTGAGGGCAATCGAGGAGCCCGTCCAGCGCCGGATTGAAGCTGTCCTGCGCGTGGCTGGCCTCGTCGCCCAACACGCCCGGCTGCAGCCGGGCTACGGCATCGAGCAGCGCCATTGCCGCGATCTCGCCGCCGGACAGCACGAAGTCGCCCAGGCTGATCTGGTGCGTGATCCGCAAATCGATGAATCGCTGGTCGATGCCTTCATAGCGGCCGCAAACCAGCACCGCGCCGTCGCCGGTGGACCACCGCTCGACCGCCCGGTGCCGAAGCGTCTCGCCGATGGGCGAGAACAGGATCACCGGCGCGGAACCGCCGCGAGCGGCCAGCGCCGCGTCGAGACACGCGGCCAGCGGCTCGGCCATCATGACCATGCCGGGTCCGCCGCCGAACGGCCGGTCGTCGACACGCCGGTAGTTGCCCTGCGCAAAGTCGCGCGGGTTCCACAGCACCAGCTCGACCTGCTTCGATTCGTAGGCACGGCGCGTCACGCCGCACATCACGAACGGCGCGAACAGCTCCGGGAAAAGGGTGATGACATCGAAGCGCATTGCGGCGCGGACCGGTGCCGCTCAGTAGTCGGCTTGCCAGTCGACCGTGATCAACTTGCCCGCCAGGTCCACATGGTCGACGAAGGCAGAAACGAACGGCACCATGCGCTCGATGGGCTTGCCGTCTTCTACGGCATCGAGCACGAGCGTGGTCTGCGTACCGCCCGCGAGCAGCTCGCGCACGGTGCCGAGCGCAACGCCTTCGCGGTTCACGACGGCAAGGCCGATCAGGTCGACCCAGTAATACTCATCGTCGCCCGCTGTCGGAAAGCTCGAGCGCGGCACGAAAACGCGCGCACCGCGCAGCGACTCGGCCGCCGTGCGGTCTGGCACGTCTGCGGACGAGGCGACGATGCAGTCGGAATGTTCTTTGGCTTCGCGGATCGCGAGCCGGAAGGCGCCAGCGGCCTTGGAGCCCGGGGGCTGCAGAAACCACCGCTTGGAAGAAAAAAGCGCCTCGGGTTGGGCGCTGTGGGGCAGAACCTTGAACCAGCCCTTGATGCCCCAGGCATCGGCGATACGCCCCACTTCGATGGCATCCGCCGGCAATTCGGCGACTTCGAGGGTTGGCAGCATCGCTCAGGCCAGTGGCTTAAGCAGCGGCCTTCGGTGCGGCGGCTGCGGCCTGCTTGATCAGGCGGTTGACCGTGGGCGAGGCTTGCGCGCCGACGCCCTGCCAGTAGGTCAGGCGATCCTGCGCAATGCGGATGCTTTCTTCGTTTTCCTTGGCGGTCGGGTTGTAGAAACCCAGGCGCTCGATGAAGCGGCCGTCGCGGCGAACGCGCTTGTCCGACACAACGATGTTGAAGAACGGACGACCTTTGGAGCCGCCGCGGGAGAGTCGAATGACGACCATGATTTATCCTTCGGGTGGTGCAGCAAACCCGAAGAGGTTTGCCCACAGTGTTCTATCAGCGTCGAGACACGCGACATGGCCACCCGGCCAGCGACACGCTGAAAAGCCCATGATTATAGCTCGAGCGACTTTTCTCAATCTTTCCGGCCACGCCGGATGCACGCATGACAACCATCCGCCCGAGCCGCGACGAAGACGTCGCGGCGATCGCCGCCATCTACGCCCATCATGTGCTGCACGGTACCGGCACCTTCGAAACCGAAGCTCCCACCACGACTGACATGGCCGCCCGCCGGAGCGACGTCCTGTCAAAGGAACTTCCCTACCTGGTCGCCGAACGCGATGGCGAACTGCTCGGCTTCGCCTACTGCAACTGGTTCAAGCCCCGTCCCGCCTACCGCTTCTCGGCCGAGGATTCGATCTACCTGGCGGCGGCGGCCCGCGGCCAGGGCCTGGGCGCACAGCTGCTCGCCGCGCTCACGCAGGCAGCCGAAGCCGCAGGCGTGCGCAAGCTCATCGCCGTGATTGGCGATTCGGCCAACCTCGGTTCCATCGGCGTGCACCGCTCGCAGGGCTTCACCCATGTGGGCGTACTGAAAGACTGCGGCTGGAAGTTCGGCCAATGGCGCGATGTGGTCCTGATGGAAAAAGTGCTGGGCGAAGGAAGCTCGACGAGTCCCGAATGAAGAACAAGACATTGGCTGCCTGGCTCGCCTTCCTCGGTGGGCCTTTGGGCCTGCACTGCTTCTACCTGCGCGGCTTGGGCAGCATGCTCGGCTGGATGCTGCCCGTGCCGACCGCGCTCGGCCTCTACGGCGTCGAGCGCCTGCGCCTCAACGGCGTGGACGATGCCTTGAGCTGGGTTTTGATCCCGCTGCTCGGCTTCACCATTGCCGGATGCGCGCTCACTGCGATCGTCTATGGGCTGATGACGCCGGAAAAATGGAATGCGCGCTACAACGCGGGTGCAGCCGCCGACGCGGCAGCCGGACGGACCGGCTGGCTCACGATCGGCGCAGTCGTGCTGGCTCTCTTCTTCGGCAGCACGATCCTCATGGCCAGCATCGCATTCAGCTTTCAGCGCTTCTTCGAGCACCAGATCGAAGAAGGCCGCAAGATTTCGCAGTAGTCGCGGCAGCCGCAGTTCAGAGAATCTGAAGGCCCAGCCAGTACGCGAGCGCCGCGACGAATGCCGAGGCGGGAATCGTGAAGATCCAGGCCCATACGATGGTGCCCGCCACGCCCCAGCGCACTGCGCTCGCGCGCTGTGTCGAGCCGACGCCGACGATCGCACCGGTGATCGTGTGCGTGGTCGAAACCGGAATGCCGAGCGCCGTTGCAAGGAACAAGGTCAGCGCCCCGCCCGTCTCGGCGCAGAAGCCGCCGACCGGCTTGAGCTTGGTGATCTTCTGGCCCATGGTCTTGACGATGCGCCAGCCGCCGAACATGGTGCCGACCGCGATCGCCACGTAGCAACTCACGATGGTCCAGGTCGGCGGCGCGGCCGCGCTGGCAGCGTGGTAGCCGGTTGCAATCAACAGCATCCAGATGATGCCGATGGTTTTTTGCGCGTCGTTGCCGCCATGCCCCAGGCTGTAGGCGCCGGCCGAGACCAGTTGCAGCGTCCGGAACCACCGGTCCACGCGCGATGGCGTCGAGCGCCGGAACACCCAGGCGACCAGGATCATCATCAGCGAACCGAGCAGGAAACCAAGCATCGGAGAAACGAAGATAAAAGCCACCGTCTTCCAGATACCCGAAGCCACCAGCGCACCGGCGCCCGCCTTCGCCATCACCGCGCCCACGATGCCGCCGATGAGCGCATGCGACGAACTGCTGGGAATGCCGTAGTACCAGGTCAGCAGGTTCCAGCTGATCGCGCCGATGAGCGCGCCGAAGACCACATGCACATCGACGATGCCCGGCTGCACGATGCCCTTGCCGATCGTCGCGGCCACGCTGAGGTGGAACACGAAGATGGCGACGAAGTTGAAGAAGGCGGCGAACACCACCGCCTGTCCGGGCTTGAGGACGCCCGTCGATACAACGGTGGCGATGGAATTCGCCGCATCGTGAAAACCGTTCATGAAATCGAACGCGATCGCGAGCGCGACCAGCAGCACCACCACCCAGAGGGCGACCTGAACCGTTGCCATGCGAAGGCTCCGCTACTTCAGGAGTTCTCGAGGACGATGCCCTCGATCACGTTTGCGACGTCTTCGCATTTGTCGGTGATCGTCTCGAGCAGTTCATAGATCGCCTTGAGCTTGATGACTTCGCGCACGTCGGGCTCTTCGCGGAACAGCTTGCTCATCGCACTGCGCATCACGCGGTCGGCGTCCGATTCCAGCTTGTCGATCTCTTCGCAAGTCTTGAGCACGGCCTCGGCGGTGGCCGGATCGGTGATCTTGCCGAGGAACTTGACCGCGTCCTTCACCCGTTCGCAGCACTTCACGCTGAGTGCGGTGAGGCGGGTGATTTCTTCCGTCATGTGCCGCACGTCGTACAGCGCCATGGTCTCGGCCGAATCCTGGATCAGGTCGGCCACGTCGTCCATCGTGTTGATCAGCTTGTGGATCTGCTCGCGGTCGATCGGCGTGATGAAGGTCTTGTGGATGAGCCGGTTCACGTCGTGCGTGACGCGATCGGCCGCACGCTCGGCGTTGTCGACATCGCGGTTGTACTGCTCGCGCAGGTGCAGGTCGTTGTAGTTGGCCACCAGCTGCTCGAAGGCGCGTGCGGCCTCGACGATGCGGTCGGCATGCTGGTTGAACATCTCGAAAAAATTCCCCTCGCGGGGCAGCAGCTTGCCGAACATGGCGCTCTCCTGGGTTCGCGGCTAGCACACGCGTGTGACGCCTTCATGAAAAACCGCGCAAGTGTAATGGGCGGCCTTCCGGGCGCGGCTCAAAGCCGGTCGATGGGCTGATCTGCGACTGCCGCGAGTTGCGCCGGCGTGACTTGCTCGGGTGCGATTTCGGCCAGCGGCACGAGCACGAAGGCGCGTTCGAACATGCGGGGGTGCGGCAGCGTGAGCGCCGTGGTCTGCAAGGCGCCGTCGTCGTGGTTAAGCAAGTCGAGGTCGAGCGTGCGCGGTGCGTTCCGGTACGAACGCTCGCGGCCGGCTTTTTTCTCGATCCGCTGCAGTTCCGCAAGCAGCGCCTGCGGCGCCAGCCTAGTCGAGAGTTCGACGACCGCATTGACGAAATCGGGACCCACAGCATCGACGGGCGCAGTGCGGTAGAGCGAGGAACGCCGGACGACCCGTGTTCCCGGCAGCGCATCGAGAACGTCCATCGTGCGGCTCACCGTCGTGCGTGCGTCGCCGAGATTGGCACCGAGCGCGACGTACGCCCGCGCCATCGTCATTCGACCGGTGAGCTGCCGGCCTCGCCGCCGCCGCGCGGCTTGTTGCGCCGGCGGCGCCGCTTGCGCGGCGCGGCGGCTTCGACATCCGGCTGCAGCGCGGCCTCGCCATCGTCGTCGGGCGGAGCGGATGCAGTCGCTTGCCGGAGCGCCGGAACGCGCTGGCGCGGCTTCTTCTGCTGCTCGTCGCGCACCTGGTCCATCAGGTCCTGGCGGCGTACATCGTCGGCCGTACTGAACTCCTGCCACCACTCGGCGATCGCCTCGCCGACCTCGCCCACGTCGGCGCGCAGCCGCATGAAGTCGAACGCCGCACGAAAGCGCGCCTGCTCGACCAGGCTGTACGGCGTGGCGCCGCTGCGCTTGTCGAAGCGCGGCTGCATCATCCAGATCTCGCGCATGTCGCCCGCCAGCTTGCCGCGGCCGGAGACGTCGCCGATGCGCGCATTGAACACATCGTCGATCGCGTCCTGCAGCGCCGGAAAGGATGCCTGCGGACGCTGGCCGTGGATGCCTTCAGCGCGTTCCGCCCAACCGTCGCGCACGTCGGCCCACAGCACGCAAGCCAGCAAGAAGCTCGGCGCGACCGGTTTGCCCTCCCCGACACGACGGTCGGTGTCCTGCAGTGCGGCATTGACAAAAGGCTGATCGGCACGCTCCACCACGACGTCGAGCAGGGGATAGATGCCGGTCGAGAGCCCAAGCTTTCGCAGCTGCGCGATCGTCGCGACCGCATGGCCGGTTTGCAGCAGCTTGAGCATTTCATCGAACAGCCGGCTCTGCGGCACGTCGGCCAGGAGCTTGCTCGATTCCACAAGCGGCGCGGCGGTCTTGGGCTCCAGCTTGAAGCCGAGCGCGGCGAGCTTGGCCGAGAAACGGATCGCCCGGATGATTCGCACCGGGTCTTCGCGATAGCGGGTGATCGGGTCGCCGATCATGCGCAGCGTGAGCTTTTTCGAGTCCTTGATGCCGTTGTGATAGTCGACAACGATCTGGCTGGCCGGGTCGTAGTACATGGCGTTGACCGTGAAGTCGCGCCGCGCCGCGTCTTCTTCCTGCGGGCCCCAGACGTTGTCGCGCAGCACGCGACCGCTGGCGTCAACGGCATGCTTCATGCCCGCGAGCTCGCCCTTGCTGGTGCGCTCGTTGCCGGCCACCTGCTCGGCGCCGGCGCTGTCCATCGACGCGCGGAAGGTCGAGACCTCGATCACCTCGTGCTCGCGACCGCGGCCGTAGACCACATGCACGATGCGAAAGCGCCGGCCGATGATGAAGGCGCGCCGGAAGAGGCTCTTCACCTGCTCGGGTGTGGCGTTGGTCGCGACGTCGAAATCCTTCGGCCGCAGCCCGAGCAGCAGGTCGCGCACCGCGCCGCCGACCACGTACGCTTCATAGCCCGCATCCTGCAGCGTGGTGACGACGTTCTTGGCGCGCTCGTCGACGAGCGCCGGGTCGATGCCGTGGACCGAAGCAGCCACCTCCTGGCGCTTGCCGAAACGGGCCTTGCCGCCGAGAGCGGCATCGCCGGATTTACCCAGCAGCTTGTCGATGAAATTTTTGATCATTGGAAAAGTTCGGCGCCGAAGAGCGCCCTATTCATTTTCGAGCATGGCCCGGATCAGCGGAATGGTGATCGCGCGCTGGGTCTGCAAGGCGTAGCCGTCGAGTTGCGCGAGCAGCCCCATCAAGCTGCCGAGATCGCGGCTGAAACGATGCAGCATGTAGTCGAGCACATCGTCCGACAGCATCACGCCCCGGCTGTCCGCCGCCTGGCGCAGCACCGCCCGCCGCTCAGCTTCGCTCAACACCTGCAGATGGAACACATGGCCCCAGCCCAGCCGGGTGCGGAGGTCTTCGCGCAGCGCCAGGTCGGCCGGCGGCACGGCGCCAGCGGCGACCACGCCGCGCTGCAGGCTCTGTGCATTGATGAACCAGTTGAATGCCGCATGCTGCTGCACCGCCGTGTAGAGATGCACGTCGTCGAACAGCACCGCACCCCAGCGTTCATCGAACTCGGGCGGGTCCAGCAGATCTGCAGCAAGCCAGCCCACGCTCGCGCCCTGCTCGCGCAAGGCGCTGCGCACCGCCTCGAGCAAGTGCGTCTTGCCGCAGCCGCCCTCGCCCCAAAGGTAAGTCGGTACCGGCGAATGGAGCGTGGGCACGTGCGAATCGCCGACCCAGAGCGTCAGGTGCCTGAGCGCCGGCTCGTTCGGCCCGGCGAAGAAACCGTCGAGCGTCGGACCGGCTGCCATGCCGATGTCGAGCGCAAGTTGCTTCATGCAGGTACCGCCGCAAGCGGCTGAGGGAGCGCCGATGACGCGAAAGAAGGGTTCATGGGACAGGGCATGGCCGCCCTTAAAATCGTGGCGAATTCTATCGGCCCGACCGCGTCGGTTGCTGCCGTCATTGTCCTCCCTCCTCCCGAACTCCCTCTCTTTTGTCCGGCCAGCCATGAACTCCACCTCGCCCACCCCGCTCAGCTACAAGGATGCGGGGGTCGACATCGATGCCGGCGACGCGCTGGTCGACCGCATCAAGCCGCTCGCGAAGAAGACCATGCGCGAGGGCGTGCTGGCCGGCATCGGCGGCTTCGGCGCGCTGTTCGAAGTGCCCAAGCGCTACAAGGAACCGGTGCTCGTCAGCGGCACCGACGGCGTCGGCACCAAGCTCAAGCTGGCCTTCGAATGGAACATGCACGACACGGTGGGCATCGACCTGGTGGCCATGAGCGTGAACGACGTGCTGGTCCAGGGCGCCGAGCCGCTGTTTTTTCTCGACTACTTCGCCTGCGGCAAGCTCGATGTCGACACAGCAGCGGCCGTCATCGGCGGCATCGCCAGCGGTTGCGAACAGAGCGGCTGCGCGCTGATAGGCGGCGAGACGGCCGAGATGCCCGGCATGTACCCGGCGGGCGAATACGACCTGGCGGGCTTCGCCGTGGGTGCCGTCGAAAAGTCGCTGTTCCTGACCGGGCGCGACGTCAAACCCGGCGACCTGGTGCTCGGGCTTGCGTCGTCGGGCGTGCATTCCAACGGCTTCAGCCTGGTGCGCAAGGTGATCGAACGTGCGGGCGACGAACTGCCCTCCGCACTCGACGGCAAGCCATTCCGCGAAGCGGTGATGGCGCCGACACGGCTGTACGTGAAGCCGGTGCTGGCAGCGCTGGCGCAGCACCGGATCAAGGCGCTCGCGCACATCACCGGCGGCGGGCTGCTGGAAAACATTCCACGCGTGCTGCCGGAAGGCACGGCCGCCCACCTGCGCAAGGGCAGCTGGCCGCAAACCGAACTGTTTGCGTGGCTGCAGAAGGTTGCGGCCATCGACGACATCGAGATGAACCGCACCTTCAACAACGGCATTGGCATGGTGGTGGTGGTGGACGCAGCCGATGCGCCGGCTTGCGCAGCGACGCTGCGCGCAGCGGGTGAGACGGTGCACGAGATCGGCGTCATCGCCGAACGCGGCGCGGGCGCGGCCGTGGTCGTCGCCTGAACGGCCGGCCTCGCGTGAACGACGCCTCGCCGACCCGGTCGCACGCAGTGGTGGCGGCCAGCTATGTGCTCATAGCCAGCGCTCTGCTGCTGATCATGTGGCAGGGCCTGCTGCCCGGACTGCTGTGCGTGTGCATCGGCTTTCTTGCGACCCGCCGCCTGACCCGCGTGCTGAACGCCGGATCGCGTCGCTTGCCGCTGGCGCACTCGTCGCTGCCCCGCATCGTCAGCGCGACGATCGTCATGCTGGCGCCGATCGGACTGGCGATGCTGGCGTTCTCGGAGGCGCGCGACTTCTTTCTCAATGCGCCACAGCAGTACCAGGAACTGTTGGACTACATCGCGCGCACGGTGCTGGAACTCCGGCTCAAGCTGCCACCCGACATCGGCGCCTACCTGCCCGAAGGGGCTGCGGAGGTGCAGGGCATGGTTGCAAACTACCTGCGCGCGCAGGCTGGAGCGCTGGCGCTCACCGGCCGTGCCTGGCTCGGCGCGCTTCTGTTCGCCTACGTCGGGCTGATCGTCGGCGCGCTGGCCGCTGTGGCGTCGCAACCCGCGACGCGCCGCCCGCTGGCGGACGCGCTGAAACAGCGCATCACCTTGTTCGGTCAGGCCTTCGGGCAGATCGTGGCGGCGCAGTTCTGGATCGCTGCCTTCAACACCTTCCTCACCGCGATGTTCCTGCTCTTCGTGCTGCCGATGTGGGACTTGCGGCTGCCCTACACGCCAGCGCTCATCACCCTGACCTTCGTCGCCGGGCTGGTTCCGATCGTCGGCAACCTGTTGTGCAATGCCGTGATCACGGTGGTGGGGTTGTCCGTATCGCCCGTGACGGCGCTGGCCTGCCTGGCCTTCCTGATCCTGATCCACAAGGCGGAATACCTGATCAACGCCAAGGTGGTCGGAAGCCGCACGCAGATGGGCGTCTGGGAGCTGCTGGCGGTGATGTTCGTCGCCGAAGCGGTTTTCGGCCCGGCCGGGCTGGTCGCGGCGCCTCTGTTCTACGCGTACCTCAAGAAAGAACTGCAGGCCGCGCAGCTGGTTTGACGGTTTGAGCTACAGATAGCCGCAAAAGCGCAGCACATGCCCGTCGGGCTCGCGGATCGCGAACTCGCGCAGGCCCCAGGGTTGAGACACTGGCGCCTCGATCACGTCGACGCCGCGCTTCACATAGGCGGCATGCAGGCCGTCGACGTCATGGCCGACATGGATCACGATTTCTCCACGCCACGGATCGGCCTCGCGCCGGCGACATTGCCAGAGTCGGATGTAGACGGGATCGCCATAGCTGCGGTCGCCCTTTTTCACCCGCGCATAGCTCGGCGGCTCGCCGGCGATGAAGTCGAGCTCGAAGCCCAGCACGTCGCAGAAATAGCGCGCGGCACGCGCCGCGTCCGCCACCGGCAGCACCGGCTGCACGCCGTGGAACTCGTGCAGCGTCCCCAGGCTGATCGCTGGCGCCTTGGCGTCGGTCATCAACTTTCCGCGCGCCGCAACAGGGCGACGCGCTCGGCGATGGCATCGATGTCCAGGGCGTCTTCTGCATGCGTCAAGTAGGTTTCCAGGTCGCGTACGGCCAGCGCGCTGTTGCCCTGCTCGGCATGCGCCAGCCCGCGGTCACGATGCTCTCCCCATGCCTCGGGAAACAGCGCGACCAGGCGATCCTGCACGGCGATGGCGCGCTGCCAGTCTTCCTGGGCCCGATGGACTTCCTTCAGGTTGCGCAGCATTCTCCCGATGATCTCGCGCGGCGAGGCGGGTTGCAGATACAGCCCGAGCGGCACATCGAAATCGCCCACCAGCCCATTGCTGCGCTTGTACGGTTCGAGCCGCTCGCTCAGTTCCTCGCGGGACAACGACTTGCCGGTGAAAGGATCGATCACGACCTGCCCCTTCGGCAGCGTCACCTTGAGCATGAAGTGCCCGGGAAATCCGACGCCCCGAGCCTGCAGGTCGAGGCCGTGCGCGAGCTCCATCCAGAGCACCGCCAGCGAAATCGGTATGCCGCGCCGCGTGCGCAGCACCGCATTGAGGTAGCTGTTGTCGGGGTCGTAGTAGTCGTTGACGTTGCCACCGAAGCTCAGGTCATGAAAGAAGAACTGGTTGAGCGCGCGCAGTCGCTGCAACGGGGCCGCGTCGGCGGGCAGCCGGCGCTTCAGACGCGCAAGCAGCTGGTCGACATCGCCCAGCACCTGCTGCACGTCGAGCTCGGGGTATTCGTCCTGCGCAAGGCTCGCGGCGGCTTCGAGCAGCGGGAACTGCTCGTCGCTCTTGACCAGCGAATCGAAGTATTCGAGCGCAGTGGGCGCCCGGAAGCTGAACGTCATGTGTCTTTGTAGAGGAGCGCGCGTGGAGCGTCAAGGCAGCGGCATTGCCGAGACATTCAACGCCGCAAAAAACTGCGCAGCTTCACGCCGGCCATCGCAAGTACCGCAAAGTAGAGCAGCGCCGCGCCGGCAATCAGGCCCGCGAGCAGCCCGATGCGCAGCAGGCGGTCGGAGCGCAGGCCGATCCAGTCGAAATGCTGGGCGCCCCAGACCAGCAGGGCCGTCAGCACCATCGTGGCGATCGATACCTGCAGCACGAACTTCAACCACCCCGGCTCCGGCTTGTAGCTGCCGCGGCGGATCAGGCCGACCAGCAGCCAGATTGCGTTGACCACGGCGCCGATGCCGATCGTCAGGGTCAGCGCCGCATGCTGCAGCAACGGCACCAGGAAGATATTGAGCACCTGCGTCAACACCAGCACGCCGATGGCGATCAGCATCGGCGTGCGCATGTCGTGCCTGGCGTAGTAGCCCGGCGCGAGCACCTTGATGGCGACGATGCCGACCAGCCCGACGCCGTAGCCGGTGAGCGCCACGGTGGTGCGTTGCACGTCGAGATCGCTGAAGGCGCCGTTGTGGAACAGCACCGCGACGAGCGGCTTCGAGAAGACGAGCAGAGCGGCGGCGGCGGGGGCGGAGAGCAGCACTACGAGTCGCAGCCCCCAGTCGAGCAGCGACGAATAGCGCGCGTCGTCCTTCGCCGCCCGCGCACCGGCAAGCTGCGGCATCAGCACCACGCCCAGCGCGACCCCCAGCATGGCGGTCGGAAACTCCATCAGCCGGTCGGCGTAGGTGATCCAGGTCACGCTGCCGAGCGCCAGATGCGATGCGATCTGCGTGTTGATGAGCAGCGAGATCTGCGCCACGCTGACGCCGATCAGCGCCGGAAACATGAGCTTCGTGATCTTCCGGGTGACGGGATCGGCCCATGCTGCGCGTACCTTCCGCCAACTGACACCGATGCGCGGCAGCATGCCCACGCCGCGCAGCGCGGGAATCTGCAAGGCCAGCTGCAGCAACCCGCCCACCATCACGCCGACGCACTGCGCATAGATCGGTTCGATGCCGTGCCGGCGGAACCAGGGCGCACCCAGCACGATCGACAGGATCAGGGACACGTTCAGCAGCACGGGCGCCGCCGCCGGCACCGCGAACTTGCGCCAGGTATTGAGAATGCCCCCCGCCAGCGCCACCAGCGACATGAATCCGATGTAGGGGAACATCCAGCGGGTCATGACGACCGCCGCATCGAAGCCCTGGGCGGTCTGCTTCAGGCCGCTGGCCATCGCCCAGACCAGCAGCGGCGCTGCCACCACGCCTGCGACGCACAACAGCACCACGGTCCAGGTGAGCAGGGTCGCGACGTGGTCGACGAGGGCTCGGGCACCTTCGTCGCCCTGCTCCGTCCGGGTGGCCGCCAGCACCGGCACGAAGGCCTGGCTGAAAGCACCTTCGCCGAAAACGCGGCGAAACAGGTTGGGAATGCGAAAGGCGACGTTGAAGGCATCTGTCAGGGCGCTGACGCCGAACACCGAGGCCATCAGCAGGTCGCGCACCAGCCCGGTAACTCGCGAGGCAAGCGTCAAGAGAGAGACGGTGGAGGCGGATCTGAGCAGGGACACGGCCGCAAGTGTAGGCGGCAGCACCGGCCAATCCGCCGGGCGGGCAGCGTGCGGGAAGGCTCGCCTATAATCGAGGGCTTTGCTGCATCATCCCCAGACACCAAGGAAACTCAATTTATGGCTTCCGCCAAACCCAAGAAAAAGAACCCCCGACTCGCGTCGGGCCGCAAACGCGTCCGCCAGGACGTCAAGCTCAACGCTGCGAACACCTCGCTGCGCTCCAAGTACCGCACCGCCGTGAAGAATGTCGAGAAGGCCGTATTGGCCGGCGACAAGACCAAGGCGGCAGAACTCTTCGCGAAGGCCCAGAGCATCGTCGACACCGTCGCCGACAAGGGCATCTTCCACAAGAACAAGGCTGCTCGCGACAAGAGCCGCCTGTCGACCAAGGTCAAGAACCTGGCACTCGCCCCTGAAAAGGCCGCCGCCTGACGTATTCAGGCATTCAGCCCGGACCGGCTTTCAACATCCAGTCCGCCGTTTGATCGGGGTGCGCTGCAGCAAAGTGGACAAACCGCCTTCGGGCGGTTTTTTCATGGGCGGTCCGTCTATCGAGGCTTTGCGTCCGGTATCAAGCAAGCTTCGGCAACCTGCAGGTCGTTGTCCTTGGCGAAATTCATCACGAAGTCCCAGGCCATGACCTCGGCCTCGCGCAGCTGGTGGCTCACCACCACGCACTTGATGCCGTTCACCACCGTCGGCACGCACCAGGGCGAGTAGTTCAGATGGCTCCCGGGTTGCGGTCCGCCGGGGCGAAAAGAACACATCACGCCCGCCAGCCTTTCCGCCCAATCGCTCGGACGAAAGACCCGGCCATCGCTCGTGATGCCCTGGATGAAAACTTCTTTGGCGGGGGGGGAAACCATCGGTTGGCGGGAGGAAACGCAGGCGCTTGCTGCGCTGCACAACGATTCTATCCGGGGGTCTGAAACGAGCCGCCAGGGCATCGCTGTGATGCGCAATCCTCACCGGACGCACCGATTGCGCGGCCTAGAATTCGCGTTTGCTTTTCGGATGAACCGGAGATATTTGCATGAGCGCCACCGCCGCCCCCTCGTCGTCCCACGTCATGAACACCTATGCGCGCCTGCCGATCGCGCTGTCGCATGGCCAGGGTTGCCGCGTGTGGGACACCGAGGGCCGCGCCTATCTGGACGGCCTGGGCGGGATCGCGGTCAACACGCTCGGCCACAACCATCCCGAGCTGGTGCCCGCGCTGCAGGACCAGATTGCCAAGCTGATTCACAGCTCAAACTACTACCACGTACCGGGCCAGGAGGCATTGGCCGCCAAGCTGTGTGAACTCTCGGGCCTGACCAATGCCTTCTTCTGCTGCACCGGCCTGGAGGCCAACGAGGCCGCGCTCAAGCTGGCGCGCAAGTTCGGCCACGACAAGGGCATCGAGCGGCCGGAGATCGTGGTCTATGAAGCGGCCTTTCATGGCCGCAGCATCGCCACGCTGTCCGCCACCGGCAATCCCAAGGTGCAGAAAGGCTTCGGGCCGCTGGTGGAGGGCTTCATCCGCGTACCGCTCAACGACATCGACGCATTGAAGTCTGCGAGCGAAGGCAATCCGAACGTGGTGGCGGTTTTCTTCGAAACCATCCAGGGCGAAGGCGGCATTCACCCGATGCGCTTGGAGTACCTGCGGCAGGTGCGCGCCCTGTGCGACGAGCGCGACTGGCTGCTGATGATCGACGAGGTGCAGTGCGGCATGGGGCGTACCGGCAAATGGTTCGCACACCAGTGGGCCGGCATCGTGCCGGACGTGATGCCGCTCGCCAAGGGGCTGGGTTCGGGCGTGCCAATCGGCGCCGTTGTGGCCGGCCCGCGGGCAGCCAACATTTTTGCGCCCGGCAACCACGGCACCACCTTCGGCGGCAATCCGCTCGCCATGCGTGCCGGCATCGAGACCATCCGGATCATGGAAGAGCACAAGCTGCTCGACAACGCGGCCAACGTCGGCGCACATCTGAAAAGCGCGCTCGAACGCGAACTCGCCGGCCTGCCGGGCGTGAAGGAAATCCGCGGCCAGGGGCTGATGCTCGGCATCGAGCTCGACCGGCCGTGCGGCGTGATCCTCAACCGTGCCTGCGAAGCCGGCCTGCTGTTGAGCGTGACGGCCGACAGCGTGATCCGCCTCGTGCCGCCGCTGATCCTGAGCATTGCCGAAGCCGACGAGATCGTCGCCATCCTGGGGCCGATCGTGAAGTCCTTTCTGTCGGATGCGGCGCCATGAGCGACGCCAAGCCGGTCCGGCACTACCTCCAGTTCTCGGACCTGACGGCCGATGAATACGCGCATGTCTTCGCGCGCGCCGCGCTGATCAAGAAGAAGTTCAAGGCCTACGAAAGGCACCAGCCGCTGGTCGACCGCACGCTCGCAATGATCTTTGAAAAAGCCTCGACCCGCACCCGCGTCAGCTTCGAGGCCGGCATGTACCAGCTCGGCGGCAGCGTGGTGCACCTGACCACCGGCGACAGCCAGCTGGGCCGCGCCGAACCGATCGACGACAGCGCAAAGGTCATCAGCCGCATGGTCGATCTGGTGATGATCCGCACCTACGAGCAGACCAAGATCGAGACCTTCGCGGCGCATTCGCGCGTGCCGGTGATCAACGGGCTAACCAACGAGTTTCACCCCTGCCAGATCCTGGCGGACATCTTCACCTTCATCGAGCATCGGGGCTCCATTGCCGGCAAGACGGTGGCCTGGGTCGGCGACGGCAACAACATGGCCAACACCTGGCTCCAGGCCAGCGAGATCCTCGGCTTCAAGGTGCATGTGAGCACGCCCAGCGGCTACGAGGTCGACCAGTCGATCGCCGGCATCCGCTCGGCCGACAGCTACAAGGTCTTCAAGGACCCGATGGAAGCCTGCCGCGGCGCCGACCTGGTGACCACCGATGTCTGGACCAGCATGGGCTACGAGGCCGAGAACGAGGCGCGGCGCACCGCGTTCGCCGAGTGGTGCGTCGACGAAGAGATGATGCGTGTGGCCCAGCCCGACGCCCTCTTCATGCACTGCCTGCCCGCACACCGCGGCGAGGAAGTGCAGGCCGAGGTAATCGACGGCCCGCAGTCGGTGGTGTGGGACGAGGCAGAGAACCGGCTGCATGCGCAGAAGGCGCTGATGGAGTTCCTGCTTCTTGGGCGGCAAGACTGAGGGTAGAGGTGTTTCCTTCCTGTTGGAAATAACCGACACCACGACCGCCTGGTCGGCGCTAACTTTGCGCCATGAACCAACGCCTCTGGGATATCTCGCCGCCGGTGCATGAAGGCGCGCCGGTGTTTCCCGGCGACACGCCTTACCGGCAGCGCTGGGCTGCGACGATCGCGCCGGGCTGCCCTGTCAACGTGAGCGAGATCACGCTGTCGCCGCATGTCGGCGCGCATGCCGACGCGCCGCTGCACTATGACCCTGCGGGCGCGACCATCGGCGAGGTCGACCTCGTGCCCTACCTCGGCACCTGCCGCGTGATTCATGCGATCGCCCGCGGTCCCTTGATCGAGTGGGAGCACCTCTCCCATGCGGTGGCCGGACTGCCGCCGCGCGTGCTGGTGCGCACCTGCGAGCGCGCGCCGGTCGATCGCTGGGACGGCGACCTCGTCGCCTTCGCGCCCGCCACCATCGAGCGCCTTGCCGGGCTCGGCGTGACGCTGATCGGCATTGACACCGCGAGCATCGATCCCGCCGACAGCAAGACGCTCGAAAGCCACCAGACCATTCGCCGCCTCGGCTTGCGCGTGCTCGAGAACCTCGTGCTCGACGATGTGCCCGAAGGCGACTACGAACTGATCGCGCTGCCATTGAAGCTCGTCACGGCCGATGCTTCCCCCGTGCGCGCGGTGCTGCGCGAACTCATACCCCAAAAACCATGACACTCGACGAATGCCGGCAGCTCGATGCAGCCGACCCGCTGGCCCCGCTGCGCGACCAATTCATGCTGCCCGCCGGCGTGATCTACCTCGACGGCAATTCGCTCGGCGTGCTGCCCAAGGCCGCGCCGGCGCGCATTGCCGAGGTCGTGACGAAGGAATGGGGCGAAGGGCTGATCCGCTCATGGAACAGCGCCGGCTGGTTCGACCTGCCGCAGCGTCTGGGCGACAAGCTGGCGCGCCTGGTCGGCGCGGCACCCGGCGAACTGGTGTGCACCGACAGCACGTCGATCAATCTCTACAAGGTGCTGTTCGCCGCGATGTCGCAGGCATTGGCGAAGCCGGGCCGGCGGCGCATCGTGCTGAGTGAACGCAGCAACTTCCCGACCGACCTCTACATCGCCGAGTCGCTCTGCCGCGAGCGCGGCTTCACGCTCAGACTGATCGAGGCCGAAGAGTTGCCCGCTGCCCTGACCGACGAGGTGGCTGTGCTGATGCTGACGCACGTCAACTACCGAACCGGCGCCATGCACGACATGAAAGCCGTCACCGACGCGGCCCATGCCGCGGGCGCGCTCACCGTGTGGGACCTGGCGCACAGCGCCGGCGCGGTGCCGGTCGCGCTCAACGAATGCGAAGCCGACTTCGCGATCGGCTGCGGCTACAAGTACCTGAACGGCGGCCCGGGCGCGCCGGCATTCGTCTGGGTGCACGCACGCCATGCGGACCGGTTCGAGCAGCCGCTCTCGGGCTGGTGGGGGCATGCCGCGCCGTTCGAGTTCACGCCGCACTACCGGCCCGCCGCCGGCGTGGGGCGCTACCTGTGCGGCACGCAGCCGATCGTCGCGCTCGCCGGGCTCGAATGCGGACTCGACACGGTGCTCGCCGCCGAACCGTTGTCCGCCGGCGAAGGTGCGATGGCGGCGCTGCGCGCGAAGTCGCTCGTCCTCACCGATGCGTTCATCGCGCTGGTCGAGGCACGGTGCGCCGGGCGCTTCACGCTCGTGACGCCGCGAGACCATGCACGGCGCGGCTCGCAGGTCTGCCTTGCAATGAACAGCGGCGCCCCCGGCGCCTATGCGATCGTGCAGGCGCTGATCGCCCGCGGCGTGATCGGCGACTTCCGGGCCGGCGATTCGCAGATGCCCGACATCCTGCGCTTCGGCTTCACGCCGCTCTACCTCGGTTGCGAAGATGTATGGAATGCGGTCGAGCACCTGGTCCAGGTGCTCGACGCCGAAGAATGGAAACGGCCCGAGTTCAACCAGAAGCTTGCCGTGACCTGAGGAGCCTTCATGAGTACCGAAAAAATCGTTCGTGACGAGAAGGCGCAACTCGACTTCAGCGCCTCGATGAGCTACAGCGACTACCTGAGCCTCGACACCATCCTGAACGCACAGCATCCGCGCTCGCCGTCGCATGACGAGCTGCTCTTCATCGTGCAGCACCAGACCAGCGAGCTGTGGATGAAGCTCATGCTGCACGAGCTGCGTGCCGCGATCCGCTGCGTCGCGCAGGACGACCTCGGCAGCGCGTTCAAGATGCTGGCCCGCGTCTCGCGCATCATGGAGCAGCTGGTGCATGCCTGGGACGTGCTGGCCACCATGACGCCGCCCGAATACAGCGCGATGCGGCCGTACCTCGGAAGCTCCAGCGGCTTCCAGAGCTGGCAGTACCGCTGCATCGAATTCGCGCTCGGCAACAAGAATGCCGCCATGCTGAAGCCGCACGAACACCGCCCCGAACTGCTGGCCGAAGTAGAGCAGGCATGGCGCGCGCCATCGCTCTACGACGAGGCGCTGCGCCTGCTGGCGCGCCGCGGGCTCGACGTGCCGGCAGACCATGTGGAGCGCGACTGGACGCAACCTTATGAAGTCAGCGACGGCGTCGAGCAGGCCTGGCTGGTCGCCTACCGCAATCCCAAGGCGCACTGGGACATCTACCAGCTCGGCGAAGAACTGACCGATCTCGAAGACGCATTCCGCCTCTGGCGCTTTCGCCATGTGACCACGGTGGAACGCGTGATCGGCTTCAAGCGCGGCACCGGCGGCACCGGCGGCGTAAGCTATCTCCGCAAGATGCTCGACGTGGTCTTGTTCCCGGAGATCTGGAAGCTCCGAACCGATCTTTGAATCGCACCCGACCAGGAGACACGATGACCGACTTCTTCGCCGACGACGAACTGGTGCTGCTTCGGGAGCACGGCATCGTGCTCTTTGCAGACCGGGTGATCTTCGATGCCCGCCCGCCAATGACCGCCGCGGAGATGGACGCGGTACAAGCCGTGTGCGCGGGGCCGATCCCGGCGCAACTCGCTGCGCTGTGGCGGGAGACGGCAGGCGGGCGCATCGACTACGACCTGTCGCTGCGCATGAACGGCAACGAAGAAGCGGTGAGCTGGAGCGAGCTGTTCTGGAACGGCAGCGATGCTGAGGACGACCTGCAAGGCTGGATTGCGCACGAGCTCGAAGGCTCGCCGAACGGCAAGCTCACCGCCCTGCCCTTCGGCGGCTTCGAGCACTGTGACCGCATCTATGCCGTGGTCGAGCCCGGCGCCGACCACGGACACATCCTCGCGTGGAAGCAGGGCCTGCCCGAAGCCTGGACGCATGCGATGCACGAAGACGCGCTCACCATGCTCGCGCCCGATCTGCATGGCGCCTTCGCTGCGCTGCACCTGGACGAAGACCCGCTCGAACCCGCCGGCGACTATTTCACCGGACAGGCTCTGCTCGAATATCTCGACGAGCGGCACGAGACGCACGGCCTCGCCATCGAACTGATGGACAAGCTGGCCGCTTTCTACCGCCGCGCCGTGGTCGACTGGCGCACGCCCCTGGCCGACGGCACGCTGCCTATCGACGGCCCGCTGGCGCGCGTCGCACTGCGCCACGCGGTCGCGACGGACGACGCCGCGCTGGTCGAGCAACTGGCTACCGCCGGCGTGGCGCTCGACGGCCCGCTGCAGGGCAGCGCAACCGCCACCGACCTCGCACTCAGCCATGGCGCCCATGCCGCAGCCGCGGCGCTGGCACGTGCCGGCGCGCCCGTGGGCCACGATGCGCTCGACCATATCGACAGCGCAGTTTCGCCCGAACTGGTGAGCCTGCTGCTCGCGCGCGGCGCAGAGCCCAGCGCCACCGCGATGGCCGAATGCGTGGCCTGCGGCGCGCCCGCCGCCGCACGCCTGATCGCCGGCGCCTACGCTGAAACGCACGACGACCTGCCGGCCGCATACGAAGCGGTGAAGAACAGCATGCTGGCCGAGTTGGAAGCCGCATTGGTCGAGGTGCGCGGCGGCAATTTGAGCCACTACCTCGGCGCGCACGGGCTGGCCGAGCGCATCGACCATCTTCAGAGCTTCAGCCTTTAGTTCAGCCGCTGTAGAGCCACGGCAGGTCCAGCAAGCGCGGGCCCAAGGCCTTCAGCGCGACATCACGTCCCATGCGCAACAGACCTGTCGCATGAAAGATCTCGCCGTTGCGCCGTGCACGCGCCTGCACCCGTGCATTGCGCTCCCAGCGCGCGGCCGCGTAGCGCGCCAGGGCGGCGGGCACCTCGGGAGAAGCGGCACCGCCGAAGGCATCGGCCAGCGCGACCGCATCCTCGATCGCCATGCCCGCGCCCTGCGCAAGGTAAGGCAGCATCGGATGCGCCGCATCGCCCACCAGGCCCACCCGATCGGCCGCCATCTGCTCGGGCCCGGTGAGCGGAGGCCGGTCGCAGAGCGTCCAGGCACCCCATGACGGCATCGCTTCGAGCAGCGCCTGCAGTGCCGGTGCGGTACGGCCGGTGGCGGCCTGCAGTGCGGCCAGGCTGCTTACCCGGTCCCAGTCGCGCGCATCGCCGGTCGCGTCCGACTCCGCCAGCACCACCACGTTGAGCGCGTCGCCGTGCTGCACCGGATACGCCACCGCATGCAGACGCGGGCCGAGCCAGACATCGATCTGCGTGCTGCGCAACGCGGCCGGCAGCGCCGACTGCGCCACGAGCGCCCGCCATGCCGTGTGGCCGGTGCTGCGCGGCGGGGCCGGGTTCTTCACGACCTGCGAACGCACCGTGCTCCAGAGTCCGTCGGCGCCGATCAGCGCGTCGCCGTTCCAGGCACGGCCGTCCGCGCTCGACACGCAGACACCGCCTTCCCGCACCACCGCATCGCCGATCCGCACGCCGGTGGCAAGCGCGACATTCCCGCTGGCACGCGCTGCGTTCAACATCAGCGCATGCAGATCGGCCCGGTGCGCGCACAGGTAGGGCGCGCCATGGCGTTGTGCGATGTCGCCGCCGAGCCGCAGGCGGGCGATTTCACCGCCGTGCACCGCGCTGCGAACCACCAGCGCGTCAGGCTGCGCAGCGATGTGCAGCAGGTCTTTCTGCAGGCCGAGCGACCGCAGCCGGCGCGTGACGTTCGGGCCCAGCTGGATTCCGGCGCCCACTTCGCCGAACGCCGGCGCCTGCTCGCAAACGTCCACGCCGTGGCCGCGCCGAGCCAGGGCCAGCGCACTGGCGAGGCCCGCGATGCCCGCACCTGCGATGACGATATGAGCAGCCGCCACGTCGTCAGTGCTGGCGCTGGGCAGGCATTTTGCGTGGCGCTTGGGGCGCAGGTTCACCCTTTGCAGCGCAGCTGCCGCGGCTGTCGCACGAGCCGCAGCCGCCGGACTTGCCGAGCGATGCGGCCAGCTTCTCCGCGCGCCGGGCGTCGACCAGTCCGGCGCGCTGGGTGCCCGCAGCAAGCCGGGCTGCGGCGGCGCGGCGCCAGCCAGCCGGCATCCAGCGCCAGACCGCATACGACGCGGCGAGCGCGACGATCAACCCGACGACGATCTCCTGCGTCATCTCATCCCCCGGTGAAAGCCAGCGTCACCCGGTAGGTGATCCAGCAGGCCACGTAGGCCAGTCCGAACAGGTAGCCGGCCATGATCCAGACATGGCGCCAGGAGCCGGTTTCACGCCTCACCGCAGCCAGCGTCGACAGGCATTGCGGCGCAAAGACATACCAGACCAGCAACGACAGCGCAGTGGCGAGCGACCAGCTGCCCGCAATCAGCGGCTGCAGCTGGCCGACGACGTCGTCGCCGCTGGCCGAAAGCGCATACACGGTGGCGAGCGCGCCCACCGCGACCTCGCGCGCCGCCATGCCGGGAACCAGGGCGATCGAGATCTGCCAGTTGAAGCCGATCGGCGCGAAGATCGGCTCGAGCCCGCGGCCGATCATCCCGGCCAGGCTGTACTGGATGGCCGGTCCGGTCGCGCCCTCGGGTGGCGACGGAAAGGTCGACAGGAACCACAGCAGGATCGTGAGCGTGAGGATGATCGTGCCGACGCGGCGGATGAAGATGCCGGCGCGCTCGTACAGCCCGCGCGCCAGGTTGCGCGGGCTGGGCCAGCGGTAGGCCGGCAGTTCCATCATCAGCGGCGAGTGCTGCTTGTGGCCGCGAAAACGCTTCATCACCCAGGCCACTGCCAGTGCGGAAACGATGCCGAACACATAGAGCGCGAACAGCACCACACCCTGCAGGTTGAAAACGCCCGCGACGGTGCGCGCCGGGATGAAGGCCGCGATCAGCAGCGCATAGACGGGCAGCCGCGCCGAGCAGGTCATGAGCGGCGCGATCATGATGGTGGTGAGCCGGTCGCGCCAGTTGCCGATGGTGCGTGCCGCCATCACGCCCGGGATGGCGCAGGCAAAGCTCGAAAGCAGCGGAATGAAGGAGCGGCCCGACAGGCCCGCCCTGCCCATCACGCGGTCGAGCAGGAAGGCGGCGCGCGGCAGATAGCCCGAGTCTTCGAGCGCGAGGATGAACAGGAACAGGATCAGGATTTGCGGCAGGAAGACGATCACGCCGCCCACGCCGGCGACGATGCCGTCGACCAGGAGGCTGCGCAGCATGCCCTCGGGCACGAAGCGCTGGATCAGTTCTCCGAACGCCGCGGTCGCATCCTTGATCGCGTCCATCGGCAGGTTCGCCCAGCTGAAGACCGCCTGGAACATCAGGAACAGCGTTGCAGCGAGCACCAGCATGCCCCAGACCGGGTGCATCACCACACGGTCGATGCGGTCGCTGACGGCAAGGCTGCCGGCCGGCTCGTGCACGGCGAGCCCGATGATGCGGCGCACTTCGCGCTGGGTGGCGAGCACGTCGTCCACGCCCGGCGGCTGCCAGGGTGCGGGCTGCACAACGGCCACCGGCGCATCGAGCGCCGCAAGCAGCCGCTGCGCGCCACCGGCTTGCACGCCAACGGTCTCGATCACCGGCAGGCCGAGCTCGCGCGACAGGCGTTCGGTGTCGACCGTGATGCCCTGCCGGCGCGCCATGTCGGTCATGTTGAGCGCCACCACCATCGGCAGGCCGAGGCGCTTGGCCTCGAGCACCAGCCGCAGGTTGAGCCGCAGGTTGGTGGCGTCGGTCACGCACACCAGCAGGTCGGGAAGCGCCTCGCTGCTGTTGCCGGTGACGACATCGCGCGTCACGGCTTCATCGGCCGACAGCGCGTTCAGGCTGTAGGCGCCCGGAAGGTCGAGCACCGCGACGCGCCGGCCGGACGGTGTGCGCAGCAACCCCTCCTTGCGCTCGACGGTCACGCCAGCGTAGTTGGCCACCTTCTGGCGGCTGCCGGTGAGCAGGTTGAACAACGCGGTCTTGCCGCAGTTCGGGTTGCCCAACAGGGCCACCCGTGCCGGCGGCACCGAAGACACGGCCGCACCCGGCCGGAATGTCAGGGTCGCTTCAGCCATGCGGCGCCGGGCCCGGAGTGACCCGGATGAAGGCAGCCTCGTGGCGCCGCAGCGCAAAGGTCGTGTGGCCCACCCGCACCGCAATCGGCTCCCGGCCGGGCGCACCGGCAGCGACGATGCGCACCTGCTCGCCCGGCACGAAGCCGATTTCGGTCAGGCGCAGCACCAGGTCGCCGTCTTGCGCCTCGCGCGGCCGGACGTCGAGCACGGTCGCCCACTGATGGCTCGGTAGCTGGTCGAGACGAATGGCAGCCGAGGCCGCGCCGGTCGTTGGTGTCACCTGCTGATCCACGTTATTCAAAATGAGAATTATTCTCGAAAACTCGGCTGATCGCGCAGGAAACGTAAAAACACGGGCGGACTCTGGAGCCGCCGGCGTTTTTTTATGAGCGAGACTCGGTTCACGATGGCGCCAAGCGCCTTTCCCGACGCATGAAACTGGCGCAGCCAAATGCCAGGGATACCGCGGAACCGGCTTCGCCGGGCCGCTGGTATCGCCCCCCTCAGGGGGAGGCGCCGAAAGCGCTTCGGGGGGTGTTCGGCTACGCGGCCAGGAGCTGGCGCAGCACGAACGGCAGGATGCCGCCGTGCTTGTAGTAGTCGACCTCGATCGGCGTGTCGATGCGCAGTCGCACCGTCACTTCCTGGTGCGCGCCGTCGAAGCGCCGGATCACGAGCTTGACGTCCATCTGCGGCTTGAGTTCGCCGCCGATCACCACGTCGACCTCTTCGTCGCCGGTGAGGTTGAGCGCCTGCCACGAATCCGCGCCGCGGAACTGCAGCGGCAGCACGCCCATGCCGACCAGGTTGGCCCGGTGGATGCGCTCGAAGCTGCGGGCGACGACCGCCTTGATGCCGAGCAGCTGCGTGCCCTTGGCGGCCCAGTCGCGCGACGAGCCGGTGCCGTACTCCTCGCCGCCGAACACCACCGTCGGCACGCCCTTGGCCATGTACTTCATGGCGGCGTCGTAGATGAACATCTTCTCGTTGCCGGGCTGGAAGCGGGTGTAGCCGCCCTCCTCCTGCGTGCCGTGGGCATCGGGCGGAAGCATCAGGTTCTTGATGCGCACGTTGGCGAAGGTGCCGCGCACCATCACGTCGTGGTTGCCGCGGCGCGAGCCGTAGCTGTTGAAGTCGGCCTTCGGAACGCCGTTGGCCTTGAGCCAGATACCCGCGGGCGAGTCTTCCTTGATCGAGCCGGCCGGCGAGATGTGGTCGGTGGTGATCGAGTCGCCGAACAGCGCCATGATCCGCGCGCCGCCGAAGCCGGCGTCGGATGCCGGCGGCCGCATCTTGAAGTCGTCGAAGAACGGCGGCTGGGCGATGTACGTCGATTTGGGCCAGTCGTAGACCTGCCCCGATGTGCCCTCGATGCTGCTCCAGAGCTTGCCCGGGTTCTCGCGGATCTGCTCGTAGTTCTGGCGAAAGGCCTTGGCGTTCATGGCGAAGCGCAGGTTGCTGTCGATCTCTTTCATGCTGGGCCAGATGTCGCCCAGGTAGACGTCCTTGCCGTTCTTGCCCTTGCCGACCGGCTGGGTCATGAGATCGACCATCACGTTGCCGGCGATGGCGTAGGCCACGACCAGCGGCGGCGAGGCCAGAAAGTTGGCCTTGAGGTTCGGATGGATGCGGGCCTCGAAATTGCGGTTGCCCGACAGCACGGCCGCGCCGACCAGGTCGTTCTTGTTGATGAGCTCGTTGATTTCCGGCGTCAGGTCGCCCGCGTTGCCGATGCAGGTGGTGCAGCCGTAGCCGGCCAGGTAGAAGCCGAGCTTTTCGAGGTACGGCAGCAGTCCGGCCTTCTCGAGGTATTCGGTGACGATGCGCGATCCGGGCGCGAGCGAGGTCTTGACGTGCGGCTTCACGGTGAGGCCGGCCTCCACCGCCTTCTTGGCCAGCAGGCCAGCCGCGAGCATCACGCTCGGGTTGGACGTGTTGGTGCAGGAGGTGATGGCGGCAATCAGCACATCGCCATTGCCGATCGTCACCTCGCCAGCGGGCAAGCCTTTCGCACGTTCGTGGCTGCCCTGCACCAGCGGATAGCGCTGCTTCAGCTTGTCGGCCGGCTGGTTGAAGCCGTTGGCTTCGTTCGGCTTGCTGTAGAGCTCGGAGAACTTGGTCGAGAGATGGCCCAGGTCGATGCGGTCCTGCGGCCGCTTCGGCCCGGCGACGCTGGGCGAGACGGTGCCGAGGTCGAGCTTCACGACCTTGGTGTACTGCACTTCGCCTGCCGCCTGCGAGGCTCCCTCGGCACCCGGAATTCCGAACAGGCCCTGGGCCCTGAAGTAGGCCTCGAAGCGTTCGACTTCATCGTCAGTGCGGCCGGTGCCCCTGAAGTAGGCGAGCGTCATCTCGTCGACCGGAAAGAAGCCCATCGTCGCGCCGTACTCGGGCGCCATGTTGCCGATGGTCGCGCGGTCGGGCACCGCGATCGACGCCGCGCCGGGGCCGAAGAACTCGACGAACTTGCCAACCACCTTTTCGCCGCGCAGGATGGCCGTGACGTACAGCACCAGGTCGGTGGCGGTCACGCCCTCGCGCAGCTTGCCGCTGAGCTCGAAGCCGACCACGTCGGGGGTGAGCATGTAGACCGGCTGGCCCAGCATCGCCGCCTCGGCCTCGATGCCGCCGACGCCCCAGCCGACCACGCCGATGCCGTTGATCATCGTGGTGTGGCTGTCGGTGCCGACCAATGAATCGGGGTAGTAGACCGGGCCGGACTTGTCATCGGCGCCGTTGCCGTTCGGCTTGGTGTAGACACCACGCGCGAAGTATTCGAGGTTGACCTGGTGCACGATCCCGAAGCCGGGCGGCACCACGCCGAAGGTGTCGAAGGCCTGCATGCCCCACTTCATGAACTGGTAGCGCTCGTTGTTGCGCTGGAACTCGAGCTTCATGTTGAGGTCGAGCGCCTTGGGCGTGCCGTAGTAGTCGACCATCACCGAGTGGTCGACCACCAGGTCGACCGGCACCAGCGGCTCGATCGCCTTGGGCGGCTTGCCGAGCGCCTGCGCCACGCTGCGCATCGCGGCCAGGTCGGCCAGGAGCGGCACGCCGGTGAAGTCCTGCAGCACCACGCGCGTGACGACGAACGGGATTTCTTCGGTGCGCTCGGCATTCGGAGCCCAGTTGGCAAGCTGCTCCACATGGGCCGGCGTGAC
>JANOCL010000017.1:0-8428 GCA_031412135.1 Variovorax sp. | reverse complement strand
GACGACTTCATCGATGCGTTGTGGCTCGAGGACGGCTTGTCGCGCAACACGCTCGCGGCCTACCGGCGCGATCTTGCGCTGTTCGCGCAGTGGCTTCGCGCCCGGCGCGGCGGCATGCTGGACGCGGCGCGCGAGGACGATCTGCAGGCCTACATGGGCGCGCGCCTTTCGGACAAGGGCAAGGCCACCTCCGCCAACCGCCGGCTCACGGTATTCAAGCGCTACTTCCGCTGGGCGCTGCGCGAGCAGCGCATCGCAGCCGACCCGAGCCTGCGGCTCGCGCCGGCCCGGCAGATGCCGCGCGCCATCAAGACCCTGTCGGAGAAGCAGGTCGACGATCTACTGGCCGCGCCCGACGTCGACACGCCGCTGGGCCTGCGCGATCGCGCCATGCTCGAGCTGATGTATGCGAGCGGCCTGCGGGTGAGCGAACTGGTCGCGCTGCGGATGTTCGAACTGAGCCTGAACGACGGCGTGCTGCGCGTGCTCGGCAAGGGCGACAAGGAGCGGCTGGTGCCCTTCGGCGGCGAGGCCCGGCGCTGGATCGACCGCTACCTGAAGCAGGCGCGCGCGGCCATTCTCGACGGCCAGCAGACGGCCGACCTGTTCGTCACCGCACGCGGCGCGCGCATGACGCGCGTCTTGTTCTGGGTCATCGTCAAGAAGCAGGCGCTCGCCGCCGGCATTCACACGCCGCTGTCGCCGCACACCCTGCGCCACGCGTTCGCCACACACCTGCTGAACCACGGCGCCGACCTGCGCGCGGTGCAGCTGCTGCTCGGCCATGCCGACATTTCGACCACCACCATCTACACGCATGTGGCGCGCGAGCGGTTGAAGCAGCTGCATGCGCAGCATCATCCGAGAGGGTGAAACGAGCACACCCCCAAGCTTCGCGCACTGCGTGTCGCTTTGCCAACCCCCTTGCAGGGGGCAACACCAGAGGCCCGGCAGAGCCGGTTCCGCGGTGTTTCTGGAACGGACTTTCAGGGCTGCATCAGCGTTTTCAATTCTTCATCGGTGAACCCGGCGCGCGCCCGCGCATCGAGATTGAACGGCGGCCGCATGCGCGGTGCCTCGTACCGCCGGTACAGCACGCGGTAGTGCGCGACCGGATCGAACCCCTGGCGCGCGCACAGCCAGCGGTACCAGCGGTTGCCGATGGCGACGTGACCGATCTCGTCGCGCAGGATGATGTCGAGGATGGCGCAGGCGGCCAGCGCATCGGGCGTGTCCACCCGCCGCAGCTTGGCCTGGATCAGGGGCGTGGCGTCGAGTCCCCGCGCTTCGAGGGTGCGCGGCACCAGCGCCATGCGCGCCAGCACATCGGCGCCGGTCTTCTGGCACATGTTCCACAGCCCGTCGTGGCCGGTGAAGTCGCCGTAGCCGTGACCCATGGCGCGCAGATGTGCGTGCAGCAGGGTGAAGTGCCGTGCTTCTTCATCGGCGACACGGAGCCAGTCCTGGTAGTACACCTCGGGCATGCCGTCGAAGCGCCACGCGGCATCGAGCGCGAGGTTGATGGCATTGAACTCGATGTGGCAGATCGAATGGATCAGCGCGGCCCTGCCTTCGGGCGTGAAGGGCGAACGCTTTCCCACTGCAGTGGCGTCCACGCGCAGCGGGCGCTCGGGCCGGCCCGGAACGCCGGTTTCGTCGCCGGCCGTTCGCACGGCCTGGGCAAGGGCCGGATGCAGCTTCGCCTGCGCTGCGGCGGCATGCGTCGCAGCCACCTTGCTTTCAGGATCGGTGAGGCGCAGTGCGGCGAGGGCGCCGAGGCGAGGGTGCATCCCTACAATTCTAGTTTTCGACTTCAGGAGACAGCGCAATGGCACTCTACGAACTCGACGGCGTGGCGCCGCAACTCGGTGCCGGTGCCTGGGTCGCTGACAGCGCGCAGGTCATCGGCAAGGTGACGCTGGGCGAGAACGCAAGCATCTGGTTCGGCGCGGTGCTGCGCGGCGACAACGAGACGCTCAGCATCGGGCGCAACAGCAACGTGCAGGATCTTTCGGCGCTGCATTCCGACATGGGCTGCCCGCTTATGCTGGGCGAGAACGTGACGGTGGGTCATCAGGTAATGCTGCACGGTTGCACCGTGGGCGACAACTCGCTGATCGGCATCGGCGCGGTGATCTTGAATAACGCCAGGATCGGCCGCAATTCGATCGTTGGCGCCGGCAGCGTCGTGACCGAAGGCAAGGAGTTCCCGGACAACTCGCTGATCGTCGGCGCGCCGGCCAGGGTGGTGCGCACGCTCGACGATGCCGCGGCCCTGCGGCTCACGCAGAACGCCGAGCACTATGTGGAAAACGCAAGCCGCTTTGCGAAGGGGCTGCGAAAAATCGGCTGACTACGGCCGCGAGAAAGATCGTTTTGAGCGAGTTGCACAAGTTCCTGTTCGATGGCCTGCCAGTGCGCGGCATGATCGTGCGCCTGACCGACGCCTGGCAGGAAATCCTGGCACGCCGCGCGTCGAACACCAGTACCGGCGCCTATGCGCCACCAGTGGCCGAACTGCTCGGCGAAATGACGGCCGCCGCCACGCTGATGCAGGCCAACATCAAGTTCAACGGCGCATTGATCCTGCAGATCTTCGGCGACGGCCCGGTCAAGGTCGCGGTGGCGGAGGTCAAGCCCGACCTGAGCCTGCGCGCCACTGCCAAGGTGGTGGGCGACCTCGCAGCCGATGCGCGCCTTCCCGACATGGTCAACGTGGCCAACAAGGGCCGCTGTGCGATCACGCTCGACCCGAAGGACAAGCTGCCGGGCCAGCAGCCTTACCAGGGCGTGGTGCCGCTCTACGGCGACCGCGGCGAGAAGCTCGACCGGCTGAGCGACGTGCTGGAGCACTACATGCTGCAGAGCGAGCAACTCGATACAACGCTGGTGCTCGCGGCCAACGACAAGGTGGCTGCCGGCCTGTTGATCCAGCGCCTGCCCGTGAAGGGCGAGGGCAATCTGCAGGGCGTTGCCGCGAGCGACGCGAACCAGGCCAACGAAGACGAGATCGGCCGCAACGAGGACTACAACCGCGTCTCCATCCTCGCTTCGAGCCTCACGCGCGACGAACTGCTCACGCTCGACATCGAGACCATCCTGCGCCGCCTGTTCTGGGAAGAGAAGCTGTTGCGCTTCGAACCCCAGGCCGGCTTGCTGGGTCCGCGCTTCGCCTGCACCTGCAGCCGCGGGCGTGTGGCCAGCATGATCCGGGGGCTCGGGCTGGACGAAGCCGAAAGCATCCTCGCCGAGCGCGGCGACATCGAGGTTGGCTGCGACTTCTGCGGCCGCCAGTACCGCTTCGACGCGGTCGATGCCGCGCAGATCTTCACCTCGCCCGGCGACCAGCTGCCGGGCAGCCCGGTGGTGCAGTGACGGCTACCTGGGAGCGCCGGTCTCGAAGCCGCCGAAGCGGATGTCGGGCGCGCTGGTGTTGTGACGCGAAGGCAGGCTGCGGCCGAAGCGCACCTGGGATGCTTCGAGGCTCGAAACCTCGGAAAGCGGCTTTGCCTGCGGTGGCGAGCCGGGCGCGGCCTGCCATGACACCTCGCTCATGTCGGCGTTGTCCGGCGCCACATACATCGAGCGCAAGACGGCGAAACTGGAGCGGCTTTTTCTGCCGGGCGTCAGTGTGACGTCGAGCGCGGTGCGCGCCTCGCTGATCTCGGTCACGTCGACCTTCGCCCGGCCGCCATCGGCGAACCGGAGCCGTATCGACAGCGGCCGTGCCTGGATTGCGATCGATGCGATGTTCGCCACCGGTCGGCCGACCTGCTCGATCGGGCCCATCACGAAGGACGAGCCGTACACGCCGTCGCCGAAGCGAGGCGCCGGCAGCGGCTTGATGCGCCAATAGCCGTCCGCGGGGTACATGACCAAGGCCTCCAGCGGCTTTCCGCCGGTCTTGGCGAAGACCTGCACCAGATGGAACACGCCCTTCACTGCGCGGCCGTTCATGGTGATCGGCACCCGGTTCGGCCGCCAGAACGACGGCAGCGTCAGCCCGACGATGGTCCATTCAGGTCCGTCGTGCAGCACCACGCGGCGTTCCTTGAAGGCGTAGCGCGGATCGGTCGGATGGGCGCTGCCGTCGAAGTTGCAGCCCGAAAAATCCGGCGCGGTACTGTCCTTGCCGATCGATGCCAGATAGACCGGCGGCAGGGCCTCGACCTTGAACCGCCGCAGGCCGGCAGCGCTGAGCGTGAGGGAGACGTTGTCCTCCTCGGCGCAGGCCGTGGGCGTGCTCAGGTTTTCCACGGTGGCCAGCCCGGGCGCCGCCCATGCGAGCGGCGCCGCGGATGCGCACAGGGCCAGCGCGACCGTCGTCGCATGGCGCCTGAGTCTTTCAAGACCGGACATTCGGTTCCTTTTCGATGGGGCTCAACGCCGATCCGTCACGAGAGCGCTGAAGAGCCGATGTTCGCAGGCTGCGTCGGAGCATTTGTCGCAGGCCCAGACCCAAGGCTTCCCACTTTGTGTGTCGGCACTGGCTTCGCGGTCTGCCATCTGCACGATGGCATTCCATGCATTGGCGAGCCGGTCGGGGTGTTCGCCGTAGACGACGGCGAAAGGGAGGTTGGTGCGCATCAGCGCCGCGCGCAGCGCGTCCGTTTCGATGGAGGCTTCGGCGCCGGCGACGAGCAGTGCGAAGCTGCATTCCGCCAGGTCCGTGACGAGCCTTACCGGCATCCTGCGTCGGGAGAGCCGCTCTTCGAGCGCCCGGGCCAGTTCGCGCGTGGCCGCTGCGTCCGCACCGATCAGCGCGATGACGCAGCCGGGCGGGAGATCGGGTGTCAAGGCGCGGCCGCGTTGCGCGCTTCAGCGCGTGATCTGCACGAACACTTCATTCGGCTTGACCATGCCAAGCTCCTGCCGCGCGCGTTCCTCGACCATCTCGAGCCCCTCCTTGAGGTCGTTCACCTCGGAGGCGAGCCGCTCGTTGTTGAGCGCGGCCTTGGCGTTGGCTTCTTTCTGCTCGGCCAGCTTGTCCTGCAGCTGGGCGACATCGCGCACGCTCCCGCGCCCGGTCCAGAGCTGCCACTGAAGGATCAGCAGCAACAAAACCATGATGGTGGGAACGATGCGTGAGCGCATGGCGCCTGGCCGAAAAAAGCTACTTCAGGTTGTAGAAGGCAGCGCGGCCGGGGTAGCTGGCGATGTCGCCCAGGTCTTCTTCGATGCGAAGAAGCTGGTTGTACTTGGCCACGCGGTCCGAGCGCGACAGCGAGCCGGTCTTGATCTGGCCGGCATTGGTGCCCACCGCGATGTCGGCAATGGTCGAGTCCTCGGTTTCGCCCGAACGGTGGCTGATGACCGCGGTGTAGCCGGCGCGCTTGGCCATCTCGATGGCGGCGAAGGTTTCGGTCAGGGTGCCGATCTGGTTGATCTTGATCAGGATCGAGTTGGCGATGCCCTTGTCGATGCCTTCTTGCAGGATCTTGGTGTTGGTCACGAACAGGTCGTCGCCCACCAGCTGCACCCGCTTGCCGAGGCGCTCGGTGAGCATTTTCCAGCCGTCCCAGTCGCCTTCGTGCATGCCGTCTTCGATGCTGATGATCGGGTACTTGTCGACCCATGTCGCCAGCATGTCGACCCAGTTGCCGGCCGAGAGCGTGAGGTTCTCGCCGCCCAGCACGTAGTGGCCGTCCTTGTAGAACTCGCTGGCCGCGCAATCGAGGCCGAGCGCGATCTGCGTGCCGGCGGTGTAGCCGGCCTTGTCGATC
The DNA here is from genome assembly GCA_031412135.1 of Variovorax sp. GTDB lineage: Bacteria > Pseudomonadota > Gammaproteobacteria > Burkholderiales > Burkholderiaceae_C > Variovorax. The sequence continues at coordinate 2,705 of JANOCL010000017.1, read as the reverse complement.
GCCTCGAGGATCAGCTGGATCGCCGCTTCATGGTTCTCGACGCTCGGCGCGAAGCCGCCTTCGTCGCCCACCGCGGTGCTGATGCCGCGGTCGCCCAGAATCTTCTTGAGCGCATGGAACACCTCGGCGCCGTAGCGCACCGCTTCGCGGAAGCTGGTCGCGCCCACCGGGATGATCATGAACTCCTGCAGGTCCAGGCTGTTGTTGGCATGCGCGCCGCCGTTGATGACGTTCATCATCGGCACCGGCAGCTGCATGCCGCCCATGCCGCCGAAGTAGCGGTAGAGCGGCAGGCCCGACTCTTCGGCCGCGGCGCGGGCCACGGCCATCGACACCGCCAGCGTCGCGTTGGCGCCCAGGCGGGCCTTGTTGTCGGTGCCGTCGAGATCGTTCAGCGTGCGGTCGAGAAAGGCCTGTTCGCTCGCATCGAGCCCGAGCACCGATTCGGAGATTTCGGTGTTGATGTTCTCGACCGCCTTCAGCACGCCCTTGCCGAGATAGCGGCCCATGTCCCCGTCGCGCAGCTCGATCGCCTCGCGCGAGCCGGTCGATGCGCCCGAGGGCACTGCCGCACGGCCCATGGTGCCGGATTCGAGCAGCACGTCGCATTCGACGGTGGGGTTGCCGCGGCTGTCGAGGATTTCGCGCCCGACGATGTCAACGATTGCACTCATCTTTTCTCTTTCTCAAAAACAGGGGATCACACACCTTCGACCAGGACCATTCGCATGATCGCTGCGCCCTGGCGAGCCGCGCGAGCCTTGCCGTACTCGGGCGAGTCGCTGAACTTACGGGCCGCCTCGACGTTCGGGAACCTGAGCAGCACCAGCCGCTGTGGATTCCAGTCGCCTTCGAGCACCTCGACCTTGCCGCCGCGCACGCAGACCTCGGCGCCGTGCGCCTTCATGGCCTCGCTCGACCATTTCTTGTACTCCTCGTACTGCGTGGGATTGGTTACTTCGACGTTCGCGATGATGTAGGCGCTGGTCATGATTGAAAGGTGTCCTCTAGGAAAGCGTTTTTCTTGGTGACGGCGTCGAGCGCAAGCAGCGTCTCGAGCAGCGCCTTCATGTGCTTGAGCGGCACGGCATTGGGCCCGTCGCTGAGTGCCGTGGCAGGGTCGGGATGCGTTTCCATGAACAGGCCCGCAACGCCGACCGCCACGGCAGCGCGTGCAAGCACCGGCACCATCTCGCGCTGGCCGCCGGAACTCGTGCCCTGGCCGCCGGGCAGCTGCACCGAATGGGTCGCGTCGAACACCACCGGGGCGCCGGTCTCGCGCATGATCGCGAGCGACCGCATGTCCGACACCAGGTTGTTGTAGCCGAAGCTGGCGCCGCGTTCGCAGGCCATGAAGTTGTCTTCGGCCAAGCCCTTTTCGCGGGCGGCGGCGCGTGCCTTGTCGATCACGTTCTTCATGTCGTGCGGCGCGAGAAACTGGCCCTTCTTGATGTTGACCGGCTTGCCGCACTGCGCGACGGCACGGATGAAGTCGGTCTGCCGGCACAGGAAAGCCGGCGTCTGCAGCACATCGACCACCTGCGCCGCGGCTGCGATGTCTTCTTCGGTGTGCACGTCGGTCAGGACCGGCAGGCCGAGCTCACGCTTGACCTTGGCAAGGATCTCCAGGCCCTTGTTCCGCCCCGGGCCGCGGAAGGTGGTGCCGGACGAGCGGTTGGCCTTGTCGAAGCTGCTCTTGAAGATGAAAGGAATGCCGAGCGATGCGGCAATCTCCTTGAGCGTGCCGGCGGTGTCCATCTGCAACTGCTCGGACTCGATCACGCAGGGTCCGGCGATCAGGAAGAAGGGCTTGTCGAGCCCGATGTCAAAACCGCAAAGCTTCATGCGACGACCTTCAACGCCTTTTTGTCCGAACCCTGATGCTCCAGCGCAGCGCTGATGAATGCGTTGAACAGCGGATGTCCGCTCCAGGGCGTGGACTTGAACTCGGGATGGAACTGCACGCCGATGTACCACGGGTGCACGTCGCGCGGCAGCTCGACGATCTCGGTCAGGTGCTCGCGCTGGGTGAGCGCCGAAATCACCAGGCCCGCGCGGCGCAGGTCGTCGAGGTAGTTCACGTTGGCTTCGTAGCGGTGGCGATGCCGCTCGGTCACCACGTCGCCGTAGATGCTGTGGGCGAGGGTTCCGGGCAGGACATCGGAGCTCTGCGCGCCAAGGCGCATCGTGCCGCCGAGGTCGGACTTCTCGTTGCGCGTCTTGACCGTGCCGTCACTGTCGTTCCACTCGGTGATGAGCGCGATCACGGGACAGGTGGTTTCGGGGTCGAACTCGGTGCTGTTCGCGTTCTTGAGGCCGGCCACGTTGCGCGCGTACTCGATGGTCGCGACCTGCATGCCGAGGCAGATGCCGAGGTAGGGAATCTTGGTTTCGCGCGCAAACCGGGCGGCGGAGATCTTTCCTTCGACGCCGCGCTGGCCAAAGCCGCCGGGCACCAGGATCGCGTCGTACTTGGCGAGCCGGGCCACGTCCTGCGGCGCGATGCTTTCCGAATCGATGTAGTCGATCTTCACCCGCGCATGATTCTTCAGGCCCGCATGGCGCAGCGCCTCGTTGACCGACTTGTAGCTGTCGGAAAGGTCGACATACTTGCCGACCATGGCGATGGTCACTTCCTTCTGCGGATGCTCGACCTCGTACACCAGGTCGTCCCAGCGCTGCAGCTTGGCGGGCGGCGTGTTCAG
>JANOCL010000016.1:0-32613 GCA_031412135.1 Variovorax sp. | reverse complement strand
GCCTCGTCGAAGAAGAACACCAGCTTCGGCTGCTCGGGATCGCCGATTTCGGGCAGCTGCTCGAACAGCTCCGACAGCAGCCACAAAAGAAAGGTGGCGTAGAGCCGCGGCGAGTTCATGAGCTTGTCGGCGGCGAGGATGTTGACCACGCCCTTGCCGCCTTCGGTCTGCATGAAGTCCGAGATGTTGAGCATCGGCTCGCCGAAGAACTTGCTGCCGCCCTGGGTCTCGATCTGCAGCAGGCCGCGCTGGATGGCGCCGACGCTGGCGGCGCTGATGTTGCCGTACTCGGTAGTGAACTGGCTGGCGTTCTCGCCGACGTGCTGCAGCATCGTCCGCAGGTCTTTCAGGTCGAGTAGCAGCAGGCCGTTGTCGTCGGCGATCTTGAACACGATGTTCAGCACGCCGGCCTGGGTGTCGTTCAGGTCGAGCATGCGGCCCAGCAGCAGCGGGCCCATGTCGGACACCGTCGCGCGCACCGGATGGCCCTGTTCGCCGAACACGTCCCACAGAGCGACCGGGCAGGCGTGGGGCGCAGGCAGTTCGATGCCGCGCTCGGCCAGCGTGGCCGCCAGCTTCGCGCCGATCGTGCCTTGCTGGCTGGCACCGGTCAGGTCGCCCTTGACGTCCGCCATGAACACCGGCACGCCGATGCGCGACAGGTTCTCGGCAATGGTCTGCAGCGTCACCGTCTTGCCAGTGCCGGTGGCACCGGTGATCAGCCCGTGGCGATTGACGAGGCCCGGCAGCAGCGCGCATTCGGTGGTGTCGTGGCGGGCGATCAGCAGAGGGTCGGCCATGGGTGCTCCGGTGCAGTGGAAGGGGAAGCGCAGTCTATCCAAGCCCGCCTCCTATAATTCGCGGCCCGAGCGTTCAGTCCTCTCAAAAGTTCCCGGAGTTAGTTTTGTCATCGACCGTCCAGCCCCCCATTTCCGCCGTTGGCGATGCGCCCGAACAATCTCCGCTGGAGAATGAACTGGCCGTGCTTCTGGTCGAATCGCTCAATCTCGAGATCGTGCCGTCCGAGATCGCGCCTTCGGCCCCGCTCTACGGTGAAGGACTCGGACTCGATTCGATCGACATCCTCGAAGTCGCGCTCGAAGTCTCGCGGAAGTACGGCTTTCAGTTGCGCTCCGACGACGAGCGCAACCAGCAGATCTTCCAGTCGCTGCGAAGCCTCGCTGCCCACGTCGCCCAGAATCGCGGCGACTCCTGATCCATGTCTCGATGGCGCATGGCGCTCCTGCTGCTCGCGGGTGTCGCCTATGCCGGCGTGTCGCACTGGATGATGCTGTTCCATGCCGCCGAACCCTGGGCGGTGGCAGTGCTTCTCGGTCCGCTGTGGCTGACCGCGCTCGGCCTGGCAGGCAGCCGCTTCGGTGCCTGGGGCCTGGCAGTGGCGGCCGCAGCCGGCGTGATCGGCTTCGCGCTGGTGCTGCGCGGTGAAGCGGGCGATCCGAACCGGCTCTACGTGTTCCAGCATGCAGGCATCAATGCCTTGCTGTGCGGATGGTTCGGTGGCTCGCTGCGCGGCGACCGGCTGTCGCTCATCAGCCAGTTCGCCCAGCGCGTGCATCCGCTCTCGCCGGGCATGCGCAGCTACACCGCCAACGTCACGCGCGTCTGGACGCTCTACTTCGCCTTGATGGTGGTGGCGTCGATCGCGGTCTATGCCTTCCTGTCCTTCGCGGCCTGGTCGGTGCTGGCCAATCTGCTGACGCCGCTCATGGTGGCCGGGCTCTTCGTCGGCGAGTACCTCCTGCGCTACCGGCTGCATCCCGAGTTCGAGCGCACCCGTCTGGCGGACATGGTGCGCGCCGTCTACGGTGCGCCCATCGATCGCGCCGCCGAACGATGAGCGATTCGAAACCGACGCCGTCCTTGCTGCCGCTGCTCGCAGCGCGCGACCTCGATGCACCCCTGGCCTGGCGCGCGGGCGTGCCGGTGAGCGGGCGCCAGTTCCTGGCCGATGTCACGCGCTTCGCCGCCGTGCTGCCGGCCGGCGGGCCGGTGGTCAACCTTTGCGGCGACCGCTATGCGTTTGCAGTGAGTCTCGCGGCGGCGCTGGTGCGCGGCAAAACCAGCCTGCTGCCGCCCGATGCACGGCCCGACACGCTGGCCAGCCTTTGCGATTCCGGCGATGGCACGTTCGCAGTGACCGACGCCGAGCACATCGAGACGCCGGGCATGCCACGCATCCTGATCGAAGACCGGGCCGCGGCGGGCGAAGGCGATATCGATGCGCGCGTCCCCCAAATAGCCTGCGGCATGCATGCGGTGAGCCTGCTGACCTCGGGCTCCACCGGCACCCCGCAGCCGCATGCGAAGTCGTGGCAGACGCTGGTGGGGGATGTGGCCGCTGCGGTCGTACGGCTTGCCAGCCTGCTCGGGCGCAGCTCGCTCGACGGCCTGACGCTGGTGGCGACGGTGCCGGCGCAGCACAGCTATGGTCTCGAGTCATCGGTGCTGCTGGCCATGCTCGGTGGCGCCGCCTTCGATGGCGGACGGCCGTTCTTTCCCGCCGATGTGGCCGAAGCGCTGGCATCGGTGCCGCGGCCGCGTGCACTGGTGACCACGCCTTTTCACCTGAAGAACCTGCTGCTGTCGGGCATCGTGCTGCCACCGGTCGACCTGATCCTGTCGGCCACGGCGCCGCTGTCTCCACAGCTCGCGGCGCAGGCAGAGCAGGCCATGAGGGGCGCGCTGATCGAGATCTACGGCAGCACCGAATCGGGCCAGGTGGCCACGCGCAGGCCGACGCAGAGCGAGGTCTGGGAGACCTTCGGCGCCATTCGCGTGCACGCCGAAAAGAGCGAAACGTCCGACGCCGAGCAGTTCATCTTCGAAGGCGACTTCATCCCCGGGCCGACCCCGCTGGCCGACGTGCTCGAACTCGTCGACGACCGGCGCTTCCGCCTGCTGGGCCGCGCCAACGACCTCATCCACGTCGCGGGGCGGCGCAGTTCGCTCGGCTATCTCAACCATCATCTCAACAGCATCGCCGGCATCGAGGACGGCGCCTTCTGGCTGCCCGACGACGTGACCGACGGCGTCGTGAGGCCGGTTGCCTTCGTCGTCGCACCGACGCTCGATGCGCATGCCGTCATCGCCGCATTGCGTGAGCGGCTCGAAGCGGTCTTCGTTCCGCGCCGCGTCGTCCATGTCGCGGCCCTGCCGCGCGTGGGCACCGGCAAGCTCACGGCACGGGCGTTGCGGGAGTTCGCGCTTTCGCAACTTGCGGCGGACGGCATGCCGGTGCAACTCACGCACGAAGTGCCCCCGGACCATCCGGCTTTTGCCGGTCACTTTCCTGGCCAGCCGCTGCTGCCCGGGGCGCTGCTGCTCGCGGAAGTGCTGGAGGCAGTGCAGGGCGTGCCTGCGCTGGCAGCGCGCCTCGGCCCGCAGCCTTCGCTCGGTGCGGCCAAGTTTCTTGCGCCGGTGCGTCCGGGGAGCATGCTCACCATCGACCTGATTCCCGAGACCGGCGCCTCGCGCGGGCTGCGCTTCGAAGTGCGCTCGGCCGAGGTGGTGGTGGCCAGCGGACGCTGGACGCCGAGCCCGGATGCAGCACCGGGGCCGGCGGCATGAGCAGCAGCCCGCCCGGCAGCGGCACCGGCGGCGCGAAGTCGCGCAGCGCAGACTGGTCTCGCATTCCCGAGCGCAGCAACATGCTCGCGCTGCGCGCCATCTGCTGGGTCGCGATCCGCTGCGGCCGGCCGCTCACCCGCTTGATCCTGCATCCGATCTGCCTTTACTTCCTGCTGTTCTCGCCGGGGCCGCGGCGCCAGATCAAGCGCTACCTGTTTCGCGCCATCGGGCCGGCTGCGGGCTGGGGCGACGGCTACCGCCTGCTGCACGCGTTCGGCTCGACGGTGCTCGACCGCATCTATTTTTTGCGCGGCCGCATGGACCTCTTCGACGTCAAGGTCTACGGCAATGTGCCGGTCGAAGCCGAGGCGATCGCGGGGCGGGGCGCCTTCCTGCTTGGCGCGCATGTCGGCAGTTTCGAGGCGATGGGCGCGACCAAGCATCAGAGCTGCGAGCCGGACGGCATCCGGCTCGCGATGCTGATGTACCAGGACAATGCGCAGCGCATCAGCGCGGTGCTCGACGCGATCAGCAAGCCCGGCCTGCGCCCCGACATCATTGCGCTCGGCCGGCCGCATTCGATGCTCGCACTGCGCGACTGGCTCGATGGCGGCGGGCTCGCGGGCTTGTTGGCCGACCGCACGCTCACGGGCCCGGAAGATGCCGGCCAGCAGCGCGGCAAAAGCATCGAGCTGCCGTTTCTCGGCCATCCGGCGGTATTCAACGACGGGCCGTTCCGGCTGGCTGCGCTGCTGCGCCGCAAGGTGTTCTTCATGGCCGGGATGTATGCCGGGGGTGCCCGATACGATGTGCTGTTCGAGCCCTTGGCCGATTTCAGCGAGCGCGTGTCCGATTCGGCAGAGAGGGAACGCGCGATCCGGGCGGCGCTCGAAAGCTATGTGGCGCGGCTCGAGGCGCTGTGCCGCGCCTATCCCTACAACTGGTTCAACTTTCATGATTTCTGGCTCGAGGACTAGGGCATCCTGGTGCAGGCGGCTGCTGGCGGTGCTCGCAATGGCAGCGGCGCCGGCATGGGCCTTCGACCTGCCGGAGTTGATGGGTCTGCTGGCCCAGCAAAAGAGCGGGGAGGCGCGCTTTACCGAGCAGCGTTTCGTGCGCGGCCTCGAAGGCCCGCTCGACTCGAGCGGCGTGCTGAGTTTCAGCGCGCCCGATCGGCTCACGCGGCGCACGCTGTCCCCGCGTCCCGAAACGATGGCGGTCGAAGGCAACACACTGACCCTGTCGCGCGGCGGGCGCACGCGGACGATGGCGCTCGACAGCATGCCCGAGCTGCTCGGCATGGTCGAAGCGATGCGCAGCACCCTGGGCGGCAACACGCAGACGTTGCAGGGCTACTTCCGCACCACCGTCTCCGGTTCCGGCAACAAGTGGACGCTTGGTCTGGTGCCGGTCGACGAGCGGCTGGCAGCCCAGGTGCGCTCGGTGAACATCACTGGCCGCGGCGGCGAGGTGCTTGGCGTCGAGATGGAGTTCATCGGCGGCGACCGCTCGGTGATGACCATCACGCCCGAGCGCGGCAGCCCGGCGCGGGCGCCCGCGCGTCCGGTGCCGTGACCGGCGGCGCGGGCGCACCGGCCAGGCGGCGCGTCGCGCTGGTGCTGGGCATCTGGCTCGCGCTGCTGGTCGCCGGTGTCGTCCTGATCGCGCGCACGCCGTTCAGCGCCGACCTGTCGGCCTTCCTGCCCGAAAGTCCCGATGCCCGGCAGCAGGTGCTGATCGAGCAATTGCAGTCGGGCGTCGCTTCGCGCACGCTGCTGGTCGGTATCGAAGGCGGTGCGGACGCTGCGCAGCGCGCGGCCGTGTCGCGTTCGATGGCCCAGGCAATGCGCGACAGCAAGCTCTTCGAGCAGGTGCAGAACGGCGATGCCGGCGACTGGGCAGCCGCCGGCACTTTTCTCTTCGAGCACCGCTACCGGCTGAGCCCCGACATCGCACCCGAGCGGTTCACCGCCGATGGTCTGGGCGATGCTATTGCCGACACGCTGTCGCTGCTCGGCACGCCCGCCGGCAATGCGATCAAGCCGCTGCTGGAGCGCGACCCGACCGGGGAGACCCAGCGCATCGCCGAGGGCTTGATTCCCGCCAGCGCGCCGCGCAGCGAGCAGGGTGTGTGGGTCTCGCGCGGCGCCCCACGCGCGCTGCTGCTGGCCACCACGGGCGCCTCGGGCGGCGACCTCGATGCACTGGAAGTCGCGATCGCGCGCGTGCGCAGCGCCTTTGCCGAGGCCACCCGCGACTTCGGCGCATCCGCACCCAGGCTGCTCTTGAGCGGGGCACCGGTATTTGCGGTCCAGAGCCGCGCCCAGATCAAGAGCGAAGCAATCCACCTCGCGACGGTGGGCGGGATCGTCATGGGCGGCCTGCTGCTGCTCGCGTTCGCCTCGCCGCGCGCATTGGTCATCGCGCTGCTGCCGGTCGCCACCGGCGTGGTCGCGGGTACCGCGGCCGTGAGCCTCGCCTTCGGCGCGGTGCATGGGCTCACCATGGGTTTCGGCAGCACGCTGATCGGCGAGACGGTCGACTACGCCATTTACTACCTGATCCAGGCCCGCGGGGCGAGCGTGCCGGGCACCGGCTGGCAGCGCTGGCGCGACATCCATTGGCCCACCGTGCGGCTCGGCCTGCTGACTTCGGTGTGCGGCTTCGCGGCGCTGGTGTTCTCGGGCTTTCCGGGCCTGGCGCAGCTCGGCGTGTTCTCGCTCGCCGGCCTGATCGCGGCGGCCCTTGCCACCCGCTACGTGCTGCCGGTGCTCGCGCCCGACGGTGCGACCGGCATGGGCATGCGCCGGCAGATGGCGCAGCTCGCAGGCATCGTCGTGCGCGCGTTGCCGCGGCTGCGCTTCCTGTTCGCCGGGCTCGGCGTCGGCGCATTGGTCCTGGTGCTGTGGCAAGGCGGCCATCTCTGGCGCGCCGACCTCGCGGCCATGAGCCCGGTGCCGCAGGCCGCGCTGGCGCTCGATGCCGAACTGCGCGCCGACATCGGCGCCAGCGATGCCAGCACATTGGTCGTCGTGCACGGCGCGGATGAAGAATCCACCTTGCGCCATACCGAAGCCGCCGGCGCCCGGCTGCAGGCGCTGGTCGACAAGGGCGAACTGGCCGGTTTCGAGTCCGTCGCCCGCGTGCTCCCGAGTGCGGCAGCGCAGGCGGCGCGCATCGCGAGCCTGCCCGATGCACAGACACTGCGCACCCGGCTCGCCGAAGCGACCGCCGGGCTGCCGCTGCCGGCCAGCCGCCTGGAACCCTTCATCGCCGATGTGCAGGCCGCGCGCACCCAGCCTGTGGTCCGGCGCGCAGACCTTCAGGACGGTCCGCTCGGTGCGGTCGTCGATGCGCTCATGGTCCAGCGGCCGGGCGGCGGCTGGTCGGCGCTGATTTCGCTGCATCCCGGCGCGGGTTTCGATGCTGCGCGCCTTGCCGCAGCGCTGGCCGGCCTGCCCGAAGTGCAGGTGATCAATGTCAAGCAGGAACTTGACGGGCTTTACGACCGCTATCTGAACGAGGCTTTCGTGCAGGTGCTGCTCGGTGCGCTGGCGGTGGTCGTGCTGTTGGGCATCTACCTGCGCTCCGGCCGTCGGCTGCTGGCGGTGTGCCAGCCGCTGCTGGTGGCAGTGGTGCTCACGCTCGGCGGGCTGGCGGTGCTGCAGGTGCCGCTGGGCATCCTGCACCTGGTCGGCCTGCTGCTGGTCGTGGCGGTCGGGTCGAACTACGCGCTCTTCTTCGACCAGCTGCGCGAAACCGGCCGCGCCGACGAAGACACGCTGGCTTCGCTGATGCTGGCCAACCTGACCACGGTGGTGTCGTTCACGCTGATCGCCATCTCGGACATTCCGGCGCTGTCGGCAATCGGCCGCGTGGTCGCGCCCGGCGCGCTGCTTGCGCTGCTGCTGTCGGCTGCCTTCGTGCGCCGCGCCGCAACCGCATCCACGGCGCCGGGTCGATGAGAAAATCGGCTCTGCTGCCAGCCACCTTCACGCTTTTCATGTCCCACGCCGCTCCTGCTTCCATCGACGAGTCTTCCTGGCCGTGGCCGCCGATCATGCGCGCCAGCGTCGGTTTGCATCTGCTCGCCATCGGTGCCGGTTTTCTGGTGCCGGGTGCGCTCCCGTGGGCCATCGGCGCGATCGTGCTGAACCATGCGGTGATCACCGCCGCCGGCCTGACGCCGCGCAGCAGCCTGCTGGGTCCGAACGTCACGCGCCTGCCGCCGGCCGCAGCGGCACGGCGCGAAGTGGCGATCACCATCGACGACGGGCCGGACGCCGAGGTCACGCCGCAAGTGCTGGACTTGCTCGATGCCGCAGGCCAGCGCGCCACGTTCTTCTGCATCGCCGAGCGGGTGCTCGAACAGCCGGCACTCGCGCGTGAGATCGTCGCGCGCGGCCACAGCATCCAGAACCACACGGCGCGTCATCGCCACAACTTTTCATTTCTCGGGCCGCGCGGCTTTGCCGCCGAGATCGCGCGCGCGCAGCAGGTGCTGCACGAGGTGACCGGCGAGCGGCCGACCTGCTTTCGCGCGCCGGCCGGCCTGCGCAATCCGTTCCTGGCACCGGTGCTGCACCGCATGGGCCTGGCGCTGGTGAGCTGGACGCGCCGCGGCTTCGACACGCGCGAGCGCAATCCAGCCACAGTGCTCGCCCGCCTCACGCGCGAGCTGAAGGCCGGCGACATCCTGCTGCTGCACGATGGCCATGCCGCACGCACCGCGGCCGGCCGCCCGGTGGTGCTGGATGTGCTGCCGCCGCTTCTGGCGCGCATTCGTGCCGACGGCTTGCACGCGGTCACCTTGCCGGAGGCGCTGGTTTCATGAAGGCGCAACCATCGACCGACGCGGCATGGCGCCGACTGCATGAGACGGCCACCGCGCCCTACAAGAGCGCCGGCAGCTTCGCCTGGCACTTCGCGCGAGGCAAGCTCGGGCGCGATCCGGTGTTCCGCGGGCTCATCGAGCGCGGACTTGTCGGCGAGAAGCGCAGGCGGGTGGTCGACATCGGCTGCGGCCAGGGCCTGTTCGCGAGCCTGCTGTCGGCTATGGGCGTGATGCAGTCGCAGGCCGCCGGCTGGCCCTCTGCATGGCCGGCCACCCCGGCCGCCGCCGACTACACCGGAATCGAGCTGATGCCGAAGGACGTGGCCCGTGCCGAGGCGTCGATCGGCCACCTGCGGCCTGCACCGCGCTTCGTCTGCGGCGACATGTGCAGCGCTGCGCTGCCGGCGTGCGACCTGGTCGTCATCCTCGACGTGCTGCACTACGTCGACCACGAAGCGCAGGAGGCCGTGCTGCGCCGCGTGCGCGACGCGCTGGCGCCGGGCGGCAGGTTGCTGCTGAGGGTCGGCGACGCCGCGAGCCGCCGCAGCTTCGCGATCAGCCAGTGGGTCGACCGCACGGTCACGCGCATTCGCGGCCACCGGGTGTCGCCGACGTGGGGCCGGCCGCTCGCCGACTGGACCGCGCTGCTGCAGCGACTCGGCTTCTCGGTGCAGAGCATTCCGATGAGCGAAGGCACGCCGTTCGCGAATGTGCTGCTGGTGGCCGACCTGAAGGAACTTCCATGAATGCACCGCAGCAACTCGACCAGGCCGGCATCGCACGGCGCATTCCGCACAGCGGCAGCATGTGCCTGCTGGAGCGGCTCGAATCGTGGGATGCGCAGGCCATCCACTGCACGACGCGCACGCACCTGCGCCAGGACAATCCGCTGCGCACCGCCAGCGGCCTGCTCGCGCCGAACGCGATCGAATATGCAGCGCAGGCCATGGCGCTGCACGGCGGCCTGCTTGCCGCCGAGGGCAGCGAACCCTCCGCCGGCTTCCTTGCCAGTGCGCGCAACGTGCGCTTCGCTATACAGCGGCTCGACGAGGTCGCCGACGCGCTGCATGTGCATGCGCAGCGCGTCTCGGGCGACGCGAGCCAGATCCTCTACGAATTCGCGGTGAAAGACGCGCACGGCAGGCCGCTGGCCGAAGGCCGCGCGGTGGTCGTCCTGAACACACCCATCTCCATGAAAGCATCCCCATGAGCCTCGCCGGAAAACGCGCATTGATCACCGGCGCCAGCGGCGCCCTGGGCGCCGCCATCGCACAGCGGCTGGCGCGCGATGGCGCAAGCGTGGTGTTGCATGCCAACTCGCGGCCCGAGGCGGTCGAGCAGCTGGCCGCGACCATCGTCGCCGCAGGCGGCAAGGCCGAATGCCAGGTGTTCGACCTGCGCAGCGACGAAGCCTCGCGCGAAGCCTGCGAACGCATGCTCCAGGGCGGACCGATCCAGGTCATCGTGAACAACGCCGGCGTGCACGACGACGCAGTGCTGCCGGGCATGCGGCCCGAACAGTGGCACAAGGTGATCGACGTGTCTCTCAACGGCTTCTTCCGCGTGACGCAGCCGCTCTTGCTGCCGATGCTGCGCACACGCTGGGGCCGCATCCTCAACATCTCGTCGGTGGCAGCGCTCGCAGGCAACCGCGGCCAGGTCAACTACGCGGCCGCCAAGGGAGCGCTCAACAGCGCGACCAAGGCGTTGTCGCTCGAAGTGGCGGCCCGCGGCGTCACCGTCAATGCAATTGCCCCCGGCATCATCGCGTCGCCCATGGCCGACGGCGTCTTCGACAAGGCGATGATCGACCAGCTGGTGCCGGTCAAGCGGGCCGGAACCCCCGAGGAAGTCGCGGCGCTGGCCGGCTTTCTGGCGAGCGACGACGCGGCCTACATCACGGGGCAGATCATCTCGATCAATGGCGGGATGATTTAGGCCACTGCATCGGCCGCTCAGGGTTGGAACGGCGGAGCCCGGCGCAGCCGTCGCCGCAGCAGCCCCGGCAGGCGCAGCAAGAACTCGAACATGAGCCGAGCGTGCATCCAGCTCAGGAGCAGGTTGTCGCGCACGTAGTTGAAGTGCGAGACCCCGCCTTCGGCGGCGGTGAGGTACTTCACCGGCGCATCGATGTTGATCGGCTTGACGCCGCCCCACACCAGGCGCACCACGGCTTCGGTGTCGAAGTCGAAGCGGCGCATCCATGACTGGCGTTCCATGATGGCGATCAGGCCGGCCACCGGGTAGATGCGAAAGCCATAGAGCGAATCGCCGACGCCGGCCCACAGTGTCTCGATGTGGGTCCAGCCGTTGGAAAGCCGCCGGCCGCGCACACGCAGCATCGGCGCGCTCGAGTCGAAGATGGGTCGGCCCAGCACCATGGTGTCGGGGCGCGCCTGCGATGCCTTCATGAAAGCGGGGATCAGGTCGGTGGGATGCTGGCCATCCGAATCCATGGCGAGTGCGTGCGTGTAGCCGGCCTGTTGCGCCGCATGCAGCCCGTGCAGCACGGCCGCGCCCTTGCCCTGGTTGTGCGGCAGCAGCCACACGCGCAGGCCGGGGTCGTCGGCGGCCATCTGCTGCAGGCGTTCGCCAGTGCCGTCGGTGCTGCCGTCGACGACCACCCAGACCGGGTTCCACTGCGCGCGTGCCGCACTGACCGTAGAGAACAGGCGCTCGCCCGTGTTGTAGCTGGGAATCAGGACAAGGTGGGTGCGCGAGGCGTCTGGCATGCGGGCTGCGCCTCGGGGGGGCGCTGTTCCATGGGATGGCGAAAATATTGTTCGATCTCGTGCAGCAGCGCTTCGCTGTCCTGCGCCGCCGCAAAGCGCCGGCCGAGCCGGAGGCTGAAGACGACCGGCAGCGGCGGCACCCGCCACAGCGGCCAGCCCTTGCCGAGATAAGGCGAATCGGTTTCTATGAAGACGGTCTGGATCGGCGCCTGCGCAAGCTTGGCAATGAGCGTGACGCCCGGACGGAACGCGTTGAGCGGCGGCGTCACCGTGCGGGTGCCTTCAGGAAAGATCACCAGCTGCCCGCCGTTCTTGAGGTCGTTGACCGCCAGCCGCACCATGGTTCGCGCCGAGTCGTTGCAGATGTAGCGCGCCAGGCGTGCACCGCTCCCCAGGAACACGTTGCGCATGAGCTCGGCCTTCATGATGCAGACGCTGCGCGGCAGGCGTGCCACCAGCAGCAGGGCGTCCAGCATCGTCGGATGGTTCGCGACGAAGATCACGCCCGGCTCGTCGCGCAGGGCGTCGAGACAGGCGGCATCGATGCGCATCATGCCGGTGGCTGAAGCCACGCTCCAGAAGATCCGGTAGACCAGTGCGATGGCGCGCCGCCCGAGCGTCCGGCCGAAGGCGGGCGGCAATACCGGGTAGAGCAGCATCGCCACGAAACTCCAGACCAGCGACACCGCGCCGAGCAGCAGCAGCAGTGCGTAGAGCAGCACGGTCAGCGGAAGAGCGAGCGTCCAGTGAAGCAGCTGATTCATGATCGATCGCTCGCGCGCTCAGTTGTTGAGTTTGCCGCCAGCGACGGCATGCGCCTCGATCTCGACCAACAGGTCCTGGCGGCAGATGTCGGCCTCCAGGTACACCGCATGGCTCACGGTGTGCGCCTGCGCGCCCAACGCTTCTTCGAGCACCCGGCGCACGATCGGGGCGTCGGCGACGTTGCGCACGTACACCACGCAGTCGAGCGCCGCCAGGTCGAAGTGGCTCGTTGCGCGCGCATTGGCGGCTTCGATCACCGCGCTCAGGTTGCGCAGCGTTTCCCCGGTCTGCGCCAGCACGTCGCCAAGGTGCACCGTCTCGTGGCCGATGATGCTGGCGGTGCCAGAGATGAACAGCGCCACGTCGCCGCCGCCGATCTCGGCCAGCGCCGCACGCGAGAAGGTGGGCGAGCGCGGACCGTAGGTCGGCGGATAGCGGTAGGCCGAGATCTGTCGCGGGTTCTCGACCGGCAACGGTGCGACGCGTCCGGCAAGAAAGCGGATGCACAGCGCACCCTGGTGAATGCCGAGCGCACAGGCGGCTGGCGCCCCTTCGAAGGCGGCCTCGCCGGCATCGACAAAGGCTTGCTGCCGGCCGGCGTTGAACTGCCGGTAGCGCTCCATGCCTCCGCCGTCGGCATTGATCTGCGGCAGGTAGTTCCAGACGCGCAGCAGGTGCGCGCAGCCAGTCTGCTTGAGGGAAGCGAACAGGTCGCGGTAGGCACGCTGCGCGAGCGCGGTCAGCCCGGCGCTGTCGGTGGCCTCGTCGATGTCGATGGCGCCGAGCATCCAGTGGCCGTCGCAGCGCCAGCGCACCGCGCCGGTGGTGCCGGATTCGATGTGCTCGCTGGCGTGCCACACGTCGGCCATTGCGCCGGCCGGCGAAAGCACGCGTGCGTTGACGGTCGACATCCAGGCCAGGTCGTTCGGCGTGCCGTAGCCGAGCGCGCCGAAGGGCGGGTTGCCTGTTGCCGCGCCGGCCAGACTGTCGGACAGGGACAGCCGCTCCACGCGCAGGGGTGGCACCGGATCGATATGGCGCGCTGTCATTTGGCCTCAGCGATGTTTTCGCCGGCAAGCGGCCCGAGGTCGCGAATGTTGCTGCGCCGCCGCTGCCAGGCGTCCCAGGTACGGCGGGGATGGCCCGCGGACACGAGGTAATACATGGTCTTGAGCACCCGCAGCGAGCGCCAGATTGGGGTCTTGCCGTAGATGTCGCCGGCGAGCAGCGACATCAGCGCTTCTTTCACGCGCAGGGGGTTTTGCGGATACATGAAGAAGTCGCGGATGGTGGGGTTGGTGACGCGGAAGATGAACCAGGAAAACTCGCGCGGCCCCTTGCGCATGTAGCGCTCGAAGCGCTGCCGTGCCGTGGCGGCCTGCGCCGGCCGGTCGAGCGCGGCGGCCACCACCTCGGCGCTCTGGAAGGCGCTGTGCATGGCGAGATAGACGCCTGACGAGAACACCGGATCGACGAAGGTGAACGCGTCGCCCAGCATCAGGTAGCGCTCGCCGCTGCAGTGCGTGCTGGTGTAGGAGTAGTTGCCGGTCGCGTAGACCGCATCGTCCACCAGCGTGGCCGCCTTGAGGCGCCCGGCAAGCGGCGCACACATGGCGATGGTGTCGGCGAAGAATTCCTGCAGGGGCCTGGCGCGGGACTTGAGGTAGTACGGCCAGCACACCGCGCCGACGCTGGTGGTGCCGTCGGCGAGCGGGATGTACCAGAACCAGCCGTGCTGGAACCAGAAGATCGTGATGTTGCCTTCGAGCTTGCCCGGCAGGCGCTCGGCACCGGTGAAGTGGCCGAACAGCGCCGAGCTGTTGTGCTTCGGGTTCTTCAGCTTGGCCTTGAACTTGTTGGACAGGAAGGTGTCGCGGCCCGACGCATCGATGACGAAGCGCGCGCGCCAGCTGCGTTTGGCGCCGTCGTCCAGCGTCGCCTGCACGGTGGCGCCATCGGCATCGAAGCTGACGTCGCGCACGCGGCAGCCTTCGACGGTTTCAGCGCCCTGCGTGGCTGCGTTGCGGAACAGGATCTCGTCCATGTCCGAGCGCCGGACCTGCCATGCGTAGGGCATCGACTTGTCCCATGCCTCGGAGAATTCGAGCTGGACCACATGGTCATGGTCCGGGGAGACGAACTCGACGCCCCACTTGGGCATGCCGATGCGTTCGAGTTCGTCGCGCAGGCCGAGCTGGTCGAACAGCGCCACGTTGGCCGGCAACAGCGATTCGCCGATGTGAAAGCGGGGGTGGTGCGCCTTTTCGAGGATCACGACCTTGCGGCCCTGCCGTGCGAGCAGGGCGGCGGCGGTAGAGCCGGCGGGGCCGCCGCCGATCACGAGCACATCGCAGTCGCCGTGTGAAAGGGGGGCCGATTCGGCTCTGGCTGTTGTGTTGTTCATTGCGCCTTGACGGGGATCGATTCCAAGCAGATGCCCACTCCAGCTTGGCTCATCGGTGGCGGATTATCCCAAAAAGCACCTGCCATTCCGGCCTCCATCGCAGGGCGTTGCGTGCGCCGGACAGTAAACTCGCGATCTGCTTTGAAAACACGAGATAGCGAGATATAGAGCCATGGCCGGACACAGCAAATGGGCGAACATTCAGCACCGGAAGGGCCGCCAGGACGAGAAGCGCGGCAAGCTCTGGACCCGCGCAATCCGTGAAATCATGGTTGCGGCACGCGCCGGTGGCGGCGACCTGAGCGCCAATCCGCGCTTGCGGCTGGCGGTCGAGAAAGCCAAGGCCGTCAATCTGCCCGCCGACACGGTCAAGCGCAACATCGACAAGGCGACCGGCAACCTCGAAGGCGTGAACTACGAGGAAATCCGCTACGAGGGCTATGGCATCGGCGGCGCCGCCATCATCGTGGACACCATGACCGACAACCGCGTGCGCACGGTCGCCGAGGTTCGCCATGCCTTCGCCAAGCACGGCGGCAACATGGGCACCGAAGGCTCGGTCGCATTCCAGTTCAAGCACTGCGGCCAGTTCGTGTTTGCGCCCGGCACCGACGAAGACAAGGTGATGGAAGTGGCCCTCGAGGCCGGCGCCGAAGACGTCGTGACCGGTGACGACGGCGCCATCGAGGTGCTGACCGCGGTCGGCGACTTCGAGGCCGTGAAGAACGCGCTCGAAGCCGCAGGGCTCATGCCCGAGGTGGCCGAAGTCACGATGCGCGCCGAGAACACCATCGAACTCACCGGCGAGGACGCGGCCAGGATGCAGCGGCTTCTTGACGTGATCGAAGACCTCGACGACGTGCAGGATGTCTATCACAACGGCGCGCTCTCCGAATGACGGCAATCCCAACGAAAGCCTGGCGATGAAGGTACTGGTGATCGGAGGAGGGGGCCGCGAGCATGCGCTGGCATGGCGGCTGGCGCAGTCCGACCGGGTCAGCCGGATCTACGTGGCACCCGGCAACGGTGGTACGCATTTGGATTCGCGCTACGAATGCGTCGATATCGTCGACCCGGCCGCGCTGCGCGCCTGGGCGATCGCGGAGAAGATCGCGCTGACCGTGGTCGGCCCCGAAGCCCCGCTGGCTGCGGGCGTGGTGGACGAGTTCCGTGCCCATGGGCTGCGCATCTTCGGCCCCACCCGCGCAGCCGCGCAGCTGGAGAGCTCCAAGGCTTTTTCAAAGGCCTTCATGAAGCGCCACAAGATTCCGACCGCCGAATACGAAGCCTTCACCGATGCGGCGGCCGCGCACGCCTACGTCGATGCGCGGGGGGCACCGATCGTGGTCAAGGCCGACGGGCTTGCGGCCGGCAAGGGCGTGGTGGTCGCAACCACCGTCCAGGAAGCGCATGAAGCGATCGACTTCATGCTGCTCGACAACGCATTCGGCGCGGTCCACGCCGAAGGCGATGACGGCCGGGCTGCGCCAAGGGTCGTGATCGAAGAGTTCCTGCATGGCGAGGAGGCCAGCTTCATCGTGCTGTGCGACGGCCGGAACGTGACCGCGTTGGCCACGAGCCAGGATCACAAGCGCCTGCAGGACGCGGACCAGGGCCCGAACACCGGCGGCATGGGCGCCTATTCGCCGGCGCCGGTCGTCACCGCCGAAGTGCATGCGCGCGCCATGCGCGAGATCATCCTGCCGACCATACGTGGCATGGAGAAGGACGGGATTCCCTACACCGGCTTCCTGTACGCCGGGCTCATGATCGATGCGGCCGGCCACCCGAAGACGCTGGAGTTCAACTGCCGGATGGGCGACCCCGAGACGCAGCCGATCATGATGCGGCTCAAGTCCGACCTGTTCGAGGTGTTCTGGCATGCCACCGGCGGCACGCTCGATCAGGTCGAACTCGAATGGGACCGCCGGGTCGCGCTGGGCGTCGTGATGGCGGCGCACGGCTATCCGGCGACACCGCGCAAGGGCGATCGCATCACCGGCATCCCGCCCGAGACGGCCGACGCGGTGGTGTTCCACGCGGGCACCTCGCTGGTAGACGGTGAGCTCAGGACGAACGGCGGCCGCGTGCTCTGCGTGACGGTGCTGGCCGACAGCGTCAAGCAGGCGCAGCAGCGCGCGTATGCCGTTGCGGCGCGCATCCATTTCGATGGCGCGCAGTACCGCAGGGACATCGGGCACCTTGCCGTCGCTGCGCGGGGTACGCAAAGCTGATGCAGCCGGACCCGCAAGCGGTCTGCGATTACCTGCATGCCCTGCAAGAGCGCATCGTGTCCGCGCTCGAGGCTGCGGACGGCGGCACCTGCATTCGCGATGCGTGGCAGAAGCAGCCCGACGAGCCGCTGCAGGGCAACGGACTGACCTGCATTCTCGAAGGCGGAGACCTGTTCGAGCGCGCAGGCTGCGGCTTCTCGCAGGTACGCGGGCCCAGGCTGCCGCCATCGGCCACCCAGCACCGGCCCGAGTTGGCCGGCGCGCCGTTCGAAGCCATGGGCGTATCGCTGGTTTTCCATCCGCGCAATCCGTATGTGCCGACGGTTCACATGAACGTGCGCATGCTGGCGGCGCTGCCTGCCGGCGGGGCAGCGGTGTGCTGGTTCGGCGGCGGCATGGACCTGACGCCCTGCTACGGCTTCGAGGAAGACGCTGTGCATTTCCACCACGCCTGCCGCGATGCGCTGGCGCCGTTCGGTGACGACAAGTACCCGCGCTTCAAGACTTGGTGCGACGAGTATTTCGTGCTCAGGCATCGCAACGAACAGCGTGGCATCGGCGGCGTGTTCTTCGACGATTTCTCGGAGCTTGGCTTCGAGCGGAGCTTCGCGATGACGCGCTCGGTCGCCGACGCCTTCCTGCCGGCCTACCTGCCCTTGGTCGAGCGGCGCCGCGACACCCCGCACGGCGAGCGCGAACGCGCTTTCCAGCTCTACCGGCGCGGGCGCTACGTCGAGTTCAACCTGGTCTGGGACCGCGGCACGCACTTCGGCCTGCAGTCGGGTGGGCGCACGGAATCGATCCTGCTGTCGATGCCGCCGCTGGCGAGCTGGGCCTACCGCCGGGAGCCCGAGCCGGGCACGCCCGAGGCCGCGCTCTACAGCGATTTCATCGTGCGACGCGAATGGTTGTGAACGCGCCCCGCATCGGCGTGTTCGGCGGCGCCTTCGATCCGCCGCACAACGCCCATGTCGCATTGGTGCAGGCTGCGCTGGCGCAGCTCGACCTGGCCGAACTGCACATCTTTCCCACCGGCGACGCATGGCACAAGGAACGCTTGCTGACCCCGGCCGAGCACCGCCTTGCGATGGCCCAGCTTGCGTTCGGCAGCCTCGCCAACACGGTCGTCGACGCACGCGAGCTCCAGCGCAGCGGGCCGACCTATACGCTCGACACCCTGCGGGAGCTGCGGCTCCAACGGCCTGCCGCTCAACTCGTGCTGATCATGGGTGCCGACCAGGCAGCGTCGTTGCCGCGGTGGCATGGTTGGCAGGAGATTTTGTCGATTGCTATTGTTTCTGTAGCGCAGCGTGCAGGTGCCACGGGCTCTGCCGCTGCGTTTGAGCCTAAAATCCTGCCAGCCCTGCCGCCGGGTGCGCGCTTCGAGCACCTCGAACTCGCGCCGATGGACACCAGCGCGACCGACATCCGGTCGCGCGTTGCGCACAGCGTCGACTTTTCCCGTCTGGTTCCGCCGGCGGTTGCGCGCTATATTGACCGACACCACCTCTACCGATCCGCCTGATGACCACTGAAGCCGCCGCCAAGAAAGACACCCAGAAACTCCAGAGAGCCATCATCGATGGGCTCGAAGACGTCAAGGCGCAGGACATTCAGGTTTTCGATACCGAGCATCTCTCACCACTCTTTGAACGCGTGATCGTCGCGTCGGGCACATCCAACCGGCAAACCAAGGCGCTCGCAGCCAGCGTGCGCGATGCGGTGAAAGATGCGGGCTTCGGCAAGCCGCGTATCGAGGGCGAGGAAAACGGCGAGTGGATCATCGTGGACTGCGGCGCGGCGGTCGCACACATCATGCAGCCCGCCATCCGGCAGTACTACCACCTCGAAGAGATCTGGGGCGACAAGCCGGTGCGCACGCGGCTCGGTGCTTCAAAGCCGGCGGCGGCCCCACGTGCAACCGAAGAGAAGGCGCCCGCTGCCAAGAACGCCACGACCCTGCGGCGCTCAAGTGCCGCGAAGACGGCGATTCGCGCGGCAGAGCAGGCCGCGAAGAAGCCCAGGCCAGCGGCAAAGAAGTCGCCGGCCCGCAAGACGTCTGCCAAGACACCGGTCAAGACGCTCGTGGTGAACAAGGCGCCCGCCAGGAAAGCCGCCTCCGCGTCGAAGAAAGCGGCACCGGCAGCCAAGAGGGCGCCCCGCAAGACCGCAACGTCCAGGTCATGAAGCTGCTGGTGGTCGCAGTCGGGCAGCGCATGCCCGGCTGGGCACAGACCGCCTGGGACGACTACGCCAAACGGTTCCCGCCCGAGATCAAGCTAGAACTTCGTGCGGTGAAGACCGAGCCGCGCGGTTCCAAGACGCTCGAGACGCTGTACGCCGCCGAGCGCGAGCGCATCGACGCCGCCATTGCCAAGGGCATGCGGATCGTGGCACTCGACGAGCGCGGCACCGCGCTCACCACCAAGGCGCTGGCCGGCCGGTTGCAAGCGTGGCAGGAGCAGGGCGACGATGTCGCGCTGGTCATCGGCGGCCCCGACGGGCTGGACCCGGCCTTCAAGGCCGCGGCGCACGAACGCATCCGCCTGTCGGATCTGACCCTGCCCCATGCGATGGCCCGCGTGCTGCTGGTCGAACAGCTCTACCGTGCCTGGTCGGTCAATGCCGGCCATCCGTACCACCGCGAATGAGCGCGTCTTTCGTTTACCTGGCATCGCAGAGTCCACGCCGTGCGCAGCTGCTTGGACAACTCGGCGTTCGCCACGAACTTCTGCTCGCGACGCCGGACGAAGACGCCGAAGCACTGGAAATCGTGCAGCCGGGAGAAACACCCACTGCGTATGTGCAGCGGGTCACCGCGCTCAAGCTCGATGCAGCGGTGGCGCGCCTCGAACGCCTGGCGCTTCCACCCGCGCCCGTGCTCTGCGCCGACACCACGGTCGCAGCCGGCCGCACGATCCTGGGGAAGCCCGAGAACGCACGCGACGCCGAGCGGATGCTGGCGCTGTTGTCCGGGCGGACCCACCGCGTACTGACTGCCGTGGCCTTGCAGGACGGCAAGGGGCGGCATGTGGCGCTCAGCGTCTCGCGCGTGCGTTTCGGTGCTGTCGCCAAGTCGAGCATCGCCGAATACGTTGCTACGGGCGAGCCCATCGGCAAGGCGGGCGCCTATGCCATCCAGGGACGCGCCGCGGCTTTCGTCGAGCACATCAGCGGCTCCCATTCGGGCATCATGGGCCTTCCGATGTTCGAGACCGCGCAGTTGCTTCGCCGGGCGGGCTTCCACCTCTAGCCTCAAGCCATGCAAGACATCCTGATCAACTGGTCCCCTCAAGAGACGCGCGTCGCCCTCGTCGAGCACGGCGCCGTGCAGGAGCTCCATGTCGAGCGCACGCTCGAGCGTGGCCTGGTCGGCAATGTCTATCTCGGCAAGGTTTCGCGCGTGCTGCCGGGCATGCAGTCGGCCTTCATCGACATCGGACTCGACCGCACGGCGTTTCTCCATGTGGCGGACATCGTGGCGCCGTTCACGCCAGGCTCGCGGCCGAGTGCGCCGCCGCCCGAGCGCGACCACCGCAACGGCGGCACGATGGTGCCGATCGAGAAGCAGGTGTTCGAAGGGCAATCGCTGCTGGTGCAGGTGATCAAGGACCCGATCGGCACCAAGGGCGCGCGGCTGTCCACGCAGATCAGCATCGCGGGCCGGCTGCTGGTCTTCCTGCCGCAGGACAACCATATCGGCGTCTCGCAAAAGATACCGTCCGACCTGCGCGACGCGTTGCGCGGCCGCATGCAGCTTCTGATCGAGGCGGCCGCCGCTGCCGAAACGGGCGGCACGGCGCCCGCGAACACCGGTGGCTTCATCCTGCGCACCAACGGCGAGGACTCGAGCGATGCCGAACTGGCCGAAGACATCGCGTACCTGCGCAAGACCTGGTCGCGTATTCGCGAGCTGTCGTCGCGCATGCCGGCGATGTCGCTGCTGCACCAGGACCTGAGCCTGCTGCAGCGCGTGCTGCGCGACATGACCAGCGAAGACACGCAGACCATCCGCATCGATTCAAGGGAGCAATTCGACTCGCTGCTCAGGTTCGGTCTCGAGTTCATGCCGCAGGCGGCGGGCAAGCTGCAGCTGTACAAGGGCGAGCGGCCGATCTTCGATCTCTATTCGATCGACGAAGAGATCGCCAAGGCGCTCGGCCGCCGCGTCGACCTGAAGTCGGGCGGCTATGTGGTGGTCGACCAGACCGAGGCGCTGACCACGGTGGATGTGAACACGGGCGGCTTCGTCGGAGCGCGCAACTTCGACGACACCATCTTCAAGACCAACCTGGAGGCCGCGCAGGCAATCGCGCGGCAGCTGCGGCTGCGCAACCTGGGCGGAATCGTCATCGTCGACTTCATCGACATGGTGCGCGACGATCATCGAGAGCAGGTTCTGGCCGAATTCCGCAAGCAGCTCGCACGCGACCGCGTCAAGACCACCGCCGGCGGCTTCTCGCAACTTGGCCTGGTGGAAATGACGCGCAAGCGCACGCGCGAATCGCTGGCGCACATGCTGTGCGAGCCCTGCGCAGCGTGCAAGGGCCAAGGCATCGTCAAGACCGCGCGCAGCGTGGCCTACGACGTGCTGCGCGAAATCCTGCGCGAAGCGCGCCAATTCACGCCGCGCGAATTCCGCATCGTTTCGTCGCCGCAGGTGATCGAGCTTTTTCTCGATGAAGAGAGCCAGCACCTCGCAGGCTTGAGCGACTTCGTCGGCAAGCCGATCTCGCTCCAGGCCGAGCCCGCGATGGGGCAGGGCCAGTACGACATCGTGCTGCTGTAGCTCGCCTCAGAGCGTTGCTTCGTGGCCGGCGCTCGCGCTGCGCACCGCACGGGTCTGCAGCCGCGCGTACAGCCCCTGGAGCGCCATCAGCTGTGCATGGCTGCCTTGCTCCGCCACCCGGCCGTGCTCCATGACGACGATGCGGTCGGCGTGCTGGATGGTCGAGAGCCGGTGCGCAACGATCAGCGTGGTCCGGTTCTGCATGAGCCGCTGCAGCGCCTCCTGCACCAGCCGTTCGGATTCGGTGTCGAGCGCCGAAGTGGCTTCATCGAGCAGCAGCACCGGCGCGTTCTTGTAGAGCGCACGGGCGATGGCGAGCCGCTGGCGCTGTCCGCCCGATAGCTGCGTCGCGTTGTGTCCCAGCACGGTGTCGATGCCCTGCGGCAGGCTCTCGACATGGGCGGCAAGGTTGGCGGCCGCGATGCACTCCAGGACGCGCTCGCGGTCGACCGCGGCGCCGAGCGCCACGTTGGCCGCCAGGGAGTCGTTGAGCATCACGACGTCCTGGCTCACCATCGCAAACTGCGCGCGCAGGCTTTTCAGTTGCCAGTCGCCGACCTCATGCCCATCCAGCAGCACGGCACCTCGGTTGGGCAACACGAAGCGCGGCAGCAGGTTGACCAGCGTCGTCTTGCCCGAGCCCGAAGGGCCGACGAAGGCGACCACTTCGCCGGGCGCTATCGACAGGCTCACGCCGTCGAGCGCCGCGGCCTCGTCGTCGCCGCGGTAGCTGACTCGCACGTTGCGCAGTTCGATGCGCCCCTCGGCCCGCGCCGTTTCGAAAATGCCTTGCGGTTCCGATGCGACGCTGTCGATCAGCGCCAGTCCGCGCTCCAGTGCCGCCAGGCCGCGGGTAATCGGGTTGGCCATGTCAGCGAGCCGCCGGATGGGCGCGATCAGCATCAGCATGGCGGTGATGTAGGCCACGAAGCCACCGACCGTAAGGCCTTGTTCGCCGCTCTGCCACAGGGCGATCGTCACCACCACGGACAGTGCGACGGCCGCCAGCAACTGCGTCAGCGGCGTCATCGCGGCCGATGCGATGGTCGACTTCACCGCCAGCCGATTGAGGCTGTGGCTCAAGCGTTCGAAGCGCTCGGTCTGCCCGCTTTCGGCGTTGTGCAGGCGCACCATCCGATGGGCCAGCACGTTCTCTTCGACCACGTAGGCGAGCTCGTCGGTGGCCTGCTGGCCGAGCCGCGTGAGGTGGTAGAGGCGTTTGGACAGCACTTTCATGATCCACGCCACGCCCGGTACCAGCACGCCGACGATGAGCGTCAGTTTCCAGTTCAGGTAGATCAGGTAAGCCAGCAGCGCAATCAGCGTGAAGCCGTCGCGCGACAAGCCCAGCAGCGCCTGCACCAGCAGCATGGCGCCGGTCTGCACTTCATACACCACGGTATTCGACAGGGCGCTCGCCGACTGGCGCGAGAACAGCGCAAGTTCCGCCGCCAGCAGCCGCTGGAACAGCACGCGGCGCAGGCGCTGCATGCCCTCGTTGGCGATTCTGGCCAGTGCGTACTGAGACACGAACTGCGCAATCCCTCGCACTGCAAAGAGCAGGATGATGGCGGCCGGGACGGTCCAGAGCGCGAGCTGTCCGCGGGTGAAGCCTCGATCGAGCAGAGGCTTCAGCAGCGCGGGCATCAGGGGCTCCGTCAACGCTGCCAGCAGCGCGGTGACGATGCCGAGCGCCCACCACCGGCGAGAGCCGCCGAACCAGGTCATCAACCGCGCGAGTCGACGCATCAGGGGAGGGCGCGCGATCTCGGCCGCGAGGGATGGCTGCATGGCGGCGGATTCTACGGATGCGCCTTCATGTAGGACCGCACCGGCACATACACGTCTTGTGACGTCCTGCTCATCGCAATGTGTACCATGTGCCTCTTCCGCCCGAGTAGGAAACTTTATCCTCGGAATCCCGTCCGAACTGCATGAAAAAGCCGTTGCAAGAACTCTCCCCAACCCCTTCTTCATCGTTCTCCGCTCGCCGCGCACTGCTCGCGGCTCTGGCTGCCTCCCCCGTACTTCCCGCATTCGCCCAGTTCAGGGTCGAAGTGTCGGGCGTCGGACTGACCCAGCTTCCGATCGCGCTTGCGCCCTTCAAGGGCGAAGACGCATCGCCGCAGAAGATTTCGACCATCGTTCAGGCCGACCTCGAACGCAGCGGCCAGTTCCGCGGTGTCGACGCGTCCGGGCAGAGGCTTGACGAGACTTCGCGTCCCGACCTGAGCCTGTGGCGGCAACGCACGGCCGATTCGTTGGTCGTCGGCAGCGTGACGCGGCTGGCAGACGGCCGCTACCAGGTGCAGTTCCGCCTGTGGGACGTGGTGCGCGGGCAAGACCTCGGCGGCCAGAGCTACACCGTGCCGCAAGGCGACCTGCGACTCGCGTCGCACCGCATCGCCGACTACGTGTACGAAAAGCTCACTGGCGAAAAAGGTATCTTCTCGACCCGCATCACTTATGTGACGAAGGGCGGCACCCGATACAGCCTGTGGGTGGCCGATGCCGACGGCGAAAACGCGCAGGCCGCGCTCGCGAGTCCGGAGCCGATCATTTCTCCCGTGTGGTCGTCCAATGGCAGCCAGCTCGCGTATGTGTCCTTCGAGTCGCGCAAGCCGGTGGTGTACGTGCACAACGTCGCCAGTGGGCAGCGGCGGCTGGTGGCCAACTTCCGCGGCTCCAACAGCGCGCCCGCATGGGCACCCGACGGCAGCACGCTGGCCGTCACCCTGAGCCGTGACGGTGGCTCGCAGCTCTACACCATTTCGTCGAGCGGCGGCGAGCCGCGCCGGCTGACGCAGAGCAACAGCATCGACACCGAGCCCGTCTACTCCGTCGACGGCGGGACCATCTATTTCGTGAGCGACCGTGGCGGCGCGCCGCAGATCTACAAGATGGGCGCCGGCGGCGGCAATCCGACCCGCGTCACTTTTAGCGGCACTTACAATATTTCTCCGTCGATAAGCGGCGATGGCCGGTGGTTGGCCTACATCTCGCGCGTGGGTGGGGCATTCAAACTCCACGTGATGGAGTTGGCGACCGGCAATGTGAGCGCAATCACCGACACCAGCGCCGACGAGAATCCAAGCTTTGCACCGAACAGCAAATTGATCGTTTATGCGACCAATCTGCAAGGGCGCGACGCGCTGATGACGACCACGCTCGACGGAAAGATAAAGGCCCGGTTGGCAGGACAGTCGGGTGACCTTCGCGAACCGGACTGGGGTCCCTTTCAAAAGCAATGATTTATTTGAGGAGTTTTAAATGTTGAAACGTACGATTTACTCGCTGGCCATCGTGGCACTGGTTGCCGGATGCTCGTCGGGCACCAAGCTCAACGACGCACCTGTGGTCGACCGCAGCGCCGGCACCGGGCAGGGTTCGGGGAGCGGCGCCGCCAGCGGCGTGGCACCGGTCACCATCGATCCGAATGCGCGGACCGCGCAAGGCCCGGTCGGCGTGGCCCGAATCATCTACTTCGACTACGACAGCTACACGATCAAGCCGGAGTTCCAGTCGCTGATCGACGGTCATTCACGCTTCCTCAAGGCGAACCCGCAGCGTCGCGTTTCGATCGAAGGCCACACCGACGAGCGCGGCGGCCGCGAATACAACCTGGCACTCGGTCAGAAGCGTTCCGAAGCCGTGCGCCGTTCGCTGGGTCTGCTCGGCGTGACGGACAGCCAGGTCGAGGCGGTGAGCTTCGGCAAGGAAAAGCCGGCCGCGCAGGGCGGGGGTGAGTCGGCCTGGGCGCAGAACCGCCGCGCCGAGATCGCTTACCGTTGATGATGCGAGGCGTTCCTTTCTTGCGAAGCGCGGCGCTTGCCGCGGCAATGTTGTGCGCCTCGCTAGGGGCGCAGGCTGCGCTGTTCGAGGACGACGAGGCACGCCGCGCGATTCTCGACCTGCGCCAGCGCGTCGAAGCAATGCGCCTGCAGTCCGAGCAACGCCAGAGCGACGACAACGCCCAGCTGCGCCGCAGCATGCTCGACCTGCAGACACAGATCGAGCAGATGCGCAGCGAGCTTCAGCGCATGACCGGCCAGAACGAGCAACTCACCCGGACCGTGACTGAACTGCAGCAGCGCCAGGGCGAGATCGATGGCCGCCTCAAGCAGAGCGAGCCATCGACCGTTTCGGTCGATGGCCGCGAGTTCACCGCGGCCCCGAAGGAAAAGGCCGACTTCGATGCCGCGCTCGGTATCTTTCGCGGCGGCCAATTCGCGCAGGCACAGACGGCGTTTGCGGAGTTCGTGAAGCGCTATCCGCAGAGCGGCTACAACGCCTCGGCGCTGTTCTGGCTCGGCAACGCGCAGTACGCAACGCGCAACTACAACGAGGCCATCGCCAATTTCAGGTCGATGCTCTCCCTTGCGCCTGACCACGCCAAGGCACCCGAGGCGGTGCTGTCGATCGCGAATTGCCAGATCGAACTGAAGGACACGCGTGCCGCGCGCCGAACCCTCGAAGATCTGACCAAGGCCTACCCGCAGTCCGAGGCCGCACAGGCGGGGCGCGAACGGCTTTCGCGTCTGCGCTGACGGCAGGGCTGCCGCGTGAGCGCAGCGTCTGTCTCCGACGGCTTGCACAACGCCTTGAATGACGTAGACGCAGCTCGCCGCTTCGGCGGGCTCGAGCGTCTCTACGGCATGACGGGCGCGAGCCGCATCCGCAATTCGCATGTGCTGGTCGCCGGCATCGGAGGCGTCGGTTCTTGGGCGGTCGAGGCGCTTGCAAGAAGCGGCGTCGGCAAGCTCACGCTGATCGATCTCGATCACATTGCCGAGTCCAACATCAATCGGCAAATCCATGCGCTACAGGGCACCATCGGCCAGGCCAAGGTAGGAGCCATGCGCGAACGCATTGCGCAGATCAACCCGGCGTGCAGGGTGCTGGCGATCGACGAATTCGTCGAGCCCGGCAACTGGCACCTGCTGCTGACCGCTGCAGAAGCCGCGAACGGGAAGGTCACGGCGGTGATCGATGCCTGCGATCAAGTGCGCGCCAAGCTGGCCATGGCAGCCTGGGCGCGCGATGCCGATGTCGCATTCGTCACCGTTGGGGCCGCAGGTGGCAAGCGCCAGGCCCACAAGGTCGACATTGATGACCTCGCCGCCGTGACGCACGATCCGTTGCTCGCCCAGCTACGCCACCGCCTGCGCAAGGAACACGACGCGCCGCGCGAAGGTAAGAAGATGGGCGTAAGTTGCGTCTTCAGCCGAGAAAGCGTGGCGCCGCCGGATGCCTCGTGCGCGCTGGAAGACGAAGGTGATGGTTCCCTCAACTGCCACGGTTATGGTTCGGTGGTGAGCGTGACGGCCACCTTCGGACAATGCGCAGCCGGTTGGACGTTGGACCGGATTGCGTCAAATGCAACGCTATAATTGCGGGCTTTGCCGGACTCGACGTCGGGCAAAAATCAAACAAGTGGGACGTTAGCTCAGTTGGTAGAGCAGCGGACTTTTAATCCGTTGGTCACAAGTTCGAATCTTGTACGTCCTACCACTTCACAATTCTTTTGCACGGCTTACATCACTCCGGCGACTGCCGGTGATGAGCCGCGGTGCGTCAAGCGGTCTCGTCGCCGCCATGTGCCAGATGAGCGCCGGCAATAGCAGTCACCACGCCTACGGCGCTCGCACGCAACAACTCCTGTCGCAATGCGGCTTCTAGCCTGTTGCGCGCCGTGTCCGGTCGGTCGTGGTCGTACTCCTCGTCCAGCTCACAATGCAGGTAGTAGTCGACCCTGGCCATCAGCCGTTCCACGGACGTCGCGAGGTCTGTCTCATTCATTTTCTAGTCCTCACCATGATCGCGGTTGTCTCTTCGGGATGCCCTTGCCTCAGGGTGCCCGCAGTTTCGGCGATTATCACCCCGCCCGCACCGTAGCGGCAGATTGAATCCTTTGTAGGTCAATGCCTTGTGGGGGCAATGGAACACGCCCCGCTACGGCCGGAGGAACCGGTTCCAGACACGGGGAGCAGCAGTGAGCGCGTTTGCCGTGCCGGGCGGTGGGAGCAGATGCCGAACCGACCGGGCGACCTCCACGCAATCCCTGATGTGCAGCTCTCCCAGCGCGCGAAGGGCTGCGTACCCCAGGGCGGCCGAGACCAACTGGCCCGCGATGGGCACGTACTTGGCAGCCTGCTTGGCCGTAAGCCGTATGCCGGCATGCCTGGCCAGGGCAAGCAAGAGTTCGCGCGTCATGAGCTTGCCGACCAACAGCGCACCCACCGCCGATGCGGCCTTCTGCACGCGCTCGCGCTGCAAGGGCGCAAGACGGTCGAGCTGCGTCACCGACAGGCCGAACTCGGCGCTGATCTCCGGAATGACGCGCGACAGCAGTGCGGCATCAGCGGCCCAGTCCACGCCGGGAAGCGGCACAGCGCTCGCGGCCGCGGCGACCAGCGCCTTGCGTCCCAGCAGGCGCCGGCTGCGGTGGATCGCCGCGATCAGATGCGGATCGCCTTGGGCGAGGTCGATGGCTGACGGCATGCTTCGACCTGTGTTGCCCGGTTTCGCCCGATCAGGCGGCGAGCGCTTCGAGTTCGCCCGACAGGGCCATCCAGCGCTCTTCGAGCTGTCCGATCTCGTCAGCCAGCGCTTTCAGGCGCCAGCCGGCTTCTGCGATCTCGGACGCGGGGAGCGCCTTCGAGAGCCGCGTCTCGAGCAGTGCTTTTTCGCTGCTCGCCGCGGCCAGGCGCTCATCGATTCCGGCCAATTCACGCTTGAGCGGCTTTGCCCGCTCGCTGCGCTGCTGCCGGTCTTGCGCAGCAGGCGGCGGTACGGAGGCCGCCTTTTCGCTGGCGCCAGCCGCCTCGCGCGTCGCTACCTTGGCCTCTTCCCGAAGTCGCTTGGCCTCGTCGAGCAGGTAGCGCTGATAGTCGTCAAGGTCGCCGTCGAAGTCTGTCACCACGCCACGCCCGACGAGCCAGAACTCGTCGCAAACCGACCGCAGCAGCGCCCGGTCGTGGCTGACCAGCATCAACGTGCCCTCGAACTCGTTCAGTGCCACGGCCAGCGCCTCGCGGGTTGCGAGATCGAGGTGGTTGGTCGGCTCGTCGAGCAGCAGCAGGTTGGGTCGCTGCCAGACCATCATCGCCAGGACCAGGCGCGCCTTCTCGCCACCGCTCATGGTGCCCACGGCCTGCTTCACCATGTCGCCGCTGAAGTTGAAACTGCCCAGGTAACCGCGCAGGTCTTGCTCGCCGGTGCGTTCCTTGACGGTGGAGCCGAGCTCGCGCGCCATGCGCACCATGTGCTCGAGCGGCGTGTCCTGCGGGCGCAGCACGTCGAGTTCCTGCTGCGCGAAATAGCCGATGTTGAGGCCCTTGCCTTCGGTGACCGTGCCGGCCAGAGCGCCCATCTCGCGTGCGATGGTCTTGACCAGTGTCGACTTGCCCTGGCCGTTGGCGCCAAGAATGCCGATGCGCTGGCCGGCGAGCACCGACCGGTTCACGCCCTGCAGGATGGTCTTGGGCACCTCGCCGTCGACGCGGTAGCCGAAGCTCGCGCCGCTGATCGACAGCATCGGGTTGGGAATGTTGCCCGGCTCCTTGAACTCGAAGCTGAAGTCCGCCTCGGCCAGCAGGGGCGCGATCTTCTCCATGCGTTCGAGCGCCTTGACGCGGCTCTGCGCCTGCTTGGCCTTGCTGGCCTTGGCCTTGAAACGGTCGATGAACTTCTGCAGATGGGCGATCTTGTCCTGCTGCTTGCTGAAGGCGGACTGCTGCAGTTCCAGCTGCTGTGCCCGCAGCGTCTCGAAGGCGCTGTAGTTGCCGCCGTAGCGCGTGAGCTTGGCTTTTTCGATGTGCAGGGTGACGTCGGTTACCGCGTCGAGAAATTCGCGGTCGTGGCTGATGACGATCATCGTGCCGGCGTACTTCTGGAGCCAGGCCTCGAGCCAGACCAGCGCGTCCAGGTCGAGGTGGTTGGTCGGCTCGTCGAGCAGCAGCAAGTCGCTCGGGCACATCAGCGCGCGGGCGAGCTGAAGACGCATGCGCCAGCCTCCGGAAAAGCTGTTGACCGGCTGGTCCAGCTCATGCGCCTTGAAGCCGAGTCCGAGGATCAGCGCCTGGGCGCGCGGCACGGCATCGTGTTCGCCGGCATCGGCCAGATCGGTATACGCATGGGCCAGCGCCATGCCCAGGTCGTGATCGTCCGGATCGGCTTCGTGGCCGGCTTCGACCGTGGACAGCGCCTGGCGCAACTCGACCAGCCGCGTGTCTCCGCCGACCACGAAGTCGGTGGCCGGTTCATCGGTCTCGGGCATGTCCTGCGCCACCTGCGCCAGGCGCCATTGCCTGGGAACGGAGAAGTCGCCGCCGTCCTCGTGCAGGCTGCCGTTGAAGAGCGCGAACAAGGTGGACTTGCCGGCGCCGTTGCGGCCCACCAGTCCGACCTTTTCAGCCGGATTGATGGTGACGCTGGCGCCGTCGAGCAGCACTTTGGCGCTGCGGCGCAGGATGACGTTTTTGAGAGTGATCATGAAAGGAGTGATTCGCGCGCGACGAGCAGTACCTGGTCGTCGCCGGCGCTGGTGGCCAGCCACACCACCTCGAGCCGCGGGAACGCTGCCTCGAAGTGGGTGCGTTCGTTGCCGATTTCAAGCACCAGCACGGCGTTTTCGCTCATGCAGGCGGGCGCATCGGCAAGGAGCCGGCGTATGAAGTCCATGCCGTCGGTGCCGCCGGCGAGCGCGAGTGAAGGCTCGGCCCGGTATTCGGCCGGCAGGGCGGCCATGCTCTGCGTGTTGACGTAGGGCGGGTTGCAAAGGATCAGGTCGTAGCTGCCGCGCACGTTCGCGAGGCCGTCCGATTCGAAAAGCGCGATGCGGGCATCGAGCTGATGGCGGCTGACGTTGATCGCCGCCACCTCGAGCGCGGCGCGCGACAGGTCGGACGCGTCGACGCTGAGGGCCGGATAGGTCATCGCCGCAAGCACTGCGAGGCTGCCGTTGCCGGTGCACAGGTCGAGTGCCCGGTGCGTGTGTTCGCCGAGCCACGGGTCGATGCTGCCGTCGGCCAGCAGTTCGGCAATGAAGCTGCGCGGCACGATGGCGCGCTCGTCCACGTAGAAGGGCACGCCGGTCAACCATGCTTCCTTCGTGAGATAGGCGGCCGGCTTGCGCGAAACGATGCGTTCGGTCAGCAGTTCGGCCACCCGCTGTGCGTCCGCAGGCGCCACGGTACGGTCGGCCGCCGCATCCAGGTCGTCCAGGGCGAATCCGAGGCGCCACAGCACCAGCCAGGCGGCTTCATCGAAGGCGTTGTCGGTGCCGTGGCCGTATGCCACGCCCGCATCGCCCAGCCGGCTGGCGC
Source organism: Variovorax sp. (assembly GCA_031412135.1). Taxonomy (GTDB): domain Bacteria; phylum Pseudomonadota; class Gammaproteobacteria; order Burkholderiales; family Burkholderiaceae_C; genus Variovorax. Next base: position 1,941 of record JANOCL010000016.1, on the reverse strand, counting down.
CGGCCTCGATCAGCTGGATGACGGTGCTCATGAAGAGAGCAGCGCTTCGAGTTTGTCGAGCGTGCGACGGTAGATGTTCTTGAGCGACTCGATCTCGGCCACGTCGATGTGCTCGTCGATCTTGTGAATGCTGGCGTTGACCGGGCCGAGCTCGATCACCTGCTTGCAGATCTTGGCGATGAAGCGTGCGTCGCTGGTGCCGCCGCTGGTGGACAGAACAGTCCGGATGCCCGTCTCGTCATGAATGGCTTCCTGCACAGCCTCGACCAGCTCGCCCGGCGTGGTGAGGAAGGGCAGGCCGCCGACGGTCCAGTCCAGCGTGTAGTCGAGGCCATGCGCATCGAGCACGGCATGCACCCGCCGCTGCAGCGATTCAGGCGTCGATTGCGTCGAGAAACGGAAGTTGAAGTCGACCACCGCCGTGCCCGGAATCACATTGCTCGCACCGGTGCCCGCATGGAAGTTACTGACTTGCCAACTGGTGGGCTGGAAGTACTCGTTCGGCGCATCGTCCCAGCCGCCCGCCGCGTTGATCGCGACCAGTTCGGCCAGGGCCGGCGCCAGTGCATGGACCGGGTTCTTTGCCAGATGCGGGTAGGCGATATGGCCCTGCACGCCCTGCACGGTGAGCTTGCCACTCATGGTGCCGCGCCGGCCGTTCTTGATCATGTCGCCGCAGCGCTCGACGGCAGTGGGTTCGCCGACGATGCAGTAGTCGATGCGTTCGCCGCGCGCAGCCAGCGCATTGCAGACCGCGACCGTGCCGTCCAGCGCGGGGCCTTCTTCATCGCTCGTGAGCAGCAGGGCGAGCGTCAGGCGCGCTGCGGGCGCCGCCGCCACGAATTCTTCGATGGCGACCACGAAGGCCGCGAGCGAGGTCTTCATGTCGCAGGCGCCACGGCCGTAGAGTTTGCCGTCGCGGTGCGTGGGGGTGAACGGATGGCTGGTCCACTGCGCCAGCGGCCCTGTGGGCACGACGTCGGTATGGCCGGCAAAGGCCACTGTGCGCGCCGCGTCGAGGCCGGCAGCGCCCGGACGCACGGCCCAAAGGTTTGTCACCCGAAAATCGACCGGGCCGCTTTCGATGGTTTCGAGACGAAAGCCGAGCCGCGCGAGCCGCTCGCCGAGGATTTGCTGGCAACCCGCATCGTCGGGCGTGACCGAGGGGCGGGAAACCAGTTGTTCGGCGAGTTGCAGCGTTCGGGACATCGAGGAAAAAAAGAAACGATCACAGACGCACGTCGAGTGCGATGTCCGTGAATGTGGGCTCGTCGACCTGGTCCAGCAGCGCCCGGTCTTCGGCGCGGGCCGGAGGTGCCGTGCGGTTCTGCAGGCGCCACATCAGGTTGGTGGGGGAGTCGGCCTGAGCCAGGCCCTCCTCGCGGGTGACGCGATTGTCGATCACCAGCCGCGCGATGTCTTCCTCGAATGTCTGCGAGCCTTCGGCCATCGACTGCTCCATTGCTTCCTTGACGCCGGAAAAGTCGCCCTTGCCGATCAGTTCGGCGACCAGTGCCGTGTTCAGCAGCACCTCGAGCGCCGGCATCCGCGCGCCGCCCGGTGTGCGCAGCAGCCGCTGCGCGACGATGGCGCGCAGTGCGCCCCCGAGATCGCCCAGCAGGGTTGCGCGCACCTCGACCGGATAGAAACTCAGAATGCGGTTGAGCGCGCGGTAGCTGTTGTTGGCATGCAGCGTGGCCACGCACAGATGGCCCGACTGCGCATAGGCGATGGCCGCGGTCATGGTCTCGCGGTCGCGGATTTCGCCGATCTGGATCACGTCGGGCGCCTGGCGCAGCGCGTTCTTCAGCGCGATCTGCAGCGACTCGGTGTCGCTGCCGACGTCGCGCTGATTCACCAGGGACTTCTTGTTCTTGTAGACGTATTCGATCGGGTCTTCGATGGTGAGCACGTGGCCACTGGCGGACTCGTTGCGGTGGT
>JANOCL010000015.1:0-24418 GCA_031412135.1 Variovorax sp. | reverse complement strand
ACACCGTCGAACTCGACCCCGAGGTCGTGGTCGACACCGCCGGCATCCTCTTCAAGCAGCGCGACGACGTAGCGGCGCTGACGCGCGAGCTGGCCTCGGATTTGCTGAAGGTGGAGGATGCGCAGACATGAGTTCAGGACGCAGAGTGCGCGAAGGTTTCGCAAAAGACGCGAAAAAGACCAAGGCAAGGAAGATTTCCAATGTCTTCTTTTGCGGTCTTCGCGAAATCTTCGCGACCTCTGCGTCCGGTTTTCGCTCCCGCTTCCGCTCCCCCGTTCGCACATGCAGCAACTAGGCGACGCACGCCGCGGCAAGCTGGCCGGCAACATGGTCGGCTTCGGTCGCGCGCTGCGGCGCGCCGGCGTGCGCACCGACGCCAAACGCATCGCGCTCGCCGCCGAGGCGGCAATGCTGGTGGGCGTCGCCAGCCGGCTCGACCTGTCCGCCGCGATGGAAGCGGTGATGGTCAGCCGCGAGCAGGACCGGCTGGTTTTTCGCGAACTCTTCGACGCCTGGTTCCGCGACCCGGATCTCGCCAGCAAGCTGCTCGCGCAGATGCTGCCGAGCGCCGAGGGCAAGGCCGAGCCCTCGAAGCGCCGCCCGCGTGTGCGGGAGGCGCTCTCTGCGCCGCGCGATCCGGCCAGGCCCGCGCAGACCGATCGTGAGGTCGATTTCGATGCCGCGATGACCGCAAGCGACATGCCGCGGCTGCACCATGCCGACTTCAACGCGCTCGGCGCATCCGAATACCGGCTGGTCGAGCGCCTTGCGCGCGACGTCGCGCTGCCGGTGCCGACGATCGCATCGCGCCGCCTTCGCCCCACCGGCGAAACCGGCGCGCACTCGCGCATGCACTGGCCCGGCGTGCTGCACGAGGCGGCGCGCACCGGCGGCGAGCTGCTGCGGCTGCCGCGGCTCGCCCGGCGCCAGCAGCCCCTGCCGCTCCTGGTGCTGGTGGACGTGTCGGGCTCGATGGAGCGCTATGCGCGGCTGCTGCTCGCCTTCCTGCATGCGTCGACGCGCCGCGCCGGCCGGCGCGACGTGTTCGCATTCGGCACGCACCTGAGCGACCTGACGCCGGCCTTCCGGCTGGCCGACACCGACGAGATGCTGGCGGCTGCCGGCGCGGCCATCGACGACTTTGCCGGCGGCACGCGGCTCGGCGCGTCACTGGCCGAGCTGCGGCGCCGCCATGCGCGCCGCCTGACCGGCCGCCGCACGCTGGTGCTGGTGATCAGCGACGGCCTCGACACCGGCGAACCCGACGTGCTGGAGAGCGAACTGCTCTGGCTCAAGCGCCATTCGCGCCGCATGCTGTGGCTCAATCCGCTGCTGCGCTACGACGGCTATGCGCCGCTTGCGCGCGGCGCCGCGGTGCTGCACCGGCATGCCGACGCGATGCTTGCGGTCCACAATCTGAATGCACTCGAACAACTGGCCGCGAGTCTTGCGGCGCTGATGCGCGCGAGTCGCTAGACAAACAGAAGGAACCACCATGGAAATGCTCGGCAACCGCCGGCTCGGCGTCACGCAGCAACAGGCCTGGGAAGCGCTCAACGATCCCGAGACGCTGAAGAAATGCATCCCGGGCTGCGACAAGTTCGAGCTCACCGGCGACAACCAGTACACGGTGGCGCTCGCGCTCAAGATCGGCCCGGTGTCGGCCAAGTTCAACGGCAAGGTCGCGCTCGCCGAGATCATGCCGCCCGACAGCTACCGGCTCTCTTTCGAAGGGCAGGGCGGCGTGGCCGGCTTTGCCAAGGGCTCGTCGAGCGTCTCGCTCAAGCCGGTTGCCGATGCGCCGGCCGACGCGGGACCGGCCTGCGAGCTGGACTACACCGTGCAGGCGCAAGTGGGCGGCAAGATCGCGCAGCTGGGACAGCGGCTGATCGACGGCGCGGCCAAGTCGACCGCCGACGATTTCTTCAAGCGCTTCGACGCCGAGATGCAAAGCCGCTACGGCCCGCCGCCGGCTGTGGCCGAAAGCATCGAGGCGGCTGCAGAGCCGGCCGAGAAGACCGGCGCGGTGGCCGGCTTCATGCGCAAGATGGGTATCGGCGGCAAGAAGAGCGGCGAGCCCGAAGGTGCCGGCAACGCGCCGGCCGACAAGCCGGTGGAGTGACCGCGTGGAAAACCTCGACGTCATGGTGCTGCGCACGCTGCGCGACTGGCGGCTGGCAGGCCGCCGCGCGCTGCTCGCGACCGTGGTGCGCACCTGGGGCTCGTCGCCGCGGCCGGTCGGCTCGATCATGGCGCTGGCCGACGACGGCGCAGTCACCGGCTCGGTCTCGGGCGGCTGCATCGAGGACGATCTGATCGCGCGGTACAGCCGCGCACACGGGGCGTCCGGCGAAATCCCGTCTGGCCCGCCTGCGCTGATCAAGTACGGCATCACCGCCGACGAGGCGCACCGCTTCGGCCTGCCTTGCGGCGGCACGCTCGAGCTGCTGCTCGAGTACGACCCTGATGCTGCTTCGCTCCAGACGCTGGTGGCCCGGCTCGAGGAAGGCCGGCTGATGCAGCGCAGCGTGTCGCTGGCCGACGGCGCCGCGACCCTGGCCGAGGCCGCAACGCCTGCCGAGCTCTCGGTCGACGACGCCGTGCTCGTCAACACCTTCGGGCCGGAGTACCGCATGCTGCTGATCGGTGCCGGCCAGTTGGCCGAGTACCTGTCGACGATGGCGATGTTCAGCGGCTTCGCGGTGACGGTGTGCGATCCGCGCGCCGAATACCGCAGCGCCTGGTCGGTGCCGGGCGTGGCGATCAGCACCGAGATGCCCGACGACGCGGTGACCGCCTTCAAGCCCGACCGCCGCACCTGCGTGGTCGCGCTCACGCACGACCCGAAGCTCGACGACCTGGCGCTGCTCGAGGCGCTCGACAGCGAGGCCTTCTACGTCGGCGCGATCGGCTCCCGGCGCAATGCCGAAGCCCGGCGCGAACGCATGATCGAACACTTCGAGCAGACCGCGCAATCGCTGGCGCGGCTGCGCGGGCCGATCGGCATCTACATCGGCAGCAAGACGCCGCCCGAGATCGCGGTCAGCGTGATGGCGGAGATCCTGGCGGTGAAGAACGCTGTGGCGCTGCCGCGCGAAGCCGAAGTCGCGCACGCCAAGGCGGTGGCGGGCGTCGGCAGCTAAGCCTCGACGGACCCCGACGGGCGCTCGGCTCAGTGCTTGCCGAGGCGCGCGAGAAAGGTGCTGTTGCGGCCCATGGCACGCTGAATGTCACGCGATTCGCGTGCTTCCTTGCGCGACGTCGAGATGGCAAAGCTGGCTGCGACCAGCGCTGCGCAGAGGCCGCAGGCGATCAGCAATCCCGTCAGCGAACCCCAGTGGTAGGCGAGAAAAAGAACGGCGATGTTGAGGAGAAAAACGGTGATGCGCATGGGCGAAAAGGCTAACAGAGCGCTCGCCGCGCTGCTGTGAACTATTGCGCGTATCGGTCGTCGTTGGCTGTCCTCATTCGGCCGCGCCCGCGTGTCCGGGTGGCATGCCGTCTAAGGCGCCGAGCAGCAGCGGCGTGAGGCCCTGCATGGAGGCCAGCGAAGGCGCCACCGGCAGCAGGCCCGGCATGAACCCCCTCGCTTCGAAGCGCGCGAGCAGCGCCCGGTCGCCGCTGATGACGTGGACCGGCACGTCCCAGGATGCGCCGGAGCCGCTCACGCTCGCAAGCGGCTGGTGGTCGCCGATGACGATCGTGACGAGCGTGCGCGGCGCGCGCGACGACAGGTAGTCCCCGAGCCAGCGGAAGGTGTAGGCCAGCGAATCCAGGTACGCAGGCACCGGGCGCAGCCATGAGGCTGCGGCCGGCTCCGCCGCGCCGGATTCCGGCGGCAAGTAGGCATCGGCGCGCAGCAGGCGCTCCCAGTCGTCCACGTACGGCGCGATCGGGCCGAACGGTGCGTGGCTCGCCAGGGTCGGAAACACGATGAACGCCGGCTTGCGCAGTGCGTTGGGCTGGGCCAGTTCCTGCGCATGCAGCAGCGCCATCGAGGCCTGGTCCGGAATGCGCCAGTGGCCGAACTGCGGGCCGAGATAGCCGATGCGCGCCGCATCGGCATAGCGGTCGAAGCCGTAGAAGCTGCCCTCGGGCCAGGGCCGCTGCAGACCGGGCATCCAGTTCACGGTGCGCCAGCCGTGCGCCTTGAAGTGGCTCACCAGGCTCGGCCGGCCGGTGGTGAGCAGCAACTCATAGGCGCCGGGGTCCTGCGTGTCGACACCGCTCAGCAACGCCGCATGCGCCAGCCACGAGGCGCCGCCGAAGGTGGGCGAGCGCACCCGCGCCGACACGACCTGCCGCCCGCCCGCACGCAGCGCCTGCTGCAGGCGTTCGCGATGCGGCGCCAGCCCGGCAGCCTGCTGGGGATCGTCGAGCGTGCTCACGCCGTAGGACTCGGCGAAGATCAGCAGCACGTCGGCGCCGCCGAGCGAGAGCAGGTTGTGGTCGGCAAAGTCGGGGCTCGGCGAGAGTTGCGCTGCCGCGCCGCCGGGCAGCAATTGGCCGGCCAGGAGCGCCGCCTGTCCGGCGACGATCGGCGCCACCGGCATCGAGAAGAACCAGCGCGTGTTGCGCCCGTTGATGCCGTGCGCGGCGAAAGTCGCGAGCAGAACCAGCGCCGTCGCGCCTGTGGTGATTTGCGGGCGGGGCCGCGCCAGGGCCAGCGCCAGCGCGTGCCAGCATCGCAGCGCCAGGTGGTACAGCAGCACCGGCACTGCCGCTGCCACGACCGCGGCCGACACGATCTGCCACCGCGCGGCCTCGGTCATCCGCACCACTTCCATCAGGTGCCGGCTGTCCCAGTACAGGTTGACCTGCCGGCCGAAGACGGCGGAAACCGTCACGTCGAGGTAGCGGGCGACGGTCCAGAACACGGTGACGAGCGCGAACGCGCGCAGCACGCGCTTGCCGGCAACGCCGCGCCAGGCGATCCACGCCGCCAGCACCGCCACCGCCATGCCGAGCTCGAACGACAGCCGCATCGCGGGGCGTGGCCACAGCGTGGGAAACAGGTTCTCCAGCGTCAGCAGCGCATTGAGCAGCAGAACGGCCGGGGCGGCACGCAGCAGCCACGCGCCCCGACCGGGCCTCACTTGCGCTTGGCCTCGAACTCGATGATCAGCGCGACCTCGTCGCCGACCCATCCGTTGGCGACCGCATAGTTCATGCCGTAGCTGCTGCGCTTGAAGCTGCCGCGCGCCGACACGCCCATCACGTAGGTCTTGTCGATCGGCGAAGCGCCGCTCTTGTTCCAGGTGGCTGTGAGGGTGAGCGGCTGCGTGCGGCCGAGCAGTTCCAGCTGTCCGGCCAGCTCGAAGCTGCGCTCGCCGGTGCGCCGCGCCCCGGTGGCGGTGAACACCATGCTCTTGAACTCCGCGGTGTTGAAGAAATCGGCGCTCTTCAGGTGCTGGTCGCGCTTGGCATAGTTGCTGAAGACGCTTTGCGTGTCGACCTCTATGCGCACGTCGGCGAGGGTGGCGGTGGCCTCGTCGAAGCTGTAGCTGCCGCGTGCGGCCCGGAACATGCCCAGCACCTTGGCATAGCCGACGTGATCGACCAGGAACGCCACCGTCAGGTGCTCCGGATCGAGCTCGTAGCGTGCGGGCTGCGCCTGCGCCGGCGCGGCGGCCAGCAGCCATGAGATGAACACGGCGCCGAAGACGCGGCCGAGGACGGATGTTTTATTCATGCGGGCGACTCCAGGCGGGATTGGCGGTGGCGGATCAGCCATGCGATGTCGGCTGCGAACGAGCCGCTCAGTGCAGCCAGGCTGGCCGCTGCGATGGCCTGGCTCCACGCAATGTCGATGATCGGGCCGAGGCACACGATCAGGCTGGTGATCTGTCCCACGCACACGGCCTTGCGGCGCTGGCTGGGCGGCAGGGGCCGCGCCATCCACGGCCAGCGCCGCGCTGCCAGCACGAAGGCGTATCGCATCAGGCCGGCGGCCATGATCCATGCGCCGGCCTTGTCGAAGTGCACCACCAGCAGGCACAGCACGAGCACCAGCAGCGCATCGGTTTCCATGTCGAAGCGCGCGCCGAAGTCGCTGGCCAGTCCGCCGGAGCGCGCCAGCGGTCCGTCGACCGCGTCGAGCAGCGCAGCGACGGTCGCGACGACGATGGCGGCCCAGGCCACGGCGGCTGCATCGGCCAGCGGTTCGCCGGCCAGCGCCGCCAGCAGCGCGACGAGTGCAAGCCGCGCGAGCGTCACGCGGTTGGCCGCGCCGAAGCGCGCATGCGGCGCATGCGAGCCGAGACCGCGCAACATGCAGACGACCGCGATGCCGAAGAAGGCAAGCGCCTTGACGCCGAACCAGCGGCTGAACTCGCCCAGCACGCCGGCGCTCGCGGCAAGCAACGCCAGCAGCAAGACGCAGAAAAGCACCTCGCGCAATGCATCGCGCCGCAGCGCCGCCAATCCGGGCGGGCTGAAGACAGGAGCGTCGGCGGAGGATTGCGAAGACATCGCCTTAAGATCGGTTTTCAACGGTTCCGAACATGGATCGCCCGCCTGCTGCGGGTGTCGAAAGAGATGCCAGCATATCCCTCCCGCGCCGCTTCCGCCGAGTCATGGGCTTGCTGGATCGATGGCCCGCACCGCGCCCAGATACGGCCCGCCGCCCTGGCGACACCTGCCGATGGCGAGGTGCAGGTTCGTGCCCTGCACAGCGGAATCAGCCGCGGCACCGAGCTGCTGGTCTATCGTGGCGAGGTGCCGGCCAGCGAGTTCGAGCGCATGCGCGCGCCCTTTCAGGAAGGCGACTTTCCCGGACCGGTGAAGTACGGCTATGCCAGCGTCGGCAGGGTCGAGCAGGGCTCGGGCGCTTCTCAGGCGCTCGTCGGGCGCGAGGTGTTCTGCCTCTATCCGCACCAGACCCGCTACAACGTGCCGGCCGCTGCGGTGCATCCGCTTCCCGAGGGCGTGCCGCCCGCGCGCGCCGTGCTGGCCGCCAACATGGAGACTGCCGTCAATGCGCTCTGGGATGCGGCGCCGCGCATCGGCGACCGCGTCGCCGTGGTGGGTGCGGGCGTGCTCGGCCTGCTGGTTGCGTGGCTCGCTGCGCGCATGCCCGGCTGCGAAGTCGAGGTGATCGACACCAACGCCGCGCGTGCGCCGGTGGCCGAGCGGCTCGGTGTTGCCTTCGCCAGTCCCGACACGGCACGGCCCGATGCCGACCTGGTCGTGCATGCGAGCGGCAGCGCGGCGGGGTTGGCCACTTCGCTGCGGCTTGCAGCCTTCGAGGCCACCGTGCTCGAGATGAGCTGGCACGGACAGCACCCGGTGACGCTGCCGCTCGGCGAGGCCTTCCATTCGCGCCGCCTGACCCTGCGCAGTTCGCAGGTCGGCCATGTGGCGACGGCGCAGCGCGCGCGCTGGAGCCACCGCCGCCGGCTCGCGCTGGCGCTGGCACTGCTGCGCGATCCGGCGCTCGATGCACTCATCACCGACAGTGCGCCGTTCGCAGACATTCCGGCGGTGCTGCAACGGCTGGCCGCGGGCGCGCCCGGCACCTTGTGCCATCGCATCGATTATTTTTGAGCCCTTCACCGAAAGACACCGCATGTACAGCGTCAACGTCCGCGACCATTTCATGATTGCCCACAGCTTCAAGGGCGAAGCCTTCGGGCCGGCGCAGCGCCTGCACGGCGCCACCTACGTGGTCGATGCCGAATTCCGCCGGGCCGAACTCGACGCCGACGGCATGGTGGTCGACATCGCGCTGGCCACCGACGTGCTGCGCAGCGTGCTCGGCCAGTTGAACCTGCGCAACCTCGACGACGACCCGGCGTTCGAAGGGCGCAACACCACCACCGAGTTCATGGCGCGGGTGATCTTCGATCGCATCGCCCAGCGCGTCGTGGCGGGCGAGCTGGGGCCTCATGCCAGCGGCCTCGCCGGGCTGCGGGTGCGGCTCAACGAGTCGCATGTGGCATGGGCCGCCTACGAGGGCGCACTTTGAGCCTGCGCTGCAGCTTCCTGGTGCCGGGCGACCTGGACGCGCGCACCGGTGGCTATGGTTACGACCGCCGGATCATCCACGGCTTGCGCGAGCGCCAGTGGCAGGTCGATGTGGGCATGCTGGGCGACGGCTATCCGGCGCCGGGCAAGGCCGCGCGCGCGCAGGCGGGCCGGGAGGCCGATGCGCTGCCCGACGGCACGCTGGCGGTGGTCGACGGGCTGGCCTTCGGCGTGCTGCCCGAGCTGGCGCAGCGTCATGCACGGCGCCTTGAATGGGTGGCGCTGGTGCATCACCCCTTGTCGCTGGAAACCGGGTTCCCGCCGGCGCAGCAGCGCGCGCTGTTAAACAGCGAGCGGCTGGCGCTCGCCAGCGCGCGCGGCGTGATCGTCACCAGCCAGTCGACCGCGCGCGCGCTCACCGCCGACTTCGATGTCGATGCCGCGCGCATCGCCGTGATCGAGCCGGGCACCGATCCGGCGCCGCCCGCGGCCGGTTCCGGCGGCCCAGGTCTGTCGCTGCTGTGCGTGGCGACGGTGACGCCGCGCAAGGGCCATGCCGTGCTGGTCGAGGCATTGGCCGGCCTGCGCGACCGGCGCTGGACGCTGCATTGCGCCGGCAGCCTGGGCACCGACCCGGCCTGTGCGCAGGCATTGGCGAAAGCCATCGAAGGGCACGGGCTTGCCGAACGAATCGTGATGCACGGCGAGTTGGGCGAAGCCGACCTGCGCGCGCTGTACGCCGGTGCAGACGCCTTCGTGCTGCCTTCGTTCCACGAGGGCTACGGCATGGCGCTGGCCGAAGCACTGGCACACGGGCTGCCGGTGATCAGCACGCATGCAGGCGCCATTGCCGACACCGTGCCTGCGGATGCCGGCATGCTGGTGGCCCCCGGCGATGCCGCGGCCTTGCGCAACGCGCTCGCGCGCCTGCTCGACGATGGCGCATGGCGCGCGCAGCGGGCCGCAGCTGCGCGCGCAGCGGGGCTGCGCCTGCCCAGCTGGTCGGACAGCAGCGCCCACTTCGCCGCGGCACTCGAAGCCTTTCGCGGGCGGGCCTTGACGTGACAGGTTTCAGCACCGACTGGCTGGCGCTGCGCGAGCCTTTCGACCGCGCGGCTCGGGAGCAGTCTGCCGCCGCGCTCGACCTGCATGCGCTGTCGGTGCGCCTGCGCGGCGACGGCTCCGAACTGCGCGTGCTCGACCTGGCCTGCGGCAGCGGCGCGAATCTCCGCGAGCTGGCGCCGCGGTTCGGTGGCGCGCAGCGCTGGCTCATGGTCGACAACGACCCGGTGCTGCTGGCCGCGCTGCCGGCCGCGATGGCGACATGGGCGCAAGCGCAAGGCTTCTCGCTGCGCGACGATGCCGGAGGCATTCGGATCGAAGGCGCCGGCTGGAGGGCCGACGTGCAGCTGCGCTGCATCGATCTGGCGAGCGCGCTCGACACCGTACCGTTCGCCGACGCGCATCTCGTCACCGCCTCGGCGCTGCTCGACCTGGTGTCGCAGCCGTGGCTGGATGCCTTGTTCGGGCATGCGCGCTCGGCCGCCTGCGCGATGTTGTTCGCGCTCAGCGTCGACGGGCGTGTGGCCTGGGAGCCCGGCGACCCGGGCGACGCCGAAGTCCACCGGCTCTTCACCGCCCATCAACAACGCGACAAGGGGTTCGGCCGTTCGCTCGGCAGCGAGGCCGCGACGCTGGCCGCGCTGCGTCTCGAAGCATCGGGCTATCGCATCGTTCGAGCGCAGAGCGACTGGCGGATAGACGGTGGCGATGGGCCTCATGCTGCGGCCATGCTGTCGGCGATGCTCGAAGGCATCGCGGCAGCGGCGCTGGAACAGGACGCCACGGCTCACGCACTGGTCGGCGGCTGGAAGGCGCGGCGGCTGGCGCTCGCCGGCCGCAGCGTCCTGCGCGTCGGTCATGCGGACCTGCTGGCGACGCTGCCTTAGCCCGCCGGCGAAGCCCCCGGGGCCGTGCGCAGGTCCAGGTCCCACAGCACGTCCGCACCCATGCGGAACACGCGGCTCGCAGGGCGCAGGCAGTCACGCATCGCGCCGCTCGGCGGCAGCACCAGGCCCGGTCGGCCGCCGCCGATGACCACCGGCGCCACGCTCAGATGAAGCCGGTCCATGCAGCCCTGTGCGATGAAGCGCGATACCGTGACGCCGCCGCCTTCGACGAACAGGACCCGCAGGCCGCGCCGCTGCAGCGCGGCCAGCAGCAGGCGCAGGTCCGGCATGCCGGCGGCGTCCATCAAGCCGGGCACGCCCAGCACCTGGTCGGCGCCGACGCGCTCGGCGGCCTCGGCCTGCCGCGCCGCATCGCAGACCAGTAGCGTCGGCGCCTGCCGGTCCGAAAACACCTGCAGCGTCGGCGCAAGACGCAGGCCCGGGTCGAGCAGCAGCCGCACCGGATGCGCGCCGGCCACATGCCGCGTGGTGAGCTGCGGGTTGTCTGCAGCGGCCGTGCCGGCACCGACGAGGATCGCATCGGACAGGGCGCGCAGCCGGTGCAGATGCAGCAGCACCTGCGGCCCGTTCACATAGGCGGAGTCGCCGCTTCGCGTGGCGATGCAACCGTCCAGGCTTTGGCCCAGCTGGCCGATGACCCAGGGCTTGCCTTCGGGTGGCCGGTCGAGCAGGGGCTTGAACAGCGCGAACATTTCGGCCGCCTCGCCGGTCCATGCGCCGGCAAGCGAGAAGCCGTGCGACGCATGCCATGCGAAGGGCCGGGCCGTTTCCTCCGACGGCAGGCCGCCTTCGCGACGGCGCCGGACGACATCGAGGCACGCGGGCCAGAGCGCTTCGATGCCCGGCTCGCAGGGCTTGGCGGACATCATGAAATAGCGCAGGCTTGTTGCATCTACCACCGGGGCTTGTAGTACGGATCGTCCATGTTACCGGCGGGTGCCGCGGCGCCGTCCGCCAGCGCGAGCGACAACCCCATCGCGGCTGCGATCCAGAGTGCGGCCACTGCCGCCACGGCCAGCGTTTCGATCCAGGGACGTGCCGTTGCGCTGCCCAGGCGACGGCGGCCGAATCGCACCACCGCACCGGAGGTGAACGCTCCGCAGAGCAGCAGCAGCACGCCCGGCGGCACCGTCGTCAGCACCGCGGTGCCCTGCGCCAGCGCGAGCCAAGCCAGCACCGATGCGATGGCGCCGCCGGCACCGAATGCAATGCGCGCCACCGGCCACAGCCACAGCGCGCAACCGGCCCCTGCGGCACCGAGTGCCAGGCTGAGTTCGAACAGCAGCGCCGAGCCGGCCGTCATGGCGACGCCGGCCAGGCCGAAGCTCGCAAGCACCAGCATCGCGACTGCGGCGGCACGATCCACCGGCTCGTTCAGCACGGCGTGGATCACCGCGACGCCCACCAGCCAGCTGCCCAATCGCAGCGCCAGCGGCTGGTCGACCAGCACCGCCAGCATCAGCGCCCACAGCAGGCTGCCGGCCAGCCATTGCGTTCGCCGGCCGGCACGCACCGCCTCCAGGCCCAGGCCCGCGAGTGCTGCTCCGGCGCAAGCCCAGGGAAGCTTTTCGGTGAGCGAGCCGGGAGCAGACGACCAGCCCAGAATCCATCCCCAGGTGGCGACGATCGCCACTGCAGCACCGGCCGCAGCCCAGCGCGCGCCTTGCGTGGCGCCCAGTGCGCCGCGCGCCAGGCCCGTGAGCGCGAAACTCAGCAGAAGCGGCAGCGCCAAAGCCTGGAAGAGCGGGTGATGAAGATCCATTGCGCGGTTATGCAGGCGCCGGGCCGGCCTGGTCAATGGTGGGATCGCGCGAAGAGACGCCTTGCGCCGCAGCGGCTGCTTCTTGCGCAGCCAGCGCGCGCCGGAAGCCTTCGCGCAACTGCAGGCGCGCCCAGTAGGCGGCCACTGCCGCAGGGAATCGCGTCGCAAGGCCCAGCCGCTCGGCCAGCATGAGTGCGTAGCCGACCGAAACGTCGGCCGCCGTGAAGCGGCCGGCGGCCAGGTACTCGTGCTGCGCCAGCACCGCGTCGATGCCGCGCAACCGGGCGACGAACCACTTCGCATAGTCGTCGGCCGCCTGCGGCAGCTTGCGCTCGTCGGGCTCGAGCCGGCTGTTGCGCAGCACGATGGTCTGCGGAAAGGTCAGCGTGGCCTCGCCATGGTGCAGCCAGTTCAGCCAGGCGCCGAAGCCGGGCTCGCCGGCATCGACGGCCAGCCGGCGCAGGTTGTTCGGGTCGCAGCGCACCGCCAGGTAGTGGCAGATCGCGGCAGACTCGGTCATGCGCGTGTCGCCGTCGACCAGCAGCGGCACGGTGCCGAGCGGATTGAGATCGAGGTAGCTGCGCTGCAGCGCGCGCGGCGGGAAGGGCAGCACGCGCAGCTCGTAGGGCGCGCCGAGCTCTTCGAGCATCCAGAGCGGACGGAACGAGCGTGCGTTGATGCAGTGGTAGAGGGCGAGCATCGGCGCACTCTACGCCTCGACGGAATACAGTCGGACGCATGAACAGCAACGACATCGTGATCATCGGCGGCGGCCACGCCGCGGCACAACTCTGCACCGGGCTGGTGGAGGCTGGGCAGGGTGCCCGCGTGCACCTGGTCTGCGAAGAGACTTCCATCCCCTATCACCGGCCACCTCTTTCGAAGGCCTACCTGAAGAGCCAGGACGTGGGCCCGCAGCTGCACAAGGCCGAGGCCTGGTACGCCGACTCGGGCATCACCATGCACCTTGGCGATCCGGCGGTCGCGGTCGATCGGGCCGCGCGCACGGTCGCGCTGCGCTCGGGCGCGGTGCTCGGCTGGGAACGGCTGGTGCTCGCCACCGGCACCCGCGCGCGGCGCCTGCCGGCGCTGGTCGGCCTGGAAAACGTGGCATTGCTGCGAGCGGCCGACGAGGCGGCGCAATTGCGCACGCTGCTCGCCGCGGCGCGCCAGGTCACGGTCCTTGGCGGCGGCTTCATCGGGCTCGAAGTGGCGGCCACCGCACTGGCGCTCGGCAAAGCGGTGACCGTGCTGGAAAGCGCGCCGCGGCTAATGGGCCGGGCGGTGTCGCCCGCGCTGTCGGCGCATGTGCTCGCGACCCATCTTGCCGCCGGCATGGATGTCCGCTGCGGTGTGCAGACCGGCGCCTGGCAGACCGAAGGCCGGCGCCTCGCCGCGATCGAGGTCGACGGCGTTGCGCTGCCGGTGGACCTGCTGATGGTCGGCATCGGCGCGGTGCCCGAGACCGCGCTTGCTGCGGCCGCCGGGCTCGAATGCGCCGACGGCATCGTGGTGGATGCCTACATGCAGACCAGTGACGAGGCGGTGCTTGCGGTCGGTGACTGCACGCGTTTCCCGGACCGGCATACGGGCCGCGCGCTGCGGCTGGAATCGGTGCAGAACGCCAACGACCAGGCGCGCACGGCCGTCGCGACGCTCACCGGTGCACCGCGTCCGCACGACGCGGTGCCGTGGTTCTGGTCCGACCAAGGCAGCCTGCGTCTTCAGATGGCGGGACTGGTGCCGGCCGAAGGCACGGCGGGCGCAACCGTGGTGACGCGGCCCGGCGCCAACCCATCGGCTTTTTCGCTGCTGCACTACGTCGACGGCGTGCTGCGCTGCGTCGAGTCGGTCAATACCCCGGTGGACCACATCATGAGCCGCAAGCTGCTGGAGGCCGGACGCAGCCCCGACCCCGCGGTCGCGGCCGATCCGGCCGTGCCGCTGAAGACGCATCTTGCCTAGTCAGTGCTGCGCGACTGCGTTCTTGCGAAGCTCGGCATCCATGACACGTGTTCCGCTGGCGAGCGCGGCTTCGTAGGTGTCGGCGCCGTACTCCGCTGATTTCAAGACTTTCCGAGGCGCGCCGCCGGCGTCGGTCTCGAACAGCGTCCACATGAACGAGCCTGGGGCAGGCTCTTCGACGATGAGTTTGATCGGGTTCTTCATGAACAAATGGTGGTCGCCGATCAGACCGATTTCTGTAGGCCAAGGCCTATGGCCTTGCGACGGCCGTGCAGTTACTGCTTGCGCTGCACGAAGGTGTTGCGCTTCGCGTCTTCCGGATGTGCAAAGGTGACCAGCCCGTTCTTCACCACGCCGACCACGAGCATGTTGGGCGTGAGCGCGTCCTTGTCGTCCTTGCTGAAGGGCCGGTCGTAGGTGGTCACGACGCCGTAGTAGGGACGCTTGGGTTGCTCCAGCGCGTTCTTGATGTCCGGCCCGGTCAGCTTGTCGCCCTTCAGGCTCAGCACCGCGTGCGCCAGCAGATAGGTCGCGTCGTAGGCTTGCGCCGCCGCCATCGGCACCGGAATGCGGGGCGTGTCGAACTTGCGCGAGTAGCTGGCGAGAAAAGTGGCGCGCCGCTCGTTGCTCGGTTCGGCGATGAAGCTCTGCGCCATCAGCGCGCCCTCGGCTGCATCCTTGCCGCCGTTGATGAAGAACGGAAACGAAAGCGGCCAGGCGCCGACCTGCGGCACTTTCCAGCCGAGTGCTTGCTTGCCGAGCGCGATGACCGCGTTTTCAGGACCGACCGTGTAGCTGAAGATCACGTTGGCACCCGCCTTGCGCGCCTCCTTCAGTTCTTCGGTGAGGTCCTTGACGCCGAGTTCGAAGCGCGAGACGTAGACCGCCTGCAGCTTCTTCCTGGCCAGTGCCTGCTGGACGTCCTGCAGGCCCGCTTCGCCGTAGCCGGACTTGTCCGCGAAGACAGCGACGCGGGTCCAGTTGCGCGACACGATTTCTTCGACGATGAAAGGCGCCTGGATCGCGTCCTTCGGCGCGTTGCGAAAGATGTAGCTGTCGGCCGGAGCGAACTTCGACGTCACCGGCGTGCCGGTGGAACAGGGCACGATGAGCGGCGTCTTGCTGGTCTGGAAAACGTCGATCGCCTTCATCGCCACGCCGGTATTGCAGAACCCGATGGCCGCGATCACCTTTTCGGCGACCAGCTCCTGCGACATCTTCAAGCCGACGTCGGGATTGGCCTTGTCGTCCTTGACGACGAGTTGCAGTGGCCTGCCGAGGTAGCCGCCGAACGAGTTGATCTCGTCGATCGCCAGCTTGACCCCGTTGAGCATCGGAAGCCCGAAGTCGGCAGAGGGCCCCGTCAACGGCCCGATCAGACCGATCTTGATCGGCGCCGGCGGCGTCGCTGCGGGTTGAGCCAAGCTGCCGGCGGTGCTCAGCGTTGCGGCCGCACCGAGCATCAATGCAATCTTTTTCATGCGGCGGATGCTGCCGCCTGCCCTGTCTTGCGCTGGGGCTCGGTTTCCCGTAGTCGGGCCGACCAAAGGCGTCGGCTCGTGCGTTTTTGCGCAGCGCGGTCAGTAGCGGTAGGGATTGTTCGGCCGCTGGTCGTAGCGATTGGGCACGCCGTCGTTGTCGCGATCGCGGTCGTAGCGGTTGGGAATGCCGTCGCCGTCGCGGTCGCCGTAGCCTCGGCCGCCGCGGTAATAGTCACCCCGGTAGTCCCGGCGGTCGCCGTGCTGCCAACGCTGGGGCTGATGGCCGTAGTAGCCGGGCGGCGGTGGCGGCGGCCCGGGCACGACGATCACGTTGTGCGGATAGCGCTGGCCCTGGTGGCCGTATTGGGCGTGAGCCGGGGCGGTGAGCGCGCCGAGCGACACCAGCGCCGCAGCGCAAATAGCAAAAGACACTTTTTTCATGCCAGCTCCTCATGGATGGAAGGAGCCTCGATGGTGCTCCGCCTGTGTGAAGAAGAGGTAAGGCGCGCGCGAAATCTTGTATAGGTCGCAGCAGGGCCGTTCCAGCCCCCAGCATTTGCTTACATGTAGTTAGAATGTATTACATGAATACAGACCGCGACAACTTCCACGATTGGGCGCGCAGCAAGCCGGACACGGCTTTCGGCGCGCTCCCGAGAACCGATCTGTCCGACGTTCCGAAGCATCGCGCGGTACGCTGGGGCGGGCTCTTGATGTTCGCCCTGCTGGGCATCGTGCTCGTGGCCGGCTTCAAGTTGTTTGCGGGACTTTGAGCCCGGTTGCTACCCAGGCGGCGGAACGTCGCCGCCTTTCTGCCGCTCGCGAAAGAGCGCCGCACGCATCAGGAAAATGGTGGTCACCGGTGCGGTGAGCGCGACGAACAGCGCGATCAGCACCGCATGCAGGAAGAGGCTGAAGCCCTGCACCGAGAAGTAGACGATGGTGGCAAGCGTGATGCACCACACGCCCACGGTGGCGCCCAGCGTCGGCGCGTGGATGCGGCGGAAGAAGGTGGGGAGCCGCACCAGCCCGAACGATCCGATGGCGGCGCAGCCGGCGCCGAGCACGGCAAAGATGGCGGTCAGGACCTCGGCCCACAGCGGCAGCGGGCCGACGATGAAATCGTTCATTCGATCACCTCGCCGCGCAGCAGGAACTTGGCCAGTGCGGTCGAGCCCACGAAGCCGAACAGCGCGATCAGCATCGCAGCCTCGAAGTAGACGTTGCTCGCATAGACGATCCCGAGCACCAGCATCATCAGCATGCCGTTGATGAACAGGCAGTCGAGCGCCATCACGCGGTCTTGTGCGGTCGGGCCGACGAGCAGGCGGGCCAGCGCGCACAGCATGGCGACCGCGAGCAGCAGCAGTGCGAACTTCAGTGCCCAGAAAAGCAGCGGCGTCATGATTCGAAGATCTCCATCAGCGGGCGCTCGTAGCGCTCCCGGACCATGGCAAGAAAGACCGGCACCTGATCGTCCTCGAGGTCGAAAAGGTGGATCAGCAGGGTCGAGCGATCGAACGAGATCTCGCCCCATGCCGTTCCCGGCGTGAGGCACATGATCATCGACAGCACGGCGAGTCCGTTGGGGTCGCGCAGCGTGAGCGGCACGCGCAGGAAACGCGGCGCCATCGCGGCGCTTCGCCGCCCGAGCAGCAGGCGGGCAACCGACCAGGCCGAGCGCACCAGATCGCAGGCGACCACGCCTGCAAGCCGCAGCGCGCGCCATGGCCTGCGCATGGTCACCTTCGCGGGCCGCAGGCCTTTGGTCAGGACCGGAACGACGATCGCGAGAATGGCCGCCAGCAACAGCGTCGCGGGCGCCAGCGACTGGTTGAGCAGCAGCCACACCACGAACAGTGCCAGCGACAGCGGGGGCGAGGGAAGCCAGCGTTTCATGGTGGATTGGGCACCGGTCGTGTGCCGAGCACTGCATCGCGATAGGCGTCCGGCGACAGCAAGCCCCGGGCCGTGGCCGCGGCGTGTTCCATGACCGGATCGGCGCCGAGCGTGAGCGCCAGGCATGCGGCCAGCAGCGCCGCCACCGGCACCACCTCGAGCGCCGGCAGCGACGGCATGGTGGCATGCGGCAGCGTCCAGAAATGGCGAATGCCGGTGCGGCTCAGGGCGATCAGCGACAGAAAGCCCGAGGCGATCAAGAGTGTCATGAAAGCCCAGCCGGCCGGCGCGATGCGCTCGGCGCCCATCAGGCCCGACAGCATTGCGAACTTGCCGACGAAGCCTGACAGCGGCGGCAGCCCGGCCAGCAGCAGCGTGCAGCCGATGAAACCGAGGCCGAGGAACGCGACGCCGGCCGGGATGGCGCGGCCGTAGAGCGCCTGGGCCTCGTCGTCGAGGTTCACGTCGTCCAGCCGGTGCAGGTCTTCGGAAAGGAAGGGCGCGTCGCCGGTCGCTTCGTGCGGTGCGACGCTCAGGCCGGCATTGCGCCAGCGCTCGATCATGTCGATCAGGAGGAAGAAGGCGCTCGCTGCCAGCGTCGAACTCACGAGGTAGTAAAGCGCTCCGGCCCAGACGGCCGGCTGTCCGAGACCGATGGCGGCCAGCAGCGTGCCCGCGGAGACCAGCACGCTGAAGCCGGCAAGGTTGGACAGCCGCTGCGTCCCGACGATGCCGAGCGCCCCGATGAGGAGCGTCAGCAAGCCGACCGCAACCAGCACGCCCTGGCCGAACTGCGCCGACGCGCCGGTGTCGGGTGCGAACAGCACGGTCCACAACCGCAGCACCGTGTAGACGCCGAGCTTGGTCAGGAGCGCGAACACCGCGCCCACCGGAGATACGGCGGCACTGTAGGCGGGCACCAGCCAGAAATTGAGCGGCCAGGCGCCGGCCTTGGCGAAGAACGCGGTCGCGAGAATGGCTGCGGCCGCATGCACCAGGCCGCGGTCGGCCGGCGCGAGCTGCGCGATGCGAACACCCAGGTCGGCCATGTTGAGCGTGCCGGTCACGCCGTAGAGCAGGGCGGCGCCGACCAGGAACAGCGACGACGCTGCCAGGTTGATCGCCACGTAGTGCAAGCCGGCCCGCACCCGCAGCCGTCCGGCGCCGTGCAGCAGCAGGCCGTAGGAGGCGGCGAGCATGACCTCGAAGAAGACGAAGAGGTTGAACAGGTCGCCGGTCAGGAAGGCGCCGTTGAGCCCCATGAGCTGCAGCTGCAGCAAGGGATGAAAGTGCACGCCGGCGCGGTCCCAGCGCGAGGTCGAATAGATCGATGCGGCGAAGGCGATCACGCCGGTGAGCGCCACCATCATCGTCGACAGCCGGTCGGCCACCAGCACGATGCCGAAGGGAGCACGCCAGTTGCCGGGCAGGTAGACGCCGATCGATCCGGGTCCGTCCCCGGTGTCCGCCGCGTTCACCCAGCGCAGCAGCGCGAGTGCCGCCAGCAGGCCGAGGAGGCCGGAGACGACGCTCAACGCCGACTTGGTGCGCCGCCGCTGCTCACCCAGGAGCAGCATCAGGGCGGCGGTCAGCATGGGCACCAGGATCGGCGCCGCCACCAGGTGCGGCATGCTGAATTCGAGCAGGCGGTCGAGGAACGCGAACAGGTCGTTCATTGCAGGTCCTCGCGGGTTTCTTCGCCATCCACATGGTCGGTTCCGCTGAGCCCGCGCGACGCGAGCATGACGACCAGGAACAGCGCCGTCATGGCGAAGCCGATCACGATCGCGGTCAGCACCAGCGCCTGGGGCATCGGGTCGGCGGTGTTGGCGAGCGTCGCGGCCAGGCCCGGGACGAGCACCGGTTCGCTGTCGACCTTGAGCCTGCCCATGCTGAAGATGAACAGGTTGACCGCGTAGGCGACGAGCGTCAGTCCCATGATCACCTGGAAGGTGCGCGGCCGCAGCAGCAGGTACACGCCCGAGCCGGTGAGCAGGCCGATGGCGAGGGCGAGCACGATTTCCATCAGGCCCCTGCCTTCTTCATGAGAGCGGCTTCGCGCTCTTCTTGTTCATCGGCCCAGCGATGGCTGCGCACGGACTGGTGGGCGAGCGCGGTGAGGATCAGCATGGTCGCGCCCAGCACGAGTGCGAACACGCCGATGTCGAAGAAGAGGGCGCTCGGCACATGCACTTCGCCCAGCAACGGCAGCACGAAGTGCGCCGTGTGCGTGGTCATGAAGGGGTAGCCCAGCGCGACCGAGCCGCTGCCGGTGGCGAGCGCGAGCAGCAGGCCGATGGCGATCCAGCGGCGCGGGTAGATGCGCAGATGCTCCTCCACCCACTCGGTGCCGGAAACGATGAACTGCAGCAGCAGCGCCACCGACATCACGAGGCCCGCGACGAAGCCGCCGCCGGGCTGGTTGTGGCCGCGCATGAAGAAGTAGACCGAGACGAGCACGGACAGCGGCAGCAGCAGACGCACCAGCACCGCCGGCACCATGAGGTAGCCAATGGCGGTGTCGCTGGCACGGCGCGGATTCACCAGGTCGCTGCTGCCGTCGTCCGGCTGCGCGCGCTGCTGGGCGGGCAGGGCCATGGATTCGATGGCGGGGCGGAAGCGGCGCAGCAGCGCATAGACGGTGAGGGCGACGATGCCGAGCACGGTGATCTCGCCGAAGGTGTCGAAGCCGCGGAAATCGACCAGCATCACGTTGACCACGTTGGTGCCACCGCCGCCTGGCAACGCATGCTCGAGAAAGAACGGCGAGATGCTCTGCGGGAACGAACGCGTCATCACCGTCCACGCCATGGCCGCCATGCCGCAGCCGGCGGCGGCCGCAATCGCCAGATCCCGGCCGCGCCGGCCCCACGGCCGCAGCCGGGCTCTTGCGGCCTGCGGCTTGGCGGTGCGCATGGGCAGCCAGCGCAGGCCGAGCAGGATCAGCACCGTCGTCACCACCTCGACCACGAGTTGGGTCAGTGCCAGGTCGGGCGCAGAGAACCAGATGTAGGTGATGCAGCACACGAGGCCGGCACCCGAAGCCAGCATCAGGGAGGCGAGCCGATGGAACTTGGCCTGCCACGCGGCCGCCACGGCGCAGGTCGCGCCGATGACCCAGGTCATCGCGAACATCGGCGAGAAGGGCAGAAGCTCGCGCGTTCCGCGTTCCGTAGGCGAGAGCCACAGCGACGCGGCGGCCCCGGCCACCGCGACCGCAACGAGCAACAGCAGCTGGGTCTGCAGCCGTCGCGTGCCCAGGATGCGGCGGCTGCGGCGGCCGGCTTCGCTCAGGCGCGCGAGGAGGTTCTCGAAGATCCGCTGGCCGTCCAGCCGATGCAGCACCGGCGTGCGCTCCAGATCGCCGCGGGCGCGCCCGCGCCGCTGCAACAGGTAGAGCGCCGCGCCGCCAGCCAGTGCGACGAAACTCATCAGGAGCGGCAGGTTGAAGCCATGCCACACCGCGAGGCTGTAGGTTGGCAGCACGCCGCCGACCACCGGTGCCGCAGCGGCGGCGAGGAACGGGCCGACCGACCAGGCCGGCGCCACGCCCACCACCAGGCAGGCCAGCACCAGCAACTCGACCGGCACGCGCATCCAGTGCGGCGGCTCGTGCGGCTGCCTGGGCACATCGGGCCCGCACGGGGGGCCGAAGAAGACGTCGAACACGAAGCGCGCCGAATAGGCGACGCTGAACACGCCGGCGACGGTGGCGATGACGGGCAGGCTCCAGTCGACCCAGGGCGTCGAGCGGATGAAGACCGTCTCGGCAAAGAACATTTCCTTCGACAGAAAGCCGTTCAGGAGCGGCACGCCCGCCATCGACGCGCTGGCGATGATGGCCAGCGTGCCGGTGATCGGCATCAGGCGCAGAAGGCCGCTCAACTTGCGGATGTCGCGGGTGCCGGTCTCATGGTCGATGATGCCGGCCGCCATGAAGAGCGAAGCCTTGAAGATCGCGTGGTTCATCACGTGGAAGACCGCCGCGACCGCTGCCAGCGGACTGTTGAGGCCGAGCAGCAGAGTGATGAGCCCCAGGTGCGAAATGGTCGAGTAGGCGAGCAGCGCCTTCAGGTCGCGCTGGAACATGGCTGCATAGCTGCCGAGAAGCAGCGTCACGGCGCCTGCGCCGCCCACCATCCAGAACCATTGCTCGGTGCCTGAGAGAACGGGCCACAGGCGCGCCATCAGGAACACGCCGAGCTTCACCATCGTCGCCGAGTGCAGATAGGCGGACACGGGCGTCGGCGCCGCCATGGCGCGCGGCAGCCAGAAATGGAAAGGGAACTGCGCGCTCTTGGTGAACGCGCCGAGCAGCACCAGCACGAGCACCAGCGGGTAGAACGGGTTGGCACGGATTTGGTCGCCCGAGGCCAGCACAACATCGAGGTCGTAGCTGCCGACGATGCGACCGAGCACCAGCACGCCCGCCAGCAGGCAGAGGCCGCCGGCGCCTGTGACGATGAGCGCCATGCTGGCGCCCCGGCGCGCGTCGCGCCGATGGTGCCAATAGCCGATGAGCAGGAACGAGAAAAGGCTGGTGAGCTCCCAGAACATCGCCATCTGCACGATGTTGCCGGAGAGCACGACGCCCATCATCGCGCCCATGAACGCAAGAAAGAAAGAGAAGAAGCGCGGCACCGGATCGGACGCCGACATGTAGTAGCGCGCATAGAGCACCACCAGCGCGCCGATGCCGAGCACCAGCATGCAGAAGAGCCATGCGAAGCCGTCCATGCGCAGCGCGAGGTTGAGTCCGAGCGCGGGCAGCCACTCGATCTCTTGCCGGATCACGTTGCCGTCTGCGAGCTGCGGAAAGAGCCATGCGGCCTGCACCGCACAGGCCAGCGCCACGACGCCTGCAAGCGTCGACTCCCGGTTGCGCGCGTCGGACGGCAGGAGCGCTGCGAGCACGCTTGCGACGAACGGAAGTGCAACCAGGAGGACGAGGGGCATCGCGTTCGATTCTATCGAGCGCCCTTTGGCCGGCAGTCCTCGATCAGGCCCGGTCAGGCCATGAACTGCTGCACCGTGCGAATGCCGAACCAGGTGAGGACCAGCGAGCCGCAGACGTGCAGCGCGGCCGTGCCCAGCGCGAGTCCGAGCCTGTCGCTCATGAGCATGTCCACCACTTCTGCCGAGAAGCTGGAGAAGGTCGTGAGCCCGCCCAGGAAACCGGTGATGAGTGCCAGCCGCCACACCGGGTCGAGTTGCGGCAGGGCCTGAAACAGCGCCACGGCGATGCCGACCAGGTAGCCGCCGACCAGGTTGGAAGCCAGCGTTCCGTAGGGCAACGGGCCGCCCGTGTTGAGCCACAGGCCAAGGCCCCATCGGGCCAGCGCACCCAGGGAGGCGCCGATGCAGACGGCGAATACCGGCAGCACGGCGCTACTTCTCGATGCCCATCACTGCATTGGGCAGGACCGTGACGATGCTCGGGAACAAGGTGATGAGCGCGATGCACAGCACGAGGCAGAAGAAGAACGGGATCGCTGCCTTGGCGATCACGTTGCTGTCCTTGCCGGTCATGTTCTGCAGCACGAAAAGATTGAAGCCGACCGGGGGCGTGACCTCGGCGATCTCGACCAGCAGCACGACGAAGATGCCGAACCACACCAGGTCGAAGCCGGCCTTCTGGATCATCGGCAGCACGACGGCGCTGGTCAGCACGATCATGGAGATGCCGTCGAGCGCAGTGCCGAGCACGAGGTACACCACCACCAGCGCGCCGATCAGCGCATAGGGAGACAGCTGCATCGCGTCGACCCATTCGGCCAGCTCGCGCGGAATGCCCGTGAAAGCCATGGTCTTGGTGAGGAAGGCCGCGCCCGCGAGGATGAACATGATCATGCAGCTGGTGCGCGTGGCACCCATGATCCCGTCCTTGAAGTTCTGCCAGTTGAGGCTGCGGCCCCATGCGGCGATGGCGAGCGAGCCCAGCACGCCGAAGGCGGCGCATTCGGTCGCGGTGGCCCAGCCCGCGACCAATACCCAGATGATGAAGACGATCAGCAAGCCGCAAGGAATGAGGTTGCCGGAACGGCGAAGCTTCTCCCGAAAGCTGGTCGGCGCGTCGGCCGGCGGGACGCGGTCGGGATTGCGCAGACTCCACCAGGCGATGTAGCCCGAAAAAAGCACCATCAGGAGCAGCGCGGGCAGGAAGCCGGCCAGGAAGATGCGAATGATCGAGGCATCGGCCGCCACGGCGTAGACCACCATGGTGATCGAAGGCGGAATCAGGATGCCGAGCGTGCCGGCGGTGGCCAGCGAGCCGATGGCCAGCTTCTCGTCGTAGCCGCGGCGCTTGAGTTCGGGCAATGCGACCTTGGCGATGGTGGCGCAGGTCGCGGCCGACGAGCCCGATACCGAGCCGAACACGCCGCAGCCCAGGATGGTGGTGTGCATGAGCCGGCCCGGCACGCGGTTGAGCCAGGGGCTCAGCCCTTCGAACATCTCTTCGCTCAGCTTGGTGCGAAACAGGATCTCGCCCATCCAGATGAAGAGCGGCAGCGCGGCCAGTTCCCAGCTCGCGTTGCTTTCCCAGAAAGCCGAGAACAGGTTCTTGCCGGGCAGCGTGTTGGTGAAGAAGGCCTGGCCGATCCAGCCGACGATGGCCAGCGTCATCGCGATCCACACGCCGCCTGCCAGGAGCACCAGCATGATGGCGAGCAGCAGCGCGCCCATGAGGAGGATGTCCATCAGATGTCGCTCGAGAAGTCGCCGGCGGCGTGCCGCTCTTCGACGGCACGTTGATAGCTGGGCTTGTCGCCGCGTACAACGCCGACGAGCTCGTCGAGCATGGCGATCAGCAGCAGCCAGCAGCCGATGACGAAGGTCGACTGGGGAATCCAGATCGGGATCACGACCAGCCCGGTCGCCATCTCGGCGAACTCGTAGCTCTCCCAGGTGAAGCTGGTGGCCGAATACGTGAGGTAACCCACCGCGACCGCGGCGATCAGCAGGCAGGTGACATCGAGCGCGCGCCGCACGCGCGGCGCGACCGAATCGAGCAGCAAGGTGACGCGCACGAAGTCGCCGTGACGGAACGCGTGCGCCATCGCGAAGAAGGCCGCCGCCGCGCAAAGCCACGAAACGATGTCGTTGACGCCGCTGACGCGCCAGTTGAGCTGGCGGCCGACGCCTGCCCAGATCATCAGCACGAAGATCAGGAACACGCAGAAGGCGCCGAGTGCGCCTGCACCGGTGTACAGGCGGTCAAGCCAGCGCCGCATGATCTACTTTTTCTTGTAGTTGTCGACGATGGCGGCGCCATCGGCCCCGGCGGCCTTGAGCCAGTCGGTCTGCATGATGCCGCCGACCTGGCGCATGTCGGTGTCGAGCTTGGCCGAGGGTTTGTGGATCTTCATGCCGCGTTC
>JANOCL010000014.1:0-13751 GCA_031412135.1 Variovorax sp. | reverse complement strand
GACCTCGGCGGCGGCACCTTCGACGTCTCGATCATCGAGATCGCCGACGTCGACGGCGAGAAGCAGTTCGAAGTGCTGTCGACGAACGGCGACACCTTCCTGGGCGGCGAAGACTTCGACCAGCGCGTGATCGACTACATCATCGGCGAGTTCAAGAAGGACCAGGGCGTCGACCTGAGCAAGGACGTGCTCGCCCTGCAGCGTCTGAAGGAAGCGGCCGAGAAGGCCAAGATCGAGCTGTCGAACAGCGCGCAGACCGACATCAATCTGCCCTACATCACGGCCGATGCGTCGGGTCCGAAGCACCTGAACATCAAGCTGAGCCGCGCCAAGTTCGAGTCGCTGGTCGAGGAACTGATCGAGCGCACCATCGCGCCCTGCCGCACCGCCATCAAGGATGCGGGCGTGAGCGTGAACGACATCAGCGACGTGATCCTGGTCGGTGGCATGACCCGCATGCCGAAGGTGCAGGACAAGGTGAAGGAGTTCTTCGGCAAGGAGCCGCGCAAGGACGTGAACCCGGATGAAGCCGTGGCCGTCGGTGCCGCGATCCAGGGCCAGGTGCTCTCGGGCGACCGCAAGGACGTGCTGCTGCTCGACGTGACACCGCTGTCGCTCGGCATCGAGACCATGGGCGGCGTGATGACCAAGATGATCACCAAGAACACCACCATCCCCACGAAGTTCGCACAGACCTTCTCGACCGCCGAGGACAACCAGCCGGCGGTGACGATCAAGGTGTTCCAGGGCGAGCGCGAGATCGCCTCTGGCAACAAGGCGCTCGGCGAGTTCAACCTCGAGGGCATTCCGCCTTCATCGCGCGGCACGCCGCAGATCGAGGTGAGCTTCGACATCGACGCCAACGGCATCCTGCACGTCGGCGCCAAGGACAAGGGCACCGGCAAGGAAAACAAGATCACCATCAAGGCGAACTCGGGCCTCTCCGAAGACGAGATCCAGAAAATGGTGAAGGACGCCGAACTCAACGCGGTTGAAGACAAGAAGAAGGTCGAGCTCGTTCAGGCCCGCAACTCGGGCGAGGCGATGGTGCACAGCGTGAAGAAATCGCTCGGCGAGCACGGCGAGAGCCTGGACGCGGGCGAGAAGGAAAAGATCGAAGCCGCGATCAAGGACCTCGAGGAAGCCCTGAAGGGCGAGGACAAGACTGCGATCGACGACAAGACCAACACGCTGATGACCGCCAGCCAGAAGCTCGGCGAGAAGATGTATGCCGACGCCCAGGCTGCTGCGGGTGCGGCGGGTGGCCAGACCGGCGGCGCCGCCGGCAAGGAAGGCGCGAGCGCCCCGGCAGACGACAACGTGGTCGATGCCGAGGTCAAGGAAGTCAAGAAGGGCTGATTCTTCGGTACCGATGCAAGGCTGGGCCTCCCTTCAGGGCGGTCCGGCCTTTTTCCTTTGACGACCACACCACCGACGACATCCTGCGACCACCGACCATGGCCACCAAACGCGACTACTACGAAACCCTCGGCGTCCCGAAGAACGCCAACGACGACGAAATCAAGAAGGCTTATCGCAAGCTGGCGATGAAGCACCATCCCGACCGCAACCACGGCGACACCGGCAAGGATGCGGAAGCCAGGTTCAAGGAGGTCAAGGAAGCCTACGAGATGCTGTCCGACGCGCAGAAGCGCGCCGCCTACGACCAGTACGGCCATGCCGGCGTCGACCCGAACATGCGCGGCGGCCCGGGCGCGGAAGGCTTCGGCGGCTTTGCGGAAGCCTTCGGCGACATCTTTGGCGACGTCTTCGGCGGGCGGCAGGGCGCGGGCGGACGCGCTGGCGGGCGGCAGGTGTTCCGCGGCAGCGACCTGAGCTATGCGATGGAAATCACGCTCGATGAAGCCGCCGACGGCAAGGACGCGCAGATCCGCATTCCAAGCTGGGATGCCTGCGGCACCTGCAAGGGCAGCGGCGCAAAGCCGGGCACCAAGCCCATCACCTGCACCACCTGCCAGGGCCAGGGCGCGGTGCAGATGCGCCAGGGATTCTTCAGCGTGCAGCAGACCTGCCCGACCTGCCACGGCACCGGCAAGCTCATCCCCGAGCCCTGCACCGCCTGCAACGGCCAGGGAAAGATCAAGAACAACAAGACGCTCGAAGTGAAAATTCCGGCGGGCATCGACGACGGCATGCGCATCCGCAGCACCGGCAACGGCGAGCCCGGCAGCAATGGCGGGCCGCCGGGCGACCTGTACATCGAGATCCGGCTCAAGAAGCACGAGCTGTTCGAGCGCGACGGCGACGACCTGCATTGCGTGGTGCCGGTCAGCGTCACCACCGCGGCGCTCGGCGGCGAGATCAACGTGCCCACGCTCAAGGGACCGGCGGCGATCGACATTCCGGACGGCACGCAGAGCGGCAAGCAGTTCCGCCTGCGCGGCAAGGGCATCAAGGGCGTGCGCTCGACCTACCCCGGCGACCTGTACTGCCACGTGCGGGTGGAAACGCCGGTCAAGCTGACCGAGCACCAGCGCAAGCTGCTGAAGGAACTGGACGAGTCGCTCAAGAAGGGCGGCGACAAGCACAGCCCGACCGACAAGGGCTGGATCGACAAGGCAAAAGAATTCTTCAGCTGAACTGAGCTCGCCCCCAGGCTGCGCGCACTTCGTGTCGCTCCGCCAACCCCCTGCCGGGGGCAACACCAGCGGCCCGGCAGAGCCGGTTCCGCGGTGTTTCGCGAACGGGCCTGGCTGCGCCGGCCGGTTGATGTGGCTAGAAGCTCAGGGACTCGCCCGGCTGGATGGGGAAGACTTTGACCGGTGCATTGCCGAGCGCCTGCATGTACTGCTCGGGGGTGCCGACCAGCGCCGGGTTCGTTCCGTAGTGCATCGGTATCGCCATGCGCGGCCTGACCAGGTCGCGGGTGGCCATCGCGGCATCCGTCGGGTCCATGACGAACTGGCCGCCGCCGATCGGAATCAGGAGCAGGTCGGGCTGGTACATGTCGCCGATGAGCGCCATGTCGCCGAACACGCCGGTATCGCCCATGTGCCAGATGCGGAAGCCGTTCTCCATCTCGAGCATGAAGCCGGCGGGCTCGCCGCCCACGTGCGTCTCGTCCTTGCCGGTGGTCTCGTTGCGCCAGAGCAGCTCGGAGCTGTGCTCGGCCCGCGTCATGGTGATGCGCACGCCGTCCGGCCCGAACGGCCGGATGCTGCCGCTCTTGTTCATGCGGTTGGCTTGCGCGGCCGGCAGGATGCCGAGGGTCTGGATCGACTGCGCCAGGCCCGCCGGCGCCCACACCGGCGCGTTGTTCATGCGGGCCAGCGCGGGCGCGTCGAGGTAGTGATCCGCGTGGCCGTGCGTGACGAGGATGAGGTCGACCTTGCCGAGCGCCTCAAGCCGCTTGTAGGCGGGCGGCGTCTTCGGATTGGCGGTGAGGTACGGATCGATCACGATCACCTTGCCCGTCACCGTCGTGATCTTGAACGCCGCCTGCCCGAGCCACTGCACCGTTACCTTGCCTGGAGCGGCAATGCCGGTGTTCGAAGGTGTCGGCATCGGCCCCTGCATGTTCGGCGACGCACATGCCGTCAGGCCGGCCATCAGGACGGCCGCCGGCAGCCAGCGAGTACGCGTTGCAGCCCGCTGAATCAGATCGAGAAAGCTCATGGATTGTTCTCCGCAGTGAATTCGAAGCCGCCCTGCGAGCGCTGCGTCCGCGATTGCGGCCCGGCGAGCAGTTCGACGAAACGCCGCGCCAGCGCAGGGTCGGCCGCAGTCGCACTGACCGCCGCCGCATAAATCGTTGCCAGCTCGAAAGCCTGGGGCAGCGCGCCGACCAGCACGATGCCGGGCGTGTAGTTGATCTCGGTGATCTGCGTGCAGCCGATCGCGCCGGGCTGCGGGTCTGCGGCCAGTTCGCGCATCGCGGTCGCGCCATTCGGAAAAGTGCGCAGGCGCGGTGCCATCGCCTTGGCGATGCCGAGCCGTTCCAGCACCGCGGCGAAATGAATGCCGGCGGTCGAGCGCTGCGCATCCGGAAAGTAGACCGCGGTGGCGGCAAGAAGGCTGCCGCGGAGCGTATCGGCAGTCGACACATCCGGAACGGGCTCGCCCTCGCGCACGGCCACGCCGGTTCGCACGCGGCCCAGCGCAGCCTCCGAACCCGGCACCAGCCGGCCCTCGGCCTGCAGCGCGGCGACCATGGCAGCGGTGACGATCATCACGTCGCAGGCTTCGCCCGCGAGCAATGCCTCCTTCATCGCGCCGACGGCACCGAAGCGCCCGGCGACCTGCGTACCGGTCAACTCCGCAAACGCGTCCTGCAGCGTCTTCACCAGGCCTTGCGCCGCACCGGCGCAGAGGATGTTCATCGGTCCGCCTGCGCGCCGGAGATCTTCACGATGCGCGCCCATTTCTCGATGTCCTGGTTCATGTAGCGGGTGAACTCGGCCGGGTTCATCGTCATCGGCGTGGCACCCTGCGCCTTCCAGCCGCGGACGACTTCGGGATTTGCGACGATCTTCGCCAGTTCGCCGTTCAGGCGCTCGACGACGGCGGCGGGCGTGCCCCTGGGCGCCATCAGTCCGAGCCAGATGGTCGCCTCGTACTTCGGCACGCCGGCCTCTGCAATCGTCCGCAGCTCGGGCATGACCGCCGAGCGCGCCAGGCCGGTGGTGCCGATCGCCTTGACCTTGCCGCCGCGCACGTGCTCGGTCATGGTCGGCACCGCATCGAACATCATGTCGACCTGTCCGCCGAGCACGTCGGTGCGCGCACCGGCGCTGCCGCGGTAGGGGATGTGCAGGATCGACACGCCGGCCATTGCCTTGAAGAGTTCGCCGGCCATGTGGTACGGCGTTCCCGGGCCGGACGACGCATACGACAGCGCGCCGGGCTTGGCCTTGGCCATCGCGATCAATTGCGCCAGGTCGTTCACCGGCAAGCCGCTGCGGGTGACCAGGATCAGGTCGGAGTAGTTGATCGGCGCGACCGGAACAAAGTCGCGCATCAACTGGAACGGCTTGTTCGGAATGAGCGACTCGTTGACCGTGTGCGCGTTGGACATCAGAAGCAGCGTGTAGCCGTCGGGCGCGCTCTTGGCCACTGCATCGGTGCCGATCACCGAGCCGGCACCGGGACGGTTGTCGACCACGAAGCTCTGGCCCAGCGCCTCCTGAAGGCGAGTCGCGACGAAGCGGGCATAGACATCGGCCGGTCCGCCAGCCGCAAACGGCACGACGATGCGCACGGGGCGCGAAGGATAGTCCTGTGCGCCGGCCCAGGGCGCAGCCGCCGCGATCAGCGTTGCAGCCAACCATCGAATCCAATGTGTTTTCACGGTGTCTCCAGGGGCCGGGGCGCAGCCGCCGCGCTGATCGCTTTGCTGCAATTGGTCCTGATTGGTATGCAAAAAATCCAAGCTCGAACCAATATAACGGCGGGCACCCGGCCGGTCAATGACGTGCCGGGTTTGTCCCAGCGAAGGACTGTCGCGCGTTCCGCGGCTCAGTAGCCGAGCAGGTTGCGGCGCACGTGCGACAGGTGGTCGATGCAGAGTTGCGCCGCGCGTGCGCCGTCGCGGTCCTTCAACGCGGCAACCAGATCGCGGTGCTCGCGCTCGTAGTCGAGCCTGCGCTCGGGCGTGGTGCTGCGGCGCTTGAGAATGCCCCACTCGCTTTGGGCCCGCACCTCGTTCATGCGCTGGAAGGTGGCCGAGATGAACGCGTTGTGCGCGGCGTCGGCCACGGCCTCGTGCAGTCGCCCGTCCCAGAGCTCGAACTCCTCGATCGTCGCGGCGGCCTCGCCTCTTTCGCAGCACGCGTCCATTCGAAGAAAGTCGGCCTGCGTCGCATTGCCGACCACCATCGCGATGATGGCCGGCTCGAGCGCCAGCCGTGCATTCATGAGTTCGGCGGGGCTGGTGGCCAGGAGCGAACTGCCGCCTGCGATGTCGGCCAGTGCGCGCGCGACTTCGTCGCTCACATAGGTTCCGCTGCCCACCGTCTGCGTGATCAGCCCCCGGTCTTTCAGGTCGGCGAGGACACGGCGCACGGTAGACCGGCTGAGACCGAAATTGCCGCTCAACTCGCGCTCGGTGGGCAGCCGATAGCCGGCCCGCCAAGTGCGCGACTTGAGGTTCTCCAGGATGGCTTCTCGCAGGGTCAGAGCGCTGTGCACGGTCGAGAGTGGGTGGATGTGGGCAAAGGCACCGATCGTATCAATGCCATGCGCGGCATCCAGCTATTGTGTACTTGGTACGTGATTGGTAGCATTTGGTCAACTAACGGAGATCATCGTGCGAATTGCCACTTACCGCTACCAGGGACGGCGTCATGTCGGACTGGTCACGGACGACGGATCGTCCGTCGCCCCCCTGCATCTGGACGAAGCCGCGGCGCAACGCGGCGCGCTTTCGCTGATCGAAGCGCTCGCGTCCGGCCCGGCCGCAATGCCGGCCACCGGCGATCCGGTACCTCTGAGCGCAGTGACGCTCGAGGCGCCGCTGCCGCTGCCCCGGCGCAACCTCTTTTGCGTCGGTCGCAACTACCACGCGCATGCGAAGGAGTTGTCGGCTTCGGTCTTCAAGAGCAGCCCGGCCAACACCGAGTCGTGGCCGATCGTGTTCACCAAGGTGCCCGAATGCGTGATCGGTCCGCACGACGACGTGCGCCTGCCGGGCGCCGAGGTTTCGGCGCAGATCGACTATGAAGCCGAACTCACGGTCGTCATCGGCAAGCAGGGCCGGAACATCTCGCGCGGCGATGCGATGTCGCATGTCTTCGGCTACACCATCGTCAACGACGTCACCGCGCGCGATGTGCAGATGCGCCATCAGCAATGGGACCTGGGCAAATCCTTCGACACCTTCTGCCCCATGGGGCCGTGGATCGTCACCGCCGATGCGCTCGACGGCGAAGATACGCGCGTGCGCTGCTGGGTCAACGGCGAGCTGCGCCAGGACGCGCGGACCACCGATCTGATCTTCGACATCCCATCGCTTGTCGAAGCCTGCTCGCGCGGCATCACGCTCTATCCTGGCGACGTGATCGCCACCGGCACGTCGGCCGGCGTCGGCATGGGCTTCAATCCGCCGAAGTACCTGCAGCAGAACGACGTGGTGCGCATCGAGATCGACGGTCTCGGCGTGCTCGAGAACCGCTTCGTCTGACCCGCTGCCACCAACGCACGACGAACTAGAAGGACACCGCCATGTATTCCATGCAACCCGCGACCCGCCGCATCCTGCTGCTGCTGGCCGCATGCTGCGCCACCGCATCGCCCGCGTTCGCGCAATCGAACTGGCCGGACAAGCCGATCACCATGGTGGTCCCGTTTCCGCCGGGCGGCGTGGCCGACACGGTGGCGCGGCCGGTGGCCGAAGCCCTGTCGCGCGAACTCAAGCAGTCGGTCGTCGTCGAGAACAAGGCCGGCGCGGGCGGCGCGCTGGGCATCGGCTTCGCGGCCCGTGCGCCGGCCGACGGCTACACGGTGCTCCTGAGCCTCTCGTCGATTTCAATCCTTCCTGAAGCCGATGCGATCCTGGAGCGCAAGCCCGCCTACCAGATGAACCAGTTCAAGCCGATTGCGCGCTTCACGGCCGACCCGACGGTACTGGTGGTGCGCGCAGATGCACCCTGGAAGACGCTGGGCGAGTTCGTTGCCGACGCGCGGGCCAAGCCCGCCACGTTCAACTACGGCAGCTCGGGCAACTACGGCACCATGCATGTGCCGATGGAGATGCTCAAGAACGCGGCCGGCTTTCGCATGACCCACATTCCCTACACCGGCGCCGGCCCGGCCATCGTCGCGCTGCTTGCGGGCCAGGTCGATGCGGTTGCCAGCGGCCCGTCGACGGTCGTGCAGCAGATCAAGGCCGGAAAGCTGCGAGCGCTGGCGCACTGGGGCGACAAGCCGCTGACCGCGCTGGCCGGCGTGCCGAGCCTCGAGCAGGCCGGGTTCAACGCGAAGTTCGCGCAGTGGTCCGGCCTTTTCGTACCAGCGGGGACGCCGGAGGACATCGTGCGCAAGCTGCGCACTGCCGCAGCCAGGGTGGCCGTCGATCCGGCCGTGGTACAGGTGATCGAGAAAGCGGGCAGCCCGATTGCCTACCTCGATGCGCCCGAGTTCCAGTCGTACTGGGACGCCGATGCCAAGACCATGACGCAAGCCGTGCGCAAGATCGGCAAGGTCGAGTAAACCCCCATCCACACCGCACAAGAAACGCGGCTTCAGAGCCGCTTTTTTTCGTGTGTGGTTTTCCCGCGATTGGTCGGGCCGCAGACCTACAACTTGCCTGTGCCGCCTGTAGCCCAACAGTGTGGACGAAGCGTTATGCAACAACATACCGCGCACAGGGCGTTGGAACTTTTCGACACTGCGGCAGTTCTTATTTCGAAAGCAATTTGCTGGACGCGTCGTTTGGCCTATGCTTTGACCGAAGTCCTGCCGAGGAGTTTTTTTCAAGCGTGCACACCTCACCTGGCACCATTCCTGCGAACGATGCGACGTGTGCAGCACGGAAACTCCGGGCAGCGCCCCGCCGACTCGATGGAGGTGTCTATGGATGTCATCAGTAACTTCGCCGCCCGCTACGAGCGGACACGCGAAGAGGTTCTTTCGCTGCAGGAATACCTGGATATCTGCAAGCGTGAGCCGGTCGCCTACGCCACCGCGGCGGAACGCATGCTCAAGGCGATCGGCGAGCCCGAACTCGTCGACACGCGCAACGACACGCGGCTGTCGCGCGTGTTCGCCAACAAGGTCATAAAGATCTACCCGGCGTTCCGCGAGTTCTACGGTATGGAGGACGCCATCGAGCAGGTGGTCTCCTACTTCCGGCATGCCGCGCAGGGCCTGGAGGAGAAGAAACAGATTCTGTACCTGCTCGGCCCCGTCGGCGGCGGCAAGAGCTCGATCGCCGAGCGCCTGAAGCAGCTGATGGAGCATGTGCCCTTCTATTCGATCAAGGGCTCGCCGGTGAACGAATCGCCGCTCGGGCTTTTCGACGCCACCGAAGACGGCGAGATCCTCGAGAAGGAATACGGCATTCCGCGCCGCTACCTGCAGCGCATCCTGTCGCCATGGGCGGTGAAGCGGCTCGAAGAGTACGGCGGCGACATCCGGCAGTTCCAGATCGTCAAGCGCTTCCCGTCGGTGCTGCGCCAGATCGCCGTGGCCAAGACCGAGCCGGGCGACGAGAACAACCAGGACATCTCGTCCCTGGTCGGCAAGATCGACATCCGCAAGCTCGAAACTTTCGCGCAGGACGACCCGGACGCCTATGCCTACTCGGGAGGCCTGTGCCTGGCCAACCAGGGCCTGCTGGAATTCGTGGAGATGTTCAAGGCGCCGATCAAGGTGCTGCATCCGCTCCTCACCGCCACGCAGGAAGGCAACTTCAAAGGCACAGAAGGCTTCGGCGCCATACCGTTCGACGGCATCGTGCTCGCGCACAGCAACGAGAGCGAGTGGAAGGCCTTTCGCAACAACAAGAACAACGAGGCCTTCCTCGACCGCATCTACATCGTCAAGGTGCCGTACTGCCTGCGGGTGTCCGAAGAGATCAAGATCTACGAGAAGCTGGTGCGCAACTCGTCGCTGGCGCTGGCGCCCTGCGCGCCCGGAACGCTGCGCATGATGGCCCAGTTCTCGGTGCTGACGCGGGTGAAGGAGCCGGAGAACTCCAGCATCTTCAGCAAGATGCAGGTCTATGACGGCGACAGCCTGAAAGACACCGACCCGAAGGCCAAGTCGATCCAGGAGTACCGCGACTACGCCGGCGTCGACGAAGGCATGAGCGGCGTGTCGACGCGCTTCGCCTTCAAGATCATCTCGAAGGTTTTCAACTTCGACAGCACCGAAGTGGCGGCAAATCCGGTGCACCTGATGTACGTGCTCGAGCAGCAGATCGAGCGCGAGCAGTTTGCGCCCGAGACCGAGCAGAAGTACCTCTCCTACATCAAGGAGTTGATGGCGCCGCGCTACGCGGAGTTCATCGGCAAGGAAATCCAGACCGCCTACCTGGAGAGTTATTCGGAGTACGGGCAGAACATCTTCGACCGCTACGTCACCTACGCCGACTACTGGATTCAGGACCAGGAGTACCGCGACCAGGACACCGGCGAAGTGTTCGACCGCGGCTCACTCAACGGCGAACTCGAGAAGATCGAGAAGCCGGCGGGCATCAGCAACCCCAAGGACTTCCGCAACGAGATCGTCAACTTCGTGCTGCGCGCGCGCGCGGGCAACGCGGGCAAGAACCCGCTGTGGACCAGCTACGAGAAGCTGCGCACGGTGATCGAGAAGAAGATGTTCTCCAACACCGAGGAGCTGCTGCCGGTCATCAGCTTCAATGCAAAGAGCAGTGCCGACGAGTTGAAGAAGCACGAGGATTTCGTCAATCGCATGGTGCAGAAGGGCTATACCGCCAAGCAGGTGCGCCTCTTGTGCGAGTGGTACCTGCGCGTTCGCAAGAGCTCTTAACGAGCCAAAGGAGATCGTCCAGTGGCGATGCTGCAGCAGATCATCGACCGCCGGTTGTCGGGCAAGAACAAGTCCATCGGCAACCGCGAGCGTTTCCTGCGGCGTTATCGCGAGCAGATCGGCGAAGCCGTGCGGCGCGCGGTCAGCGGCCGCAGCATCCGCGATCTCCAGCAGGG
Organism: Variovorax sp.; assembly: GCA_031412135.1. Lineage (GTDB taxonomy): Bacteria > Pseudomonadota > Gammaproteobacteria > Burkholderiales > Burkholderiaceae_C > Variovorax. Next base: position 3,123 of record JANOCL010000014.1, on the reverse strand, counting down.
CGAAGACATCACCCTGCCCAAGCGCGATGTTTCCGAGCCGGTGTTCGGCCACGGACCCGGCGGCGACCGCGAGTACGTGCATCCGGGGAACAGCGAGTACGTCAAGGGCGACCGCATAGGGCGGCCGCCGGGCGGCGGCGGTGGCGCGGGCAGCGGCAACCAGGCCGGCGACGGCGAAGGCGGAGAGGACGACTTCGTCTTCCGCCTGACCAAGGAAGAGTTCATGCGGGTCTTCTTCGAAGACCTTGCCCTGCCCCACCTGATTCGAACGCAGCTTGCCGAAGTGCCCGAGTGGAAGAGCCACCGCGCAGGCTTCGTAAGCGACGGCAACCCCAGCAACCTGCATGTGGTGCGCTCGATGCGCGGCGCACTGGCCCGGCGCATTGCGCTGGGTGGCGACAACCGGCGCGAACTGCGCGAGCTCGAAGCCCATCTGCTGCATCTGATGCGCAGCCCCCGGCTTGCCGATGCGCTGGTCCAGCGCGAGATTCGCGATACCGAAGCCAAGATCGAAGAGCTGCGCAAGAAGTCGAAGCACGTGCCTTATCTCGACCCGATCGACCTGCGCTATCGCAACCGGGTGAAGGTGCCGGTGCCGTCGGCGAAGGCGGTGATGTTCTGCCTGATGGACGTGTCGGGCTCGATGGACGAGGCGCGCAAGGACATGTCCAAGCGCTTCTTCATGCTGCTGTACATGTTCCTCACGCGGCACTACGAGAAGATCGACCTGGTCTTCATCCGCCACCACACGCAGGCGAGCGAGGTGAGCGAAGAAGAATTCTTCCACGCGACCGAAACCGGCGGCACCGTGGTTTCGAGTGCGCTCACGCTGATGCAGGAGATCGTCCGCGCGCGCTACCCGAGCGGCGAATGGAATATCTACGGCGCCCAGGCCAGCGACGGCGACAACTGGCACCAGGACAGCGGACGCTGCCGCGAGCTGTTGCGCGATCACCTGCTGCCGGTGGTGCGCTACTACGCCTATGTACAGGTGGCGGAGGCCGAGCAGAACATGTGGGACGAGTACAGCCACCTGGTCGAATCGCACCGGAACTTCGCGATGCGAAAGGTGGCGAACGCCCAGGACATCTATCCGGTGTTCCGCGACCTGTTCAAGAAAGAAAGGGTGCCGGCGTGAACTCCAGGAAACGCGATCCCCTGCCCAGCCCCTCGGACTGGACCTTCGACCTCATCGAGCGCTACCACGGCGAGATCGCGCGGGTCGCGCGCGGCTACAAGCTGGACACGTTCGCCAACCAGCTGGAGATCATCACCGCCGAGCAGATGATGGATGCCTACGCGTCGGTCGGCATGCCCGTCATCTACCGCCACTGGTCCTACGGCAAGCAGTTCATCGCCACCGAAAAGAACTATCGCCGCGGCCACATGGGCCTGGCCTACGAAATCGTCATCAATTCCGATCCGTGCATCGCCTACCTGATGGAAGAAAACACCATGGCGATGCAGGCCCTGGTGATCGCGCATGCCGCCTACGGCCACAACAGCTTCTTCAAGGGCAACTACCTGTTCAAGATGTGGACCGACGCGTCGTCCATCATCGACTACCTCGTCTATGCCCGAAACTACATCGGCGAATGCGAGGAGCGGCATGGCGTCGCCGCCGTGGAAGACCTGCTCGACTCTTGCCATGCGCTGATGAACCATGGCGTCGACCGCTACCGGCGGCCACAGAAGCTTTCGCTCGGCCAGGAGCAGGTGCGGCGCGAGGAGCGGGAGCACCATCTTCAGCAGCAGGTCAACGATCTGTGGCGCACGCTGCCCCGGCGCACCGGCCGCGGCGCCGAAGACGATGAGAGCGCCAAGCGCTTCCCGGCCGAGCCGCAGGAGAACCTGCTCTACTTCATCGAGAAAAATGCACCATTGCTGGACCCCTGGCAGCGCGAAGTGGTGCGGATCGTGCGCAAGATCGGGCAGTACTTCTATCCGCAGCGCCAGACGCAAGTCATGAACGAAGGCTGGGCGACCTTCTGGCACTACACCCTGCTCAACACGCTCTACGACGAAGGCCTGCTGAGCGATGGCTTCATGATCGAGTGGCTGCAATCGCACACCAATGTGGTGTACCAGCCGCCGGTCGGACATCGCGCCTACAGCGGCATCAACCCGTATGCGCTGGGCTTCGCGATGTTCACAGACCTGCGCCGCATCTGCGAAAACCCCACCGAGGAAGACAAGCGGTGGTTCCCCGACCTGGCCGGCTCGCCGTGGTTGAGCTCGCTCGACTATGCAATGCGCAACTTCAAGGACGAGAGCTTCGTCGGGCAGTTCCTGTCGCCCAAGCTGATGCGCGATTTCCGGCTGTTCGCGATCCGCGACAAGGAAGGCGACGCTGAACTCGAGGTGTCGGCCATCCATGACGACAGCGGATACCGCCAGTTGCGCGAGTCGCTGTCGCGCCAGTACGACCTGAACCACCGCGAACCCAACATCCAGGTCTGGAGCGTCAACCTGCGCGGCGACCGGGCGCTCACGCTGCGCCACACACAGCACAACGACCGCCCGCTGCACGACGGCGCAAAGGAAGTGCTCAAGCATGTGGCTCGGCTCTGGGGATTCGACGTTCACCTCGAGAGCGTCGACAGCGGCGGCCGCGTGAGCCACAGCAAGGTCGCCGGGCCGCAGGCGACCTGAACTTCAGCCCGGCAACCGCAGCTTGCGGCGTGCATCGAGCGCCTGCTGCCGTGCATGGCAACCCTCGACATGGTCGTTGACCAGCCCCATCGCCTGCATGAAGGCGTAGAGCGTGGTTGGGCCGACGAAGCTCCAGCCCCGCTTCTTCAGGTCTTTCGACATCGCCACCGATTCGGGCGACGTGGTCATGGTGCGCAAGGCTTCGTGCGTGACGCGCCGCGGCCTCGAAGCAGCGTCGGGTTCGAAGCGCCATGCGTAGGCTGCCAGCGATCCGAACTCCTCGCGCAACGCGATCACCCGCTGCGCATTGTTGACGGCCGACTCGATCTTGCCGCGATGCCGCACGATGCCGGCGTCGGCCAGCAGCCGGGCCACATCGGCGGCGTCGAATGCGGCCATGCGCTCGGCATCGAACTGCTCGAAGCCGCGTCGAAACGCCTCTCGCTTGTTCAATATCGTGAGCCAGCTCAG
>JANOCL010000013.1:0-9399 GCA_031412135.1 Variovorax sp. | reverse complement strand
GGCGTCGAATGGGAAGCGATCGAACGTGCGCGCCAGCGCAACGCCAAGGCCGAACAGCTCGCCGCCAAGCGAGCGGCGCAACGGCGTGCCCGCGGCAGGGAAGCGCGGCCGCCGCAGTTGCGCGGCGGCTCGACCATCACCCAGCAGCTGGCCAAGAACCTGCTGCTTTCCGGCGAGCGCACGCTGCTGCGCAAGGGCCAGGAGCTGGTGCTGGCGACGGCGCTCGAACTGCTGCTGGACAAGGAGCGCATCCTGGAGATCTACCTCAACAGCGTCGAATGGGGCGAAGGCATCTTCGGCGCCGAGGCGGCCGCGCAGCACTACTTCAAGAAGCCGGCAGCAAGGCTCAGTGCGAACGAAGCGGCGCGCCTGGCGGTGATGCTGCCGAGCCCCAAGTTCTTCGAGCGCCGACCCGGCTCGGCCTATCTCACCGGCCGCGCAGCCACGATCGCGGCGCGCATGCCTTCGGCGGAATTGCCCTGAACCTGCTGCTGCCCGCAGCGCACCCGCCCGTATCATCGCCGCCATGCTTGCAAAGTTCACCGGATGGGTAATGCTCGGCCTGATCCGGCTGCTCACCGGAGCCCAGGCGCGCTGGTGGGGCTGCCCACCCAAGGCGGAACAGCGCATCTATTTCGCCAACCACCAGAGCCATCTCGACCTGGTGATGATCTGGGCCGCGCTGCCCGACGAACTGCGCAGCATCACGCGGCCGATCGCGGCACGCGACTACTGGGCCAACACGCCGCTCAAGCGCTGGATCACGACCGAAGTGTTCAACGCGATCTATGTCGAGCGCAGCGGCAGTGCGCCGGTGCCGGCATCGGCGCCGCCGCCCGCCGAACGCATCGAGCCCTCGTTCGAAGGGTCGCAGGCCGAACTGCCACTCGCTGTGCCGGAGGTGGTGGACGCAGCCGCGGGCAGCGTGGTGCCGGGCAGCGCCGAGGCACTCGCGCCGCTGCAGCCGCTCATCGAGGCGCTTTCGAGCGGCGACTCGATCATCATCTTTCCCGAAGGCACGCGCGGCCACACCGGCGAGCCGCAGAAGTTCAAGTCGGGCCTCTACACGCTGGCGCAGATGTTTCCCGAGGCGGTGCTGGTGCCGGCCTGGATTGACAACGTGCAGCGCGTCATGCCAAAGGGCGAAGTGGTGCCCGTCCCGATCCTTTGCTCGGTCACCTTCGGCGCGCCGGTTCTGCTGGAACACGGCGAGGAGCGTCGCGCCTTCCTCGACCGCGCGCGCGAAGCCGTCGTGGCGTTGCGGTACGTCTAGATGAACGCCTTGAACACCTTCCTGCGCAGCCTCACGCCCACACAGCAAGTCGCAGCACTGTTCCTGATCGTCTTCGGGCTGCTCGTCGTCGTCAGCACCGTCGCGTTCCTGCTCACGTTCAGGGAACGCCGCAACCCGGTGCACGACGAGACCTGGCAGCGCGAGCTGCTGCACTTTCTGACCTTGCTGCGCACCACCTGGGTCATGGTGGTGATCTTCTGGATCGGCTGGGCGCTGGGCGAAACCGTCGCGACGCTGCTGTTCGCGCTGATCTCTTTCTTTGCGCTGCGCGAGTTCATTACCCTGTCGCCAACGCGGCGCGGTGACCACCGCAGCCTGATCCTCGCCTTCTTCGTCGTGCTGCCGATCCAGTTCTGGCTGGTGGCTACGGCGCGCTTCGACCTGTTCACCGTTTTCATCCCGGTCTATGTGTTCCTGGCGATCCCGGTGGTGAGCGCGCTGTCCAACGACTCGAGCCATTTTCTCGAACGCACCGCCAAACTGCAGTGGGGCATCATGGTCTGCGTCTACGGCATGAGCCATGTGCCGGCGCTGCTGCTGCTGTCGTTCCCCGGCTACGAAGGCAAGAGCGCGTTCCTCGTCTTCTTCCTGGTGTTCGTGGTGCAGACCTGCGTGTTGACGCAGCACCTGATCTCGCGGCGCAGCACGATGCCGAGCGACACCGAACACGAGACGGAGCAAACTACAAGTCGCATCGGCGCACTCGGCCGCTGGCTGTTCAGGCAGGCGCCCTTTGCCGGCAACGTGAGCCGCAGCTTCAACTGGACCAGCTGGGCGATCGGCATGGCGATCGCGAGCGCGGTCGGCGCATTGTTCTCCTTCATCACGCCATTCAAGTTCGGGCAGGCGCTGGCGGTGTCGCTGATCGCCTGCGTCGCCGGATCGATGGGCCATCTCGTGATGAAGGCACTCAAGCGCGATCGCGGCATTCCCAACTGGGGTCAGCGCGGCATCGGCGTGACCGGCGCGCACGGGCTGCTCGACCGCGTCGATGCGCTGTGCTTCGCCGCGCCGGTGTTCTTCCATTCCGTGCGCTGGTACTTCGACGCATGAGAATCCTCGGCATCGACCCCGGCCTGCAGACCACCGGCTTCGGCGTCATCGAGCGCGACGGCCACGCGCTGCGCTACATCGCGAGCGGCACCATCAGCACCAAGCATCTGCCGCGCGGCGAGCTGCCCGCGCGTCTCAAGGTGCTGTTCGACGGCATCGGCGAAATCATCGAGCGCTACCAGCCCGATGCGGCGGCGGTCGAGATCGTGTTCGTCAATGTCAACCCGCAATCGACGCTGCTGCTCGGCCAGGCACGGGGTGCCTGCCTGACCGCGCTGGTGACCGGAAGCCTGTCGGTCGCCGAGTACACCGCGCTGCAGATGAAGCAGGCGGTCGCCGGCCACGGCCGGGCCGGGAAGCCGCAGGTTCAGGAGATGGTCAGGCGCCTGCTGCAGCTGCCAGGCCTGCCCGGCAGCGACGCGGCCGATGCGCTGGGCATCGCGATCACGCATGCGCACGTCGGCAGTTCGATGGACCGGCTCGGCGCGGCCGCGGTGCTGGCGCGCAGTACCAGCGGGATGTACAGGCAGGGGCGGACGCGTTGAGGCTTGAGGTTCAGCGCAACAGCCGGTGAGTCGAAGTTCTGGCCGCTTTCTTATCGAAGGTCAGCACAGGGGCGTACCCTGCTGCCCGCGCACGCACCGCCAACAAATAGTCGGAGAAGTCGGCAGGACCGGTTTCATAGAAATCCAGCGCCTGTCGAACCGCGGCCGAAGACTCGACCTTGAGCTGGTCGTGGTCCAACAATGCACCGATCGCTCGATGAACTTCGTCGCGGGCGTAGCCGTAGCTGCGTTCCAACACCCAACTCAACTCACAGAGCACGATGTGATCGACATACGCGGGCGAACGCGCGCTGGCATTGTCGCGAAGCCAAGCCTCGGCCTTCGCCGCCTGGCGCATATCGTCGTTGGTGAGCAACCTCACCAACAGATTCGTGTCGAGTGCGATCACTTCGCAGTAGCGCAGCGGTGCTTCTCGCTCAGGTGAGCTGCGACGCCGGCATCCATTTCTTCCACTGTCAGCGCCCGCTTTGGCCGAGCCAGCATGCCCCGCAGCATCTTGACGGGAGTAGATGCCGGCCGTTTCAGCACGATGGTGTCGTCGTCGACCACAGTCACCAGAAGCCGGTCGCCGGCTTCCAGACCGAGCCGGGCCCTGGCAGCGCTCGGCAGCGTCATCTGACCCTTGGATGTCAAGGTGGTTTGCATCGTCGACTCCTTACAACGTTGTAAGGATATCAGTTCAAGCCACCCGCTCCGCAATCAACACCGCAAAGAACCCGAACGCCGCCAGCAGCGTCCACTTGAGCACGGTCCAGCCGAAGCGCCGGTACTTCACCTTGCCGGTGGCGGCGTAGAACGCGAAGGACACACCGGCCACCAGCAGCAGGAACAGGATGGCCCAGCGGAACAGCAGCATCGGACGGAAGAAGAAAGATGCCGCAGGCGCTACCAGGCGCGGGCGACTTCGGCAAAGCCGGCCGGTGCGCGCTTCTCGTCGTCGAAGGTGACGATCTCGTAGGCGTCTTCGTGGGCCAGCAGTTCGCGCAGCAGCTTGTTGTTGAGCGCATGGCCGGAGCGGAACGCGCTGTAGGCGGCAAGGAGCGGCCGGCCGATCACGTAGAGGTCGCCCATGGCGTCGAGAATCTTGTGCTTCACGAACTCGTCGTCGTAGCGCAGCCCGCCCGCATTCAGGACCTTGGTGTCGTCCATCACGATCGCGTTGTCGAGCCCGCCGCCCAGCGCCAGGCCCTTGGAGCGCATGTATTCGACTTCCTTGGTGAAGCCGAAGGTGCGTGCGCGCGCGATGTCGCGGCTGTAGGAGCCCGAGCCCAGGTCGAACTCGACCCGCTGGCCGCTGGCGTCGACCACGCGGTGATCGAAGTCGATCTCGAAGCTGAGCTTGTAGCCGTGGTAGGGCGAAAGCCGCGCCCACTTGGCGTCCTGGCCCTCGCCTTCGCGCACCTCGACCGGCCGCAGCACCTTGATGAAGCGGCGCGGTGCGTTCTGCAACTCGATGCCCGCGCTCTGCAGCAGGAACACGAAGGACGAGGCCGAGCCGTCGAGGATCGGCACCTCGTCGGCGGTGATGTCGATCAGCAGGTTGTCGATGCCCAGGCCGGCACAGGCCGACATCAGGTGCTCGATGGTCTGGACCTTGGCACCCTTCGACGACACGGTCGATGCGAGCCGCGTGTCGGTCACCGCCTCTGCCGTCATCGCGATCTCGACCGGCTCCGGCAGGTCGACCCGGCGGAACACGATGCCCGAATCGACCGGTGCCGGCCGCAGCGTGAGCTCCACTCGCTGCCCGCTGTGCAGCCCCACGCCAACGGCGCGCGTAATGGACTTGAGGGTTCGTTGTTTCAGCACGGCCGCGATTTTAGGAGCGCGAGGCGTCCGGCGTACCGTGCGCCTTGCTATGTCCGCAATAGCCGTCATGCCCGAACGTCAATCGGCCTGGCGGCGCAGGAACGCAGGGATCTCGAAATCGTCCATGCCACCCGACGACAGCGCATCCACCTTGGCCGCGGCCATCGTGCGGTTGGTACGCCACACGCTGGGGACCGCCATGCCTTCGTAGTTGGGCTGTGCGCCGTGGCCGTGGCCGTGACCCATGCCACCGAGCGTCGGCACGTGGAACGGAATGTTGTCCGTGCCGGTGCGGATCACCTCGAGCGTCGGCGCCTGGCGGCGTGCGTCCTGGCGCGACAGGCCAGTGGCGACCACGGTCACGCGCATCTCGTCGCCCAGGCTGTCGTCGTAGGCGGCGCCGTAGATCACGTGCGCATCCGGCGAGGCGTAGGCGCGGATGGTGTTCATCGCCAGCTTCGACTCGCTCAGCTTGAGCGAACCCTTCGATGCGGTCACCAGCACCAGCACGCCCTTGGCGCCCGAAAGGTCGATGCCTTCGAGCAGCGGGCAGGCGACTGCCTGCTCTGCCGCGATGCGCGCACGGTCGGGGCCGGCGGCCGCGGCGGTGCCCATCATCGCCTTGCCGGGCTCGCCCATCACCGTGCGCACGTCTTCGAAGTCGACGTTCACGCCGCCGTACTCGTTGATGATTTCCGAGATGCCGCCGACCGCGTTCTTGAGCACGTCGTTGGCATGCGCGAAGGCCTCGTCCTGCGTCACGTCCTCGCCCAGCACGTCCAACAGTTTCTCGTTGAGCACGACGATCAGCGAATCGACGTTGGCCTCGAGCTCGGCCAGCCCTGCGTCGGCATTGGTCATGCGCCGGCCGCCTTCCCAGTCGAAGGGCTTGGTCACCACGCCGACGGTGAGGATGCCCATCTCCTTGGCGATGCGCGCGATCACCGGTGCCGCGCCGGTGCCGGTGCCGCCACCCATGCCGGCCGTGATGAAGAGCATGTGCGCGCCGGCGATCGACTCGCGGATATCGTCGATCGCGGCTTCGGCGGCGTCGCGCCCCCTCTCCGGCTTGCTGCCTGCTCCCAGCCCGTTGGTGCCGAGCTGGATGGTCTTGTGCGCATTGCTGCGCGACAGCGCCTGCGCATCGGTGTTGGCGCAGACGAACTGGACGCCCTGCACGCCGCGCTCCATCATGTGGGCGACCGCGTTGCCGCCGCCGCCGCCGACACCGATGACCTTGATCATCGTGCCCTGGTTGAACTCTTCCATTTCGATCATTTCGATGGCCATTTCTGACTCCTAAAAATTTGCAGTTGCCGTGTGTGTAAATGAAGTTTTTTATGGGTAACCGGTATGAATCAGAGTGGTGGCCCGGTTCGCCGCCATCGCTCGTTGAAGTGCCGAGGCGGCCCCGCCGCGCGAACGGTCGAGGCGCGCTTCCAGGAACACCGCGGAACCGGCTTTGCCGGGCCGCTGGTGTTGCCCCCTGGAAGGGGGTTGGCGTAGCGACACAAAGTGCGCGAAGACTGGGGGTGCATCAAAAATTACCCACGATGAAGTCCTTGAAGCGTCCGAACGCGGTCTTTACCGAACCGTTCTTCTGCGCCACCTTGAAGCCGCGCAAGCGCGCATAGCGCGCCTCTTCCAGAAGGCCCATCACGGTCGCGGCCCTCGGCTGCGCCACCATGTCCGACAGAGCGCTCGAATACTTGGGAATGCCGCGCCGCACCGGCTTCAGGAAGATGTCCTCGCCGAGTTCGACCATGCCGGGCATCACCGCACTGCCGCCGGTGAGCACCACGCCGGAAGACAGCACCTCTTCGTAGCCCGACTCGCGAACCACCTGCTGCACCAGCGAAAAGATTTCTTCGACGCGCGGCTCGATCACACCGGCCAGGGCCTGCTTGCTCAGCATGCGTGGGCCGCGGTCGCCGAGGCCCGGCACTTCCACCTGGGTGTCCGGGTCGGCCAGCAGCTGCTTGGCATAGCCGTGCTCGACCTTGATGTCTTCCGCGTCCTTGGTCGGCGTGCGCAGCGCCATCGCGATGTCGCTGGTGATCAGGTCGCCGGCGATCGGGATCACCGCGGTGTGGCGGATTGCGCCGTTGGTGAAGATCGCGACGTCGGTGGTGCCGGCGCCGATGTCGACCAGCACCACGCCCAGTTCGCGTTCGTCCTCGGTCAGCACCGACTGGCTCGATGCCAGCGGATTCAGCATCAGCTGGTCGACCTCGAGCCCGCAGCGGCGCACGCACTTGATGATGTTCTCGGCCGCGCTCTGCGCGCCGGTGACGATGTGCACCTTGGCCTCGAGGCGCATGCCGCTCATGCCGATCGGCTCCTTCACGTCCTGGCCGTCGATCACGAACTCCTGCGGCTCCACCAGCAAGAGCCGCTGGTCGCTCGAGATGTTGATGGCACGCGCCGTCTCGACCACGCGGGCCACGTCGGCCTGGGTGACTTCCTTGTCCTTGACCGCCACCATGCCGCTCGAGTTGATGCCGCGGATGTGGCTGCCGGTGATGCCGGTGTAGACGCGGCTGATCTTGCAATCGGCCATCAGCTCCGCTTCTTTCAGCGCCTGCTGGATGCTCTGCACCGTGGCGTCGATGTTCACCACCACGCCGCGCTTGAGTCCGTTGCTGGGGGCGACGCCGAGCCCGGCCAGCTTGAGTTCGCCGTTCGGCAGCACCTCGGCCACCACTACCATCACCTTGGCGGTGCCGATGTCGAGTCCGACAACCAGGTCTTTGTATTCCTTGGACATGAAGCTCCTCTGTTCGCTTTCTTTTCTCGCTACTTTTTCTTGGGGTCTGGAACGACCGTGGTGACGCCGCGCAGCCGCAGCGCATAGCCCTCGTTGTGGCGCAGGTCGGCGCCTTCGATCGCGCCGACGTTGCGCCCGTACTGCCGCGCCACCGGTGCCGCCGTGCTCAGGAAACGCTGCGTGCGCATCGCCACTTCTTCGCTGCGCCCGCGGCCGAGTTCGAGCGTGGCGCCGGTGTCGAGCACAGCGCGCCAACTGCCGCGGCTGGAAAGCGTGAGCTGGTCGATGCTCAAGTCGTAGGGCTCGAAGAGCGGCAGCAGCATGCGGTACATGCCCAGCACCTGCCCGGCCTGCTCGGGCGGACCGCCGAGCCGCGGCAGGCTGTCGGCGACCTCGGCCACGTTGGCATCGAACACTTCGCCGTAGCCGTTGATCAGCTGCGAAGCCGCTTCGTCGCCCCAGTGCGCGGCAGGCACATGCTCGGTCAGGGTCGCGCGCAGCGTGTTCGGAAACTCGCGCCGCACCACGGCCTTGCGCACCCACGGCACCGATTCGAACGCGCTGCGCGCCCGCGCCAGGTCGACGGTGAAGAAGTTGCCGGCCAACTGCGGTGCCACGTTTGCCCGCAGCGTCACGGCGTTGTTGTGCGTGACCTCGCCGTCGACCTTGATGCCGGCCAGCGGAAAGAAAGGCTGGCGCAGCACCCACCAGGCACCCGCCGCCAGCAGCACGAGCGCGAACAACGCATACACCAGCGTCGCGGTCACGTTCATGAGCTTGACGTCGAAAGGCGCCTGGATGTTGCCGGTCACGGTGCCTCCGGCTTGCTGTCGAGCGTGGCCGAAGCCAGGACGCGCACGCACAGGTCTTCGTAGGCGATGCCCGCGGCGCGCGCCGACATCGGCACCAGCGAATGGCTGGTCATGCCCGGCGACGTGTTCATCTCCAGCAGGAACGGCTTGCGGTCGCTGGCGCGGATCATCAGGTCGGCCCGGCCCCAGCCGCGGCAGCCGAGCTGGTGGTAGGCGGCCAGCGCGATGCGCCGGATCTCGCGCTCTTCGGCTTCGGGCAGGCCGCTCGGGCAGTGGTACTTCACCACGTCGGTGAAGTACTTGTTCTGATAGTCGTAGGCGCCTTCGGGTGCGGCGATGCGCACCACCGGCAGCGCCTGTGCATCGAGGCCGCTGCCGAGCACGGCGCAGGTCACCTCCTCGCCTTCGATGAATTCCTCGCACAGCACATCGCTGTCGTAGCGCACTGCGAGCGTCACCGCGTCCTGCATCTGGGAGTAGCCCATGACCTTGGTCACGCCGATGGAAGACCCCTCGCGCGGCGGCTTGACGATCAAGGGCAGGCCCAGCACGTCGGGCACGGCGTTGATCTGCTCGCGGCTCTGCTGGTCGAACGCAAGCCGCACATAGCGCGGCGTCGGCAGCCCGTCGGCCTGCCAGATGCGCTTGGTCATGACCTTGTCCATCGCCACGCTGGAGGCCATCACGCCGGAGCCGGTGTAGGGAATGCCCAGCAGCTCGAGTGCGCCCTGCACCGTGCCGTCTTCGCCATGGCGTCCGTGCAGCACGACGAAGCAGCGGGCAAAGCCTTCGCGCTTGAGGTCGATCAAGTCGCGCTCGGCCGGATCGAAGGCATGCGCGTCGACGCCGCGCGAACGCAGCGCGTCGAGCACGCCGGTGCCCGACATGATCGAGATCTCGCGTTCGGCCGAGCTGCCGCCGTACAGGACGGCGACCTTGCCGAAGTCAGCAACTTTGGTCATAGCGGCCTCCCCTCGCGCGTGAAGCGCTCCGATTTGCGGTCGGCGGCGCCGCCGAGTTCGACCACCTTCGCAGGCACGGCGCCGATGGAGCCCGCGCCCATGCAGATGAGAACGTCGCCGTCGCGCGCGTTGTCCA
>JANOCL010000012.1:0-3175 GCA_031412135.1 Variovorax sp. | reverse complement strand
TCCGGCGCGAAAAGGCGACATCGAACATCTGCACCGCACAGGTGTTGCCGGCGGTGGTGGCCAGCATGTATGCGGTCTATCACGGCCCGGTCGGGCTGAAGCGGATTGCGCTGCGCGTGGCCAGCTATACCGCGATGCTCGCGAAGGGCCTGCGCGAACTCGGCCACCCCTTGCTGCACGATCGCATCTTCGACACCGTGCAGGTCGAGGTCGGCCAGCGACGCGATGACTTGCTGGCGGCGGCGCGCGAACTGGGCATGAACTTGCGTGCCGCCAGCGCAGACAGCGTCGGCATCACGCTCGACGAGACCACCACCCGCAGTGACCTGGTCGCCCTGCTGGAGCTATTCGCGGACGGGCAGACGCCGCCCGACCTCGGCGCCCATGAGGCCGGGATCGCCACGCTGATTCCGGCAGCGCTGCAGCGCAAGAGCGCGTTCCTGACCCACCCGGTCTTCAACCGACACCACAGCGAAACGGAAATGCTGCGCTACATCCGCAGCCTGTCCGACAAGGATCTGGCGCTCGACCGCTCGATGATCCCGCTGGGCTCGTGCACGATGAAGCTGAACGCGACCAGCGAGATGATTCCGATCACCTGGCCCGAATTCGCGCAGATCCACCCGTTTGCACCGGCAGATCAGCTGCAGGGTTACGCGCTGCTCGATCAGCAGTTGCGCGACTGGCTGTGCCAGGCCACCGGTTATGCCGGCATCAGCCTGCAACCGAATGCCGGCTCGCAGGGGGAATACGCCGGCCTGCTGGCGATCAAGGCCTGGCATGAATCGCGCGGCGACAGCGTACGCACCGTCTGCCTGATTCCCGAATCGGCACACGGCACCAACCCGGCCAGTGCGCAGATGGCGGGCATGCGGGTGGTGGTGGTCAAGTGCGACGACGAAGGCAATGTCGACCTGGTCGATCTGCAGGCCAAGTGCCTGAAGCACCAGGCCGAACTGGCCGCGATCATGATCACCTACCCGTCGACCTACGGCGTATTCGACCCGCATGTGAAGGAGCTTTGTGCCCTGGTGCATGCGCACGGCGGGCGGGTCTACGTCGACGGCGCCAACATGAATGCGCTGGTCGGCGTGGCCGCGCCGGGTGAATTCGGCGGCGACGTGAGCCACCTGAACCTGCACAAGACCTTCTGCATCCCGCACGGCGGCGGCGGCCCCGGCGTCGTCCCCGTCTGCGTGGTCGACGACCTGGTGCCCTACCTGCCCGGCCACCGCACCGGCAGCGGCGTCGCGTCACCGGTGGGCGCGGTGTCGGCAGCGCCGCTGGGCAATGCCGGCGTGCTGCCGATCAGCTGGATGTACGTGCGACTGATGGGCGCCGACGGCCTGCGCGCGGCCACCGAGATCGCCATTCTCTCGGCCAACTACGTGGCCGCGCGCCTGGCCGACCACTACGACATCCACTACAGCAGCCAGGTGGCCGGCATCCGGGGCGGCGGCGTGGCGCACGAGTGCATCCTCGACCTGCGACCGCTGAAGGACAGCTCCGGCATCAGCGCCGAAGACGTCGCCAAGCGCCTGATCGACTACGGCTTCCACGCGCCGACGCTGAGCTTCCCGGTGGCCGGCACCCTGATGGTCGAGCCCACCGAAAGCGAACCTTTGCAGGAACTCGACCGTTTCTGCGACGCGATGATCGCCATCCGCGACGAGATCCGGCAGGTCGAGTCGGGTGCGTGGCCGCGCGAGGACAACCCGCTGAAGAACGCGCCGCACACGGCAACCTTCCTGCTGACCACCGATTGGCCGCACCCGTACTCGCGCGAACGCGCGGCGTTCCCGATGCCTGGGCTGCGGCGCAATAAATACTGGAGTCCGGTCGGCCGCGTGGACAATGTGCACGGCGATCGCAACCTGTTCTGCTCGTGCATTCCGATGAGCGACATCGTCGAGCAGGCCGACAGCGACGCCTGAAGCCACCCGAAAGGCAACTTCCGTGGAGATCGCAACCCGCCGTTTCGCCAACGCGATCGTGGCCCAGCCGGTCGGCCGCATCGACCATGCCACGAGCGCCGCGGTCGAACTCGCGCTGGCGCCGCTGGTGGCCGAGGCGGGCGCCGCACGTGGCTGCCTGGTGCTCGATTTTGCCGCCCTCGACTACATCAGCAGCGTCGGCCTGCGCGTGCTGATGGTGGCGGCCAAGCAGTTGCGCGAGCAGCAGGCGCAGTTGCTCGTGACCGCGCTGCAGCCGGTGGTGGCCGAGATCTTCGCAATCAGCCGTTTCAACCGCATCCTGTCGGTCACCGGACGGCTGGACGAAGCCTTGGCGCTGTGCTCGCCCGAAGCGCTGGCGGCGTACCGCACCGGCCAGGACCCGCAAGGCGGCGCGCCTTGATGCGGGTGCACTTCTGGGGCACGCGCGGTTCGCTGCCGGTGGCCCTCACGGCCGACGGCGTGCGCGAGAAGCTGCAGGCGGCGCTGCGCGCAGCGCGCGGCCGCCCGCTCGACACCGACGCCGACGTGCAGCGGGTCCTCGCCAGCCTGCCTTTCGCCACCCAAGGCACCTACGGCGGCCACACCTCGTGCGTGCAGATCGAGACCGGCGGCTTCGACCATTTCGTCTGCGACATGGGCAGCGGCCTGCGGCCGTTCGGCCAGGCCGTGATGCAACAGCACGGCGGCACGGCGCAGACCTTCCACATCTTCCAGTCCCACCTGCACTGGGACCACATCATGGGGCTGCCGTTCTTCGCGCCGGCCTTCGTGCCTGGCAACCGGGTCGTCATCTACGGCTGCCACGACGGCCTGGAAGCCGCGCTGCGGCGGCAGCAGGACCCGCCCTCGTTCCCGGTCGATTTCTCGATCTTCAATGCCAAGCTCGAGTTCGTCCACCTGACGCCGGGCCAGCGCCACGACGTCGGCGGTGTCGGCGTCACCCCGATGCTGCAGCGTCACGGCGGCGACTCGTACGGCTACCGCTTCGAGTCGCAGGGCAAGTCGGTCGTCTACTCCACCGACAGCGAACACCCGCTGGACCAGCCCGAGCACACCGCGCGCTTCGTCGAGTTCTTCCGCGATGCCGACCTCGTCATCTTCGACGGCATGTACTCGCTGGCCGATGCGGTGTCGGTCAAGCAGGACTGGGGGCACTCGAGCAACATCGTCGGCGTCGAGTTGTGCCAGATGGCCGGCGCCAGGCGCCTCGCCCTGTTCCA
>JANOCL010000011.1:0-5438 GCA_031412135.1 Variovorax sp. | reverse complement strand
ATCAGATGCAGGCTCAGGTGCTTGGGCGTTCGGCGGTTGATCAGGCGCAGGAACTTGAGCCATTCGCTGTGGCGGTGCCGTGGCGGGCACATCGAGATCACGCTGCCGTCCAGGGTGTTGAGCGCGGCAAACAGCGTGGTCGTGCCGTGGCGCTTGTAGTCGTGCGTGACGGTGCCGACGCGGCCTTTCTTCATCGGCAAGCCCGGCTGGGTGCGGTTGAGCGCCTGGATCTGACTTTTTTCGTCGCAGCTGAGCACCAGGGCGCGCTCGGGTGGGTTCAGGTACAGCCCCACGACGTCCAGCAGCTTGTCCTCGAAGCGCGGGTCGCGCGAGAGCTTGAAGCTGCTCTGCCGATGCGGCTTCAGGCCGTTGCGCTGCCACACGCGGCGAATCGTCGTGGGCCCCACCCCGAGCTGTGCGGCCAGCGTGCGCGTGCTCCAGTGCGTGGCGGCGATGGGCTTGTCGTGAAGCGTCTTGTCCACGATGCTCGATTCCAGCTCGGCGGTCACGCTGGGGGTGCGCCCGGGGCGCGGCGCGTCGTGCATCAGGGCCTCCACCCCGCCGTCCAGGAAGCGCTGGCGCCACAAGGCGACTTGGCGCCGATCCAGATCAACCTCGACGGCGATGTCCTTGTTCTGCCAGCCCTGAGCGGCCAGCAAAACGACCTTGGCCCTCTGCTGCACACGAGCCTCGACGCGGCCTCGCCGCGCCAGTGCCGTCAACTCTCGTTGGACAACCGCATTCAGTTCGATCCTTGGGGCAATGCGCATGGCTGCGACCTCCGTCAAGGTCGGAGTGTGCCGCATCAAATAAGTTCCGCTATTTCGAGCGCACTACACTAGTGAGCTTGCCTGCGCCGACACAGCAGCCTGGAAGAGACGAATACTTCGAAATTCCCAACAGCGCGCCGAGTCCGTCTAGGAAGCTTGCATCTTGAGGATCTCGAGAACCAGTGGATGATGCTGCCCACGTCTTGACCTGATGGCATAGATCTCCTCGTGAACCCCTTCGCAACCGCCGAGTCGTCGCAGGCCTCGCAACAATGTCAGGTCCACGGCACCCAGTGGGCTCAGTGGAAACACCCCGAGACCGCGCGCCGCAAATACAGCCATGAGGGCGCTGTCCTCGAATTCGCCGACGATGCGGGGTTTGATACCTCTCGTCTCGAACCAACGGTCCAGCTTGGGGCGAATCGCCGAATGCCCTGTCGGTAACAGCACGGGCAAATGCCTGAGGGAAGCGGGAAAGTCTTGCCCTGCGGCTTTGCGCGCCAGGGCAGGGGGGCCGTACCACTCGACCTGTGAGTTCAGAAGCCTTTCGCACGAGAGGCGCAAGGTCGGGTTCGGCGGCGCCGGTTTGCAAGAGAGCACAAGATCGAGATGGTGCAGCGCGAGCTCGGCGAGAAGTTGTTCGGATTCGCCTTCATGGCACAAAAGCCGCAACGATTCGGTGCCGAGAATGGGTGCCAGCAATGCGTGCACTGCGAGCTTCGAAATGCCGTCTGAAAGACCGACCGCCAGACGCGCCACCTTGCCGCTTGCGGCCTCGCTGACTTCTGCGGGGATCAACTGCCCGATCTGAAAGATTTCTTCGGCACGCGCGAAGGCGGCCTGCCCTGCGTCCGTCAATGCGATGCCGCGGCCGGCGGGTTTGAGTAACTGGTGGCCAAGCGCCTTTTCGAGATCACGCACCTGGGCGCTGATGGTCTGGATGGCCATGTCCAGCCGTTCCGC
This sequence comes from Variovorax sp., assembly GCA_031412135.1. Taxonomy (GTDB): domain Bacteria; phylum Pseudomonadota; class Gammaproteobacteria; order Burkholderiales; family Burkholderiaceae_C; genus Variovorax. The sequence continues at coordinate 3,705 of JANOCL010000011.1, read as the reverse complement.
TGCGCGGGAGAACCCGCCTTCCTTGGCAACGACCCAAAAATAATAGAGATGACGGTAGTTCATGCGCAAGTCGGTTGGGCGGATTCAAGAGTGACCTCGGCGGAGGCGATGCCGCACTCTCCGGTATAGCACTCAAGTCCGCGATGCTGCATCGGAAATGCCGAAGTGTCACTGCGCGAATCGCTGCTTCAACCTTTGATTGGTGCCGGCTAGATTTGCCGCTTTCACAGCTCGGGACACTCATGAACTCATATCTCCAGGCCAGCGATCGCGAGGCTCGGCAGTTCCGCGCGATTTGCCTGATGTCGGGGGAAGGCAATGGTTGAGATAGCCGGCGCACTTGCGATCTTGGCGCTCTCACTCGGATGGGTATGCGGGCGAGAAGTCCGGCAAAAGAATCACCGCGATGCGCGGTTGCTGGGTACGGGGAGCGTCGCCACCCTGATTGCCGCATTGGTGCTGGCGCTTTACTGAGATCGAACGCAAAAACTGTTTAAGAAAAGGAACGCGCCGTGGACATTCTGAACGAATTTCTGACCAGTCCCTTCCTTGGCAAGGCAGTCTGGATCTGGCTGGTGTTCGTGGCTGTGGTGGTCACGTTGCTGGCACTCGATCTGGGAGTTCTGCACCGCGACGATCGCGAGATCGGCGTGCGGGAAAGCCTTTTTCTGTCGGCAGGCTATATCGGCATGGCCGTCGCGTTCGGTGCGTGGGTCTGGTGGTTTCTTGGCGTCCAGAGCGGCACGGAGTACTTCACGGGCTTCTTGATAGAGAAGTCCTTGTCGATGGACAACGTCTTCGTGATCGCGTTGATCTTCAGCTACCTGTCGATTCCACGCCAATACCAGCACCGCGTGCTCTTCTGGGGCATTCTCGGGGTCATCGTGCTGCGTGCGTTGATGATTGCCTTGGGTGCGAGCCTGGTCAGCGAATTCAGCTGGGTCCTCTATCTGTTCGGCGCGTTTCTCGTGTTCACTGGCGTGAAGATGTGGCTGGTCGCGGATCACATGCCCGACATCGCCAACAACGGATTGCTTCGCTTCTTGCGCAAGCGCATGCGCGTCACGCCACAGGTGGAAGGCAATGCATTCTTCGTGCACCGTGCCGATCCAGAAACCGGTAAGGTAGTTCGCTGGGCAACACCGCTCTTCCTGGCGCTTTGCATGGTGGAGTTCATCGACCTGGTGTTTGCGGTCGACTCGGTGCCCGCGATCTTTGCGATCACTACCGATCCGTTCATCGTCTACACCAGCAACATCTTCGCGATCCTGGGTTTGCGGGCACTGTACTTCGCGTTGGCCGCGATGATCCATCGGTTCAAGTACCTGAAGTATGCGTTGGCGCTGGTGCTCGTCTTCATCGGTTCCAAGATCTTTCTCGTCGGAATCATCGGCAAGGTGCCCGCCGTGATCTCGCTCTCCGTGACTTTCGGCCTTATCGCGGGCGGCGTGCTGGTGTCGCTCTGGAAAACACGTGGCAGTGCAGCGCCGGCCGAAAGCACTTGAGCGCACGCCAGCGCACCCGCGATCCGCCGCATATGCGGCATCGCGGGTCGCCGGTGGTCAGGCGGCTGAAACTTGCGCATGAAGCGCTGCAGATATGTCTTCATCCGAACACCCGACACCTGCTTCGCCGTCTGCCTCGATTCCGGGGGATTCCGCCTTGCGGCCACTGCCGCGCCTGATCTTCGCAAGCCGTTGGCTGCAGGTGCCGCTGTACTTGGGTCTGATCCTGGCACAGGCCGTCTATGTCATCCACTTCGTCGTTGAGCTGGCGCATCTGGTAGGAGCCGTATTCGGGGATGCGGAAGCGGTTCGGTCTTTGGTCAAAAGTATTGGCTACAAGACCGATGCGCCGATCGAATCTTTGACGGAAACGCTACTGATGCTTGTGGTGCTCGCGTTGATCGATGTCGTGATGATCTCGAACCTGTTGATCATGGTGATCGTTGGTGGCTACGAGACCTTTGTGAGCAGGTTGGGATTGCAAGGCCACCGGGACCAGCCGGCATGGCTGAGCCATGTCAATGCGTCTGTGCTCAAGGTCAAGCTGGCCACTGCCATCATCGGTATCAGTTCGATCCATCTGCTGAAGACGTTCATCAACGCCGAAAACTACACAGACAGGGTGTTGATTGCGCAGACCGTGATTCATCTCGCTTTTCTGCTGTCCGCCATGGCCATTGCCTACACCGACAGGATGATGGCCGGAGCCTCGCAAAAGTGATGCGAATGCACTGGCGGCTTCGAATGCAGCCGGGCCTCCCGCACGGGTCGAGGCACTCGGCCCGTTGCGCGGCAGACTTGAAACCGGCGATTGAAAGCCCGCCACATCGAAAAAGCCGATGCGTTCTGCAGCTTTAGCCTGCTTCTGCCACGCCGATCCTTGTCCTACATTGCGGCAAGGGTGGCGTGGGCCATCCGATTCTGGAGAGATGTTCATGACCGATCAAGCTTCGACAATTGTTCTTCGCCCGGAACTGCTGACACCACAAGTCGAGCGCAACCAGGTACTGCGCAACACCTACTGGCTGCTCGCGCTGTCGATGATTCCGACCGTGCTCGGCGCGTGGATGGGCGTGGCCACCGGCGTCGCGAGCGCGATGTCCCCCGGAATCGGCATCGTCGTGTTCCTGGCCGGCGCGTTCGGCTTCATGTTCGCGATCGAGAAGACGAAGAACTCTGCAGCGGGCGTGCCCGTGCTGCTGGCATTCACTTTCTTCATGGGCGTGATGCTGTCGCGCCTGGTCGGCAGCGTGCTGGGGCTGGCCAACGGCGCGGGCCTGGTCATGACAGCGTTCGCTGGTACCGGCGCCATCTTCATGGGGATGGCGGCGCTGTCGTCGATTATCAAGCGCGACCTGAGCTCGATGGGGAAGTTCCTTTTCGTCGGCGCGATCATGTTGCTGGTGGCCGGCATCGCAAACTTCTTTATCCAGTCGAACGCCTTGTTGATCACCCTCGCCGTGCTGGCGATCGGCATTTTCTCGGCTTTCATCCTTTACGACCTGAAGCGCGTGAAGGACGGCCACGAGACCCACTACATAACCGCCACGCTGGGCGTGTACCTGAGCCTGTACAACGTGTTCCAGTCGCTGCTCATGCTGCTCGGTATCGGCGGTGGCCGCGAAGAGTAGGGCGACAAGCGAGCTCGAGGCACATCATTCCTCTGCCTCGCGAAAGCGAGTCTTGCCCGCTTCGGCGGGCTTTTTTTTGGGCTGCCGAACCAATTGGTGATCCAGGCATGCGTTATGCCCATGCGCGCATCGCTTGCGCAGGCGGCCGACGAGCTGGGTCCGCTCTACATTCTGGTCAACAATGCCGGCATCCAGAAGCGTGCCGATTTTCTCGCCACCGCCGAGGCCGGCTGCGACCGAATGATGGACGTGAACCTGAAGGCCGCGTTCTTTCTCGCGCAGTCTTTCGCGGCGCATTGCAATGTGGTGGGCCGCGGCGGAAAAGTGATCAGCATCAGCTCGCGGCTCGGCATCACGGTCAGAAACATCGCGTCGGGCTCCGACGGAGGACTCCTGTGGAACTACCCCGAACATTGAAGCAAGACGATGGCCTGGGCGCGGCCGGCGGCGCCACCCGTTCGAAGCGAGCCGCCGAAGCGCCGGCGCCCGACGTGCTCACGCCGTCGGATCGCTACCAGGAACTGTTCACCGCGGTCCAGCGGTCGAACGTGTTCGCCGACAGCAAGACC
>JANOCL010000010.1:0-2753 GCA_031412135.1 Variovorax sp. | reverse complement strand
ACCTTGGCGCCCGAGCCGTAGGTCTTTTCGACGTTTCTGAGGCTGATCGCGCCCATGCGGTGCTTTCTACTTTTCGGTGTCCACAAGGCCCTTGACGAACCACTTCTGCATCAGCATCACGACCAGCGCCGGCGGCAGCATCGCCAGGATTGCCGTGGCCATGATGGTGGCCCAGTCGTTCGTCGCGTCGCCGTCGGAGATCATCTGCTTGATGCCGATCACCACCGGGTACATGCGCTCCTCGGTGGAGACGAGCAGCGGCCACAGGTACTGGTTCCAGCCGTAGATGAACTGGATGACGAACAGCGCCGCGATCGAGGTTGAACTCAGCGGCAGCAGCACGTCTTTGAAGAAGCGCAGCGGCCCGGCGCCGTCGATGCGCGCGGCTTCCACCAGTTCGTCGGGCACGGTCAGGAAGAACTGCCGGAACAGGAAAGTGGCGGAGGCGCTGGCGATCAGCGGCACCGTGAGGCCCGCGTAGCTGTTGAGCATGCCCAGGTCCGACACCACCTGGTAGGTCGGGCCGATGCGCACTTCGACCGGCAGCATCAGGGTGACGAAGATGGCCCAGAAGCAGAGGCCCTTGAACGGGAAGCGGAAATAAACCACTGCAAAGGCCGACAGCAGCGAGATGGCGATCTTGCCGAAGGTGATGACCAGCGCCGACACCAGGCTGACCCACATCATGCGGGCCACCGGTGCGGTGGACCCGGCGCCGCTGTCGCGACCGAACAGCGCCGCCTTGTAGGTCTCCCAGAGATGGGCGCCGGGCAAAAGCGGCATCGGCGCCTGCACGATGTCCTGCGCGGTATGGCTCGACGCGACGAACGCGAGGTAGAGCGGAAAGGCGACGATCAAAACGCCGAAGATCATCACCGCGTGCGCCAGGATGCCGAGGGTGGGGCTGCGTTCGACCATGCTAGTAATTCACTTTCTTTTCGACGTAGCGGAACTGCACGACGGTGAGCGCGATGACGATCACCATCAGCACCACCGATTGAGCCGCCGAACCGCCGAGGTCCATGGCCTTGAAGCCGTCGTAGTAGACCTTGTAGACCAGGATCGCCGTGTCCTTGCCGGGGCCGCCCTGCGTCGCCGCATCGACGATCGCGAAGGTGTCGAAGAAGGCATAGACGACATTGATCACCAGCAGGAAGAAGGTGGTGGGCGACAGCAGCGGGAACTGGACGGTCCAGAACCGGCGCCAGGGCCGGGCGCCGTCGATGGCGGCGGCTTCGATCAGCGATTTCGGGATCGACTGAAGACCGGCCAGGAAGAACAGGAAGTTGTAGGAGATCTGCTTCCAGATCGAGGCCATGACGATCAAGGTCATTGCGTGCGTCGAGTTCAGCAGATGGTTCCATTCGATGCCGACTTTTTCGAGCGCATAGGCGACCACGCCCAGCGACGGCGAGAACATGAAAACCCACAACACCGCCGCCACGGCGGGCGCCACCGCATACGGCAGGATCAGCAAGGTCTTGTAGAGCATCGCGCCGCGCACGATGCGGTCCGCGAACACGGCCAGGAGCAGCGCCAGGCTGATGCCGATCACCGCCACCAGCACCGAGAACAGCGCTGTGGTCTTGAATGAATCCAGGTAGCCCGGGTCGTTGAACAGCTGCCTGAAGTTCTGCAGGCCCACCCATTCGGTCGAGCTTCCGAATGCATCCTGTACCTGCAGCGACTGAACCAGCGCCTGGCTGGCTGGCCAGAAGAAGAACACGCTGATGACGACCAGCTGCGGCGCCAGCAGCGCCCAAGGCAGCCAGCCGGAGCGAAAGACGACGCGTTTTTCCATGAGCTGTACCTGATAAAAGTTCCGCCCCGGCTGCGATGCAGGCGGGGCGGTGGATGTTAGCTGCTGCGGCGCGATGTTCGCGACGCCTGCACAAACGGTGTCAGCTCTTGTTTGCCTTCTGGAAGCGCTCGAGCAGTTCGTCGCCGCGCTTCACGATCGAGTCCAACGCTTCTTTCGGCGACTTCTTGGCAGCCCAGACCTGTTCGAGTTCTTCGTCCTCGATCGCACGGATCTGCACATAGTTGCCCAGGCGGATGCCGCGGCTCTTGTCGGTCACCTTGCGGATCATCTGCGTCACGGCCACGTCGGTGCCGGGGTTCTGCTTGTAGAAGCCGGATTTCTCGGTCAGCTGATAGGCCGCCGTCGTCACCGGCAGGTAACCCGTGCGCTTGTGGCTGGCGGACTGCACTTCAGGCGTCGAGATGAACTTGAAGAACTCGGCCACGCCTTTGTACTCGGCTGGCTTCTTGCCCGACATCACCCAGAGACTGGCGCCACCGATCACCGTGTTCTGCGGCGCGCCCTGCACGTCGGGATAGTGCGGCAGCGGTGCCAGCCCGTAGCCGAACTTGGCGTTCTTCGCGACGTTGCCATAGAAGCCCGATGAGGTATTGATCATTGCGCACTCGCCGGAGACGAAGCTTGCTTCTGGCACGTTGCCGCGGCCCTTGTAGACGAACAGGCCCTGCTTGGCCATGTTCGAGAGGTTCTCGATGTGGCGCACGTGCAGAGGCGAATTGATCTTCATGCGCGCGTCCAGACCCGACAGGCCGTTGTTCTTGGTCGCGAACTCGACGTTGTGCCAGGCCGAGAAGCTTTCGAGCTGCGTCCAGCCCTGCCACGCGGTGGTGAACGGGCAGCGATGGCCGGCAGCCTTGAGCTTGGCGGCGGCGGCCACCACTTCGGGCCAGGTCGAGGGCGCCTTTTCGGTGTCGAGGCCTGCAGCCTTGAA
>JANOCL010000009.1:0-2590 GCA_031412135.1 Variovorax sp. | reverse complement strand
TTTGCCGGGCCGCTGGTATCGCCCCCGGCGGGGGTGGGCGGCTACACGAAGTGAGCCAACCTGGGGGCGAGCAACAGTTACCGCGGAACCGGCTTTGCCGGGCCGCTGGTATCGCCCCCGGCGGGGGTGGGCGGCTACACGAAGTGAGCCAACCTGGGGGCGAGCAACAGTTACCGCGGAACCGGCTTTGCCGGGCCGCTGGTATCGCCCCCTCGAGGGGGAGGCCCCGCAGGCGCTTCGGGGATGTTTCATCCTAGGGCTGGTAGCCGGATTTGCGCACCACCGGCGCCCACTGGGCGCGGTAGGCGGCGAGCATCGCGGCCGTCTGCGCCTGCGTGCTGACCACCGGTGTCATCAGCGAATCCTTGAAGCGGCGCGTAGTGTCCGCGTCCTGCATGACCTCGCGGATGGCCTGCGCCAGGCGCGCCACCTTCTCGCGCGGCATGGCCGCCGGCGCGAAGAAGGTGTTCCAGCCGGTCGCGACCAGATCGAGCCCGGCTTCCTTGAAGGTCGGCACTTCCGGCGCGAACGGCGACCGCCTGGCACCGGACATCGCAAGGATGCGGACCTTGCCGGCCTGGTGCTGGGGAATGACGACGTCGAGCGTGTCGAAGGCGATCGGTACCTGGCCGCCGATCAGGTCGGTCAGGAGCGGGGCGGAGCCGCGGTAGCCGACCACCTGCGCCTGCACCTGCGCCTTCTCGCCCATCATCAGCCCGAAGAAATGCGGCAGGCTGCCGGTGGCCGGCACGCCGAAATTGGCCTTGTCGGGGTTGGCGCGCATCCAGGCCAGCAGGTGCGACAGTTCGCGCACCGGAACTGCGGTGGCGACCGAGAGCGCGAACTCGTAGTCGTTGACGTGCGACACGGGCACGAAGTCTCGCTCGGGGTCGTAGCCGTTGTCCTTGAAGACCAGCGGTGCGACGACCATCACCGCCGGGTTGGCGAGCATCAGGACGTTTTGGGCTGCGGTGGAGGACTTGACCTGCTGCGCGGCCAGCCGGCCCCCGGCACCCGGCTTGTTGTCGACCACCACCGGCACCCCAAGCTTCGCCTGCAGCTTGTCGCCGACGATGCGCGCCACCCGGTCGGTGGCGCCACCCGGCGCGTAGCCCACCACGATGCGCAGCGGGCCGTCCAGCGGCTGGGCCACGGCTGTGAAGGCCACGGCAGCGATTGCGATGCCTGCGAGCCGGCGAAGGATGTGTTGTAGACGCATGGTGTTCCCGTTCAATCGTTGGCCTGAAAGCCGACGGCCTTCATGATGCCGCCCCAGCGTGCGGTGTCCTCACGCATCGTCTTCAGCAGCGCCGCTGCGTCGTCGCCCACCGGATACATGCCGTTCTGCAGCAACTGCTGGCGCACCTCGCGCGAGTTCACCGCGCGGGTGAATTCGGCGCGCAGCTTGTCGACGATCGGCTGCGGCGTCTTCAGAGGCGCGTAGTACGCGAACCATGCCGCCGCCACCACGTCCTTGTAGCCCGCCTCGACGAAGGTCGGCAGGCTGGGCATCAGCGGCGAACGCTTGTCGCCGCTGGTGGCGAGCACCTTGACGCGGCCGCCCGGCAGCATCTGCAGCGCACCGCCGACGGTGTCGAAGTACACCGGCACGGTGCCGCCCATCACGTCCTGCCGCGCCGGGGTGGAGCCGCGGTAGGGGACATGCACCATCTTCAGGCCGGCCGCGCGGTTGAGCATCTCGCCGAGAAAGTGCGAGGGCGTGCCGGCGCCGTAGGAGGCGAAGCTCGCCTTGTCGCCCTGCGCCCTGGCCCAGGCGATGAACTCGGGCAGCGTGTTCGCCGGTACGTCCTTGCCCACCACCAGCGCCAGCTCGAAGCGCGCCGCGTTGACGATCGGCACGAAGTCCTTCATCGGGGCGTAGGAAAGATCGCGATAGGCATTGGGGAACATCGTCATCATCCCGGCGGTGCCGAGCAGCAGCGTGCGGCCGTCGGGCGCGGCGGTCTTCACCGCCTCGGCCGCGATGCGGCCGGCCGCGCCGGAGCGGTTGTCGATCACCAGCGGCCCTAGCGAGTCGCGCACCTCGTGGGCGATGGCGCGCGTCAGCACGTCCTGTGTGCCGCCGGCCGGCACGCCGATCAGCACCTTGACCGGCGTGCCGGGCGTGAACGCGGCCTGTGCGCCCGCCAGCGGCGAGAGTGCGAGGCCGCCGATTGCGGCAAGTGCCTGGCGGCGGTCGATGGATGCGATGGGCATGGGTTGTCTCCTGGCGCGCTGCGGCGTCGAACCACTTTAGAGCGCCGACAATCGATTGATCAAATCAACTGTTCTGCGGAAAAACCCGATGGCCGATGCGCTGCGACCGCTCGACGACCTGCTGCTCTACAAGCTCAGCCGCCTGCTGTCGGTGGCTGGCGGCATGGTGATCCGGCTGTGCGAAGGCCGCTTCGGCATCACCCGGCGCGAATGGCGGCTGATCGCGACGCTGGCCAGCCAGGGCGAGCTGGGTTCGTCGCAGCTCGCGCAGCATGCGCAGCTCGACCGTGCGCGCACCTCGAAGGCGGTCGGCTCGCTGGTGTCGAAAGGGCTGGTGTCGCGCACCAAGCCTGGCGGCGACCGGCGGCATGTG
>JANOCL010000008.1:0-16825 GCA_031412135.1 Variovorax sp. | reverse complement strand
TTGCGCGGACCCCGCCTGACGCGAGGAGCAGCAGCGAAGTCCGAAGGACCGGAGGCGGCTGCCGCCCGGAGCCCTACCGCCCACCACCGCCCCGCGCACTCCGCACGCGACCGGCAACACACGATCCGATCCCCCGAGCAGGAGGGCAATCCGGGTCCTGATCGAAGCATTGTTCCCGGGCACCGACTTCAATAATTCAGCCATGAGCAGGCGCCATCGCGCCCAGGCTCGTACGGAGCATGAATGGCTGAAGAAAGCGATCTCGAGAAAACAGAACCGGCGTCCGAGCGACGCCTGGAGAAAGCGCGCGAGGACGGCAACGTGGCGCGGTCACGCGAACTGGTCACCTTCGTGCTCTTGAGCACCGCCGTCGCCGGCCTCTGGATCACCGCCGAATCCGTCGGCAACACCCTTCGCGGCGCGCTTGCGCTCGGCCTGCACTTCAACCGGTCCGCGGCCTTCGACCCGGCCTACATGCTGGCGCAGACCGGCCTGATGGCGATGCAAGCGCTCATCGCGCTGGCGCCCCTGTTCGGGATGATGGTGCTCGCTGCCATCGCCGCACCGCTCATGCTCGGCGGCTGGCTCTTCTCGGCCAAGGCCATCGGCCCCAAGTTCGACAAGCTCGATCCCATCGCCGGCATCGGCCGCATGTTCTCCGCCCAGGCGCTTTCGGAGTTGCTCAAGGCGCTGGCCAAGTCGCTCTTGATCGGCGGCGTGGCGTGGATGGTGATCATGGACAACATGGACGAGGTGAATGCGCTCATGGCGCAGTCCGAACGCGCGGCCCTGCCGCGAATGATCGAACTGGTGGCCTACAACTGCGCCCTCATCACGGCCGCGCTGCTGCTGGTTGCCCTGATCGACGTGCCCTACCAGTTGTGGAGCCACCATCGCAAGCTGCGCATGTCGCGCGAGGACGTGCGCCAGGAGCACAAGGAAAGCGAAGGCGACCCGCACCTCAAGGCGCAGATTCGCCGCCAGCAGCAGCAGATGGCGCGCCGCCGGATGATGGCCGAGGTGCCCAAGGCCGACATCGTCGTCACCAACCCGACCCACTTCGCGGTCGCGCTCAAGTACGACGACAACGACATGCGCGCACCGCGCGTGGTCGCAAAAGGCACCGACCTGGTCGCCGAGCGCATCCGCGAACTGGCACGGGAGAACAACGTCGCCATCCTGGAGGCGCCGCCGCTCACCCGCGCGCTCTACAAGCACACCCGCCTGGGCGATGAGATCCCGGCCGGCCTGTACACCGCGGTGGCCGAAGTGCTGGCCTGGGTCTACCAGCTCAAGCGCTTCAGGAGCGACGGCGGCGAAGCGCCGCGCACGCCGTCCGACCTGCCGATTCCCCAAGAGCTCGAATACTCGGTGAGCAAAGAAGCTGCATGAATGCAATGACCAGCCTGATGCGCAACCCGGCGCAGATGTTCTCCGGCAAGCACTGGAAGGGTCTCACCGGCCCCATCCTCATCGTGCTGATCCTCAGCATGATGGTGCTGCCACTGCCGCCCTTCCTGCTCGACCTGCTGTTCACCTTCAACATCGCCATCTCGGTGATGGTGCTGCTGGTCAGCATGTACACGATGAAGGCGCTGGACTTTGCGGCCTTTCCGGCCGTGCTGCTGTTCACGACCCTGCTGCGGCTGTCGCTCAACGTCGCTTCAACGCGGGTGGTGCTGATGAACGGCCACACCGGGCCCGATGCGGCCGGCAAGGTGATCGAGGCCTTCGGCCACTTCCTGGTCGGCGGCAACTTCGCCGTCGGCGTGATGGTCTTCATCATCCTGGTGTTGATCAACTTCATGGTGATCACCAAGGGCGCGGGCCGCATCGCCGAGGTCGGCGCGCGCTTCACGCTCGACGCCATGCCGGGCAAGCAGATGGCGATCGACGCCGACCTGAACGCCGGCCTGATCGGCGAGGAAGTGGCCCGCAAGCGCCGCGCCGAAGTCGCGCAGGAAGCCGACTTCTACGGCTCGATGGACGGTGCCAGCAAGTTCGTGCGCGGCGACGCCATTGCCGGCCTGCTGATCATGATCATCAACATCATCGGCGGCCTGGTGGTCGGCATGCTGCAGCACGACCTCGACTTCGCGACCGCCGGCAAGACCTACACGCTGCTCGCCATCGGCGACGGCCTGGTGGCGCAGATTCCGGCGTTGATCATCTCGACCGCGGCCGGCGTGATCGTCTCCCGCGTGACCACCGACGAAGACGTCGGCGGGCAATTGACCGGGCAGCTTTTCAACAACCCGCAGGTGCTCTTCTTGACGGCCGGCATCATCGGCCTGATGGGCATGATCCCGGGCATGCCGAACCTGGCGTTCCTGCTCATTGCGGGCGGCCTGGTCTGGCTGGGCCGGCGCCTGCTGCTCTCCAAGCCCAAGGCGGCGGCCGCCGAGCAGGCCGCCGCGGCGCAGGCTGCAGCGGTTGCTGCGATGCCGGCTGGCGAATCGGCCGAAGCCACCTGGGACGACGTCGCCCTGGTCGACCCGCTCGGCATGCAGGTCGGCTACCGGCTCATTCCGCTGGTCGACCAATCGCAGCAGGGCGAACTGCTCGGCCGCATCAAGAGCATCCGCAAGAAGATCGCGCAGGACGTCGGCTTCCTGGTGCCGGTGGTGCACATTCGCGACAACCTCGAGATTCCGCCCAACGTCTACGTCATCAGCCTGAAGGGCGTGGAGATCGGCCGCGGCGAAGCATTCCCGAACCAGTGGATGGCGATCAATCCGGGGCAGGTCACCGGCACGCTGCCGGGCGCGCCCACGCAGGACCCGGCCTTCGGCCTGCCGGCGGTATGGATCGACGGCAACCAGCGCCAGCAGGCGCAGATTTTCGGCTACACGGTCGTCGATGCCTGCACGGTGATGGCCACGCACCTGAACCACCTGATCCAGACCCACTCGGCAGAACTGCTCGGCCGGCAGGAGGTGCAGCAGCTGCTCGACCAGGTCGCCAAGACCGCGCCCAAGCTGACCGAGGACCTGGTGCCCAAGGTGCTGACGCTGAGCACGCTGCACAAGGTGCTGCAGAACCTGCTCGACGAGGAAGTGCCGATCCGCGACATGCGCACCATCCTCGACGTGATGGCCGAGCATGCGCCGACCATCAAGGACGCTACCGAGCTGACCACGCTGACCCGCCTGGAGCTCGGCCGCGCGATCGTGCAGCAGCTGTTCCCGGGCGATTCCGAACTGCAGGTGATCGGCCTGGACGGCACGCTCGACGGCGTGCTGCAGCAGGCGCTCACCAACAACAGCGGCATCGAGCCGGGGCTCGCCGCCAGCCTGCTGCAACAGGCGCAGACCGCGATGGCCCGCCAGGAGCAGATGGGCCTGGCGCCGGTGCTCGTGGTTCAACACACGCTGCGCGTGCTGCTGTCGCGCTTTTTGCGCCGCAGCCTGCCGCAACTGAAGGTTCTCTCGCACGCCGAGATTCCTGACTCCCGCAACATCAAGATCACCGCCACACTCGGAGGAAGAGTTTGAACATCACCACAGACGTGCGGACCACCGCACGCAAGTTCGTCGCCGCAACCAGCCGCGAGGCACTGCGCCTTGCACGCGAGGCGCTCGGCGCCGAAGCGATGGTCCTGACCCACCGCGTGCTGCCCGACGGCGTCGAGATCGTCGCCATGGCGGAGGAGCAGGTCGAGGAGCAGGTCGGGGATGCCGTGCGCGGGGCGCCGGCACCGGCGGCACCGCCTGCAGCGCCCGTGTTCGCCGCGCCGGCGGCACCCGCGGCGCCCGTCGCCGTCGCACCGCCTGCCGTCGAGGCCTCCACCGACAGCGTGCTGAGCGAACTGCATTCCATGCGCGGAATGATCGAAGAGCAGCTCGCGAGCGTGGTCTGGAACGACAAGCAGCGGCGCGATCCGATGCGTGGGCGCCTCTTGCGCACGCTGCTCGGTGCCGGCTTCAGCGCGCGCCTGTCGAAGGCCATGCTGGAGCAGCTGCCCGCCGGCCAGAGCTACGCGCAAGGCATGGCCTTCGTGCGCTCGGAGCTGATCCGCACGGTGCCCGTGCTCCAGGACGAAGACGCGCTGCTGGCGGAGGGCGGCGTCTACGCGCTGATGGGCCCGACCGGCGTCGGCAAGACCACCACCACCGCCAAGCTGGCCGCGCGCTGCGTGATGCGCTTCGGTGCCGACAAGCTCGCGCTGGTGACCACCGACAGCTACCGCATCGGCGCCTACGAACAGCTGCGCATCTACGGACAGATCCTGAACGTGCCGGTGTATGCGGTGAAGGACGCAGCCGACCTGCACCTGGTGCTCGCGGACCTGCGCGACAAGCACATGGTGCTGATCGACACGGTCGGCATGAGCCAGCGCGACCGCGCCGTTTCGGACCAGATCGCGATGCTGTGCAACAGCGCCCGGCCGGTGAAGCGGCTGCTGCTGCTCAACGCCACCAGCCACGGCGACACGCTCAACGAAGTGGTGCATGCCTACCGGCACGGCGGCAGCGGCAGCGAGAAGAACGAGCTGGCCGGCTGCATCTTCACCAAGGTCGACGAGGCCACCCATCCGGGTGCGCTCATCGACACGGTGATCCGGCATCGCCTGCCGGTTCACTACATCTCCAGCGGCCAGAAGGTGCCGGAGAACCTGATGGCCGCCGACCGCGCGCAGCTGGTGGACAGCGTGTTCCATGCCCGCAGCCACAGCGCCCTGTTCGTGCCCGGCGAAAGCGATCTGCAGGACAAGCCGATGGCGGCCGATGCGCAGGCCCAGGTGGTGCAGGCGCAGGCCGAGACCGACCGGCTGCGCCTTCAGTACCAGCAGCTGATCCGGGCCATGGCCCACGATGCGCAGGAGGTTGCGGCTGCATCGCAAGCGCTCGCCGGTGCGGCGATCGGGTTCGAGCACGCGCGCGAACTGTGGCGCCAGGCGGGCGACGACGACGTCGGCCACAAGGCGGTGCTGCAGTCGCTCATGACGCATGCCAGGAGCGAAATCGCCACCGGCTGCGACACCCATGTGCTGGCCCTGTGCGGACAGGTCGGCCTGAAGTCGAACGAAGGCGGCGACGCCTACGAATGCCAGGGCAGCCTGCTGCTGTCCGACCGCAGCGGCATGCCGCTGGCGGCGCCCAACCAGTGGCTTTCCACCGCCGCGGTGCGCGGCCCGGTGGACGCGGCCCGCAAGCCCGGCATGCGCCAGGTGCAATGGCTGCGCCAGCAGGATTTCGGCCGGCCGGTGGTGCATGTCGTCTCCCGGCTGCCCGCGGCCGAGGTGATGGCCCAGTGGCACGAGCAGGGCCAAAGCTGGCTCGCGCGCGCACCGGGATCGACCGCCATCACGAACCCGCACACCGGCGCCTCCGGCACGCTGGCGCGCCTGGACCTGTGCTTCGGCGAAGCGCGGCCGATGCAGTTCAAGGGCAAGGTCGCGATGCGCTCCGAGGCGCATGCCGACGTGGTGCTGCGCTGCGATGCCGCACTGCCGGCGCTGCCGTCCCTGCGTTGTGTCGCCACGCGGGTGATCGATCCGCGCAGCGGCAAGATCCTCGTGCAGAGTTATGCGCTGTCTAACATCGGCCGCGAAGTCACTGCACGCCAGCTGTCGCAATGGCAGGCCTGGGCGCAGGCGGCCGAGCCCTGCTTCCGGCTCATGCGCCAGGGCCTGCAACTGATCGGCGGCATCGGCGAGCCGGGCGATCCGCAGATGATGAAGCGCCTCCTGATCGCCGGCCAGGCAACCACCACGGTATGGCGTCTGCTGCATGCCGACGGCGCCTGGGCCGGCCGCACCCGCACGCTGGTCTCCCAGCTCACCGGCAAGACGGCGCGGCCCGACCGCGCGCTGTCGGGCAACGTGCTGTACGTGGGCGTGGGCAAGCTCATGCTCCTGCTGGAAGCGCTGGGCACGTGAGCAAGCTCGTATCCGATCAGGCCGACGGACTGCGTCGGCTGCTCTCCCGCACACCCACGCGAGTGGTCGCCGTCGCGAGCATGCGCCGCGGCCTGGGCGCGACCACCGCGGCAATGAATCTGGCGGCAGCCCTGGTCCAGCAGGGCAAGGAAGTGCTGCTCGTCGACGAGCACCGGCCGGCTGCCGAATCGGCCTGCGCGGTGTGGTCGGTCGATGCGAACGTCGGCACTGCCGTCAGGGTCGACTGCGGCGTGGTGGTGCTCTCGGCGTGCGCCGGCGTTCTGCCGCAAGACGCCGATCCGCACCGCCTGTGGCCGGCCGATGTCGTGTTGATCGATGCCGCGCTGGACGAGACCGGCGGGCTGTCGCCGCTCACGCGCATGGCGGACGAACTGGTGCTGGTGCTCCGGCCCGATGCCGCCTCGGTCACCGCCACCTATTCCGGCATCAAGCGACTGCACTACGCGCACGCGCTGCGGCAACTGCGCTTTCTGGTCAACGGCGTCGCTGACCCGGCGGCCGCCCGGCAGATCATGGCCAACCTGGTCGATACCGGCAGCCGCTACCTGGCGGTGTCGCTGCAGCCGGCCGGCTGGGTGCGGGCAGATGCGCACCTGCGGGATGCGCGCCGCCTGAACCGCACCGTCGTGGACGCCTTTCCGGCCAGCCCGGCGGCGGTGGATTTCCGCCGCATCGCCGCGGACATGGGGCAATGGGCATGGCGCCCGGCTGCCAGCCTTGCACTGCCCCCGGCGCGCCAGCCGCAATCGAACACCGCCGTCGCCTGAGGCGCGGCACTTGCAGAGAAGGAAAAGGACGCCCGTGTACACCGCCCAGGGAACCATTGAAAAGTCCCATCTGCTGAAGCAGCACCAGCCGATGGTGCGCCGCATTGCGCTTCAGATGATCGCCAAGCTGCCGGCCAGCGTCGAGCTCGACGACCTGATCCAGGCCGGCATGATCGGCCTGCTCGATGCGTCCAGCCGCTACGAGGACAACCGCGGCGCGCAGTTCGAAACCTTCGCCAGCCAACGGGTTCGCGGCGCGATGCTGGACGAGCTGCGCGCCAGCGACTGGGGCTCGCGCGGCCTGCGCCAGTCGGCACGCAAGGTCGAAACCGCGATCCAGGCGCTCGAGCACCGGCTGGGCCGCTCGCCGACCGAAGGCGAGATCGCGAAAGAGCTGAAGATGAGCCTGGATGCCTACCAGTCGCTGCTGCAGGAAGTGCAGGGCGCCCAGCTTCTGTACGTCGAGGATTTTGCGCAGGACGATTCCGACGGCAGCCCCTTTCTCGACCGGCACGCGCGCGACGCCGGCAACGACCGGCTCAGCAGCGACGACCCGTTGCAGCAACTGCTCGAAAGCGGCTTTCGCGAGGAACTGATCGAGGCCATCGCGGCCCTGCCTGAGCGCGACCGCCTGTTGCTCAACCTCTACTACGAGGAAGAGCTCAACCTGCGCGAGATCGGCGCCGTACTGGAGGTGAGCCAGTCGCGCGTGTGCCAGCTCCACAGCCAGGCCATCAGCCGCTTGCGGGCGAGCCTGAAGGAGATGATGTAGCGCCTGTAGGAAAACGCCGCCACCGTCGCGCCAACGTTTGACCTTGGCCGCGCAATCGCCCAGCATTGCCTGCATGGACACCCTCATCAGCGCGGTGACAGGCGGTTCCCTGCCGACGCCAGGCGAAGCTGCCGTGCGCGGCGAACCAGGGCTTCAAGGCAGCGTCGTCGCCTTGACGGCAGACCACCACGCCTATGCCAGCGAGCATGAGCAGGCGACCCGCGCGCAGCTCGCATGGCGACTCGCACGGTTGAAAAAATGCAACTTCCAGGGCGAGTACGACGGCGCACTTCGGTACGCCGCGCCGGTCTACTACGTGCCAAGCGACACCCTCGTCGGGCCGGAGCTTGCCGGAGCACTGGGCATTGCCGATCACCACGGCCTGTTCGGCGGCGTGGTGCCGCACGGCTTCGTCATGACCAAGGCACTCGTCCATCCGCTCGTCGACGAAACTGCCGCCGCGCCGCCCGAGTGGCGGGCGGACTTTGCGGGCCTCGTGGCCCATGCGGTGCTCGAGGGCTTTTCGGTCTTCGCGCTGGAAGACGCGCACAAGGCCGGCCTGCGGCTGCTCGAACGCGGCCCGGTGCGGCTGAAGCCGGTGCGCGCCACCGGCGGGCGCGGGCAGCAGGTCGCGCGCGACCGCGAGGCGCTCGAACGCTGCCTCGCCGCCATGGATGGGGCGGAGGTCGCCAGGCACGGCCTGGTGCTCGAACAGAACCTCGAACAACCCGTGACCTACAGCGTCGGCCAGGTCCATGTGGGCGGCGCGGTGGCCAGCTACTACGGCTGGCAGCGCCTCACCTGCGACAACCACGGCAACCAGGTCTACGGCGGCTCCGACCTCACCGTGGCGCGCGGCGGCTTCGACGCACTGCTGGCGCTGAGTTTCCCGCCGGAAGTGCGGCTCGCGGTGGACCAGGCTTGCGTCTTTCACGGCGCGGTGCAGGCGTGCTTTCCGGCGTTCTTCGCATCGCGCATCAACTACGACGTGGCGCAGGGGACCGACGGCGCGGGCGCATGGCGCTCCGGCCTGCTGGAGCAGTCATGGCGCGTCGGCGGCGCGAGTGGCGCCGAGATCGCGGCGCTCGAAATATTCGCGGACCAGCCGGCGCGCACTGTGGTCAATGCCTCGTGCTTCGAGATCTACGGCGACGACGTGGTGCCGCCACCCAATGCCACCGTGTACTTCAGCGGCGTCGATGCACGGGTCGGCCCGCTCACCAAGTACACCGTGGCCGACGCCTGATGCCGACGCGCCATAACTTCATCGATATACCGGTCGACGGCCAGCACATCGCGGGAACTCTCATTGCGGCTTCGAGGATGGTGCCCGGCGTGCTGCTGGTGCACGGTTGGGACGGCAGCCAGGAGCAGGACATCACGCGCGCGCACGAGCTCGCCAAGCTGGGCTGCATCTGCCTCACCTTCGACTTGCGCGGCCATGCGCGCCACCAGTCCCAGCGCGAGGCCGTCACGCGCGAGGACAACCTGCGCGACGTGCTGGCCGCCTACGACGTGCTGGTCGGCCATCCGGCGGTGGACCCGGGCGCCGTCGCCGTTGTCGGCAGCAGCTATGGCGGCTATCTCGGCGCGGTGCTCACGTCGCTTCGGCCGGTGCGCTGGCTCGCATTGCGTGCGCCTGCGATCTATCGCGACGAGAACTGGGAGCATCCGAAGCGGCGGCTCAACAGCGACGACCTGGCCCTCTATCGGCAGACCAGCATCGAGCCTGAGAAGAACCGCGCGCTGGCGGCCTGCGAGGACTTCATCGGCGACGTGCTGATCGTCGAGTCCGAGCACGACACCATCGTGCCGCATGCCGTGATCGAGAACTACCTGGGCGCCTTCAGGCATGTGCGCTCCATGACCCACCGGGTGCTCGCCGATGCCGATCATGCAATGTCGAAAAAGGTCTGGCGGCAGCGCTATACCGCGTTCCTGGTCGCGTGGATGACGGACATGAGGCTGAGTACGAAAGACTTTGTTCGGGATATGCCAAATGTTGCCGCCCTTGCCGAGCCTGCCGGCTTCAAGAAACCCGCGCCGCGCCGAAATGAAGGGGAGTGCAATTCAACGAACAGCGAGTAGAAAAAAAATGTCCAGGCTCATCGTCCTCGCCAAGCATGGCAGCGTCAGGCAGTTCAACATCACCGGACCGCTCACGACCATCGGTCGCGACGCGCAAAGCGGCGTCCACATCGACAGCCTGGGCGTCAGCCGGTGCCATGCCGCCATCCACTGGACGGGCGATCGTTTCGTGCTGACCGATGCGGGCAGCTTCAACGGCACCTTCGTGAACGAGATGCGCATCCACGAGCACGCGCTGAAGAACGGCGACGCGATCGGCATCGGAGACTGCCAGCTGCGCTTTCTCTACACCTCCAAGGTCTTGCCGCATGACGATGCACTGCGCCTGGTGACGGCGTTCGACCGTCCGGGCGCCATCGACGCCGTGCGCGACCGCAGCGACTGGGCCACGTTCTTCCGCCGAAGCAGCATGCCGGCCCGAGTGCGCTGAGTCGGCCGCTCGCAGGCGTCTACCGGGAGAAGGCCTGGTTCAGTCCGACGACGAACAGGCGGGCGCCGCCCGGGTTGCTGCGTGCAGCGCTGATGTCGATGCTGGTGAGCGGCGTCAGGTTGAAGCTTGCGCCCAGCCTGGATGTCCACAGGCCGCCGGCCCGGTTGCGCTCGGCGATCAGCGACAGCCGCTCGTCGAAGGCCCATTCGACGGCAGCGCCGCGGCGGCTCGTGCGAAAACTATCGCCCGTCGACCAGTCGGCGCCCAGGTTGGCATGCACTCGCAGGTTTTCCCTGGCGCGCCAGGTCAGCGGCAGCAGCAATTGGCGCCCCGGCTTGCCGTGCGCCGAGAGATTGCGCGTCGCCCTCCAGGCCACAGCCGCACTGAACGGCGCTTCGCTGTCGCCGAAGAAGGCCCACTTGATCTTCGGCCCGAGCTTGGACTCGCGAGGAGAACCGTCGCCAGACGACCGCTCGAAGGCCAGGCCGACTTCGACCGGTCCGATGCGGCAGGCCGGTTCGAAATGAAAGTCCTGCGCCGGCTCGCCCCGCGTGCGGGAGAACCAGGTTTCGTACTGGCATTGGCCGGCGTCGAGCATGTAAGCATCGTCGACGTCGAAATGCCCGCTTGCCAGAGCACAGGGGCCGACGAACACACCCGCCGCCAGAGCGGCACTCTCCAGAAACCTGCGCTTTGCTGCGAACAATGGAACCCCCTGCCGTGACGCCGGCGGATTCTAGACCTGGACCGCGAACTGGTAGGTGTTGCGCCCTGCAGCCTTGGCCCCGTAGAGCGCAACGTCCGCACGGGCAAGCACGTCGGCCGCGTCGACCGGCGCATCGCCGGCTTCGAAGAGCGCAATGCCGATGCTGGTGGTGACGTCGAGCGCTCGCCCGTCGATCTGAAACGCCGGCCGGCCGACCTGCATGACGATTTTTTCGGCAAGTCGGGCGGCGAGTTCGGGCGTGCCCAGGTTTTCGAGGATCACCACGAACTCGTCTCCGGCCAGGCGCACGACGGTGTCGGTGCTGCGAACGCAGGCACGAAGGCGGCGCGCGAACTCGACAAGTACCGCGTCGCCTCCGGCATGCCCGAGCGTGTCGTTGATGGCCTTGAAGTTGTCGATGTCGACAAACATCACCGCCAGCGTGTTGCCCGTCCGGTGGGCGCGCGCCAGCGCCTTGGGAAGCACCTCGTTGAGCGCCAGGCGGTTGGGGAGTTGCGTGAGCACATCCACCCGGGCCAGATCGGCCAGGCGCTGCTCGAGCTGGCGGCGGGCTGTGATGTCGAACGTCATCGCATAGAAACCCTGCACAGTGCCTTCGGCACCGAGGTCGGGAACGAAGTGGGACTGGTACCAGTTGTCGCCGACGCCGCGCGCCCGGTCGCCCTTTTTCTCGAAGGTGACCGCCTCGCCCGCGAGCACCCGGCGGACGTACGGCTCGACCACGGCGAAATCCTCGGCGCCACGCACGGCGGGCATCGACCGGCCCACCAGCTCGACGCCATCGTGAAGTGCACGCACATGCGCGTTGACGAAGGTGTAGCGCAGGGATGCGTCCACGTGCGACACCAGCGCGGGCAGGTTGTCGGTGATGGTGCGGATGCGAGCCTCGCCTGCGGCCTTTTCCCGCTCGGCGATCTTCTGACGGGTGATGTCGAACGTCATCACGTAGTAGCCGGCCACCTCGCCGGTATCGCGCACGTCGGGCACCAGATGGCATTGGAAAAAGCCGTCGCGGCCGTTGCGGTCGTAGGTGCCTTCGAAGCGCGTCGGGGTGCCGGCCAGCACCTTCGCGAACTGCGGGACGAGCTGCGCGTAAATCCACGCCGGCAGCGCCTCATCGATCGTCATGGTGCCGATGTCGGCCTGCGCCTTGCCGCGCATGCCGAGTCCCGCCTTGTTGCTGAAGAGGCAGCGCTGGTCGCGGTCGAAGTAGGCGACGACCGCGGGCAGGTTGTCGGTCACGTCGCGCAGGAACTTCTCGCTCGACTGAAGTCGCTCCTGCGCGAGCTGGCGCTCCAGCATGAGCGAATCGAAGGTGCGCGAAAGGTCGCCGATCTCGTCCGCGCGGGCAGGGTCTTTCGCCGGAACGTAGCGGGTGGCCGCGCGGGACACCTGCATGTGCTCATGCAGCCGTGCCAACGGCGCAAGTTCGGAGCGCATCACGAGGAACGTGAGGCCCCCGGCAAGCAAGGTGAGAAGCAGGGCGCCGGCCCAGGCCAGGTGTTCGATCTGCTCGATCCGGGCGGAGGCTTCCTGGCGTGGGTAGATTGAGCCGAGCACCCAATTGGTCTGGCTGATGCGCTTGAACGCATAGAGCCCGTGCACGCCGAGGCGGTTGGTGGCTTCGAACGTGCCTTCGTAGCCGGGGACGGCGCGCTCCGTGGCGAGATCGGGGTCGCCTTCGTCGGAGTGATTCAGTATCCGCGACTTGCGCGGGTGATCGATGACGATGCCGTCCGTGTTGGTGATGAACATGTAGCCGGTCTTGCCGAACTTCATGTTGGCAAACTCTCCCAGAAAGTTCTGCTCGATGAGGTTGATCGAGCCGGCAATGACATAGGCCACCTCGCCACCCTCGTTCAGCACGGGTTCGGTCACGGCGATCTGCGCCAGGCCGTTCAGGCGGTTGCGGTAGGGCTGCGAGATCACGCCGGCCTTGGTGGCGACCGTCTGCACGAAGTACTCGCGGTCTTTCACGTTGACGCGGCCGATCTGCTGGGCGCCGTTCAGATTGGCCACCAGGTTCCCGTTCGTATCCAGGAACGCGACGTTGGCGAAGGCTTCCTTCAACGACCTGCCATGCTGCATGACGAAGGCCTGCAGCCCTTCGTGCCCGTCGCCGAAGCGGTGTGTGTTCACGCTGTCGCTGAAGGTCTTGAGCAGGGTGCGGCGGCTCAGGAACTTCTGGTCGACGGCATCCGCGACGGCTGAAATCCGCTCGAACTGTTCGGTGGCGATGGCCGTCTGCATGTTGCGCTTGACGAAGTAGAGCGCGGCAGTTGCCACCGCCAGCGTGGTCAGGAGAACGATGGCGACCACGCCCGCGCACAGGCGGGTACGCAGGCTGAGGGGAAGGCGGACACCGGTGACTTGCATTGGGGTCAGGATACCCAGCACGACCGCTCGATTGGCAAGGTCGCGGACGCGGTGCTCCAGCCCTTCGTGATGGAGTTGCGCCGTGGCCGGATTTCGCTCAAGCCGACGCGTCGAACGGCACGGCCTGGGCGATCAGCGACGTGCCGTCGCTCAGCAGGAAGTCCTTGAAGGCCTGGGCGACAGGCGGCAGGCGCTTGGTTCGCCGATGCACCACGTACCAGTTCAGCATCAGCGGAAAACCCTGCACGTCGAGCACGCGCAGGCTGCCCGATTTCATCTCTTGCGCGATCGTGTGGGCCGACACGAAGCTCACGCCCATGCCGGCGATCACGGCCTGCTTGATGGTCTCGGTGCTGCGGATTTCCATCGCGATGTTGAGGTTGCGCAGATCGCCGCCGAAGCCTTCCTCCATCGAAGTCCGGGTGTCCGAGCCCTTCTCGCGGATGACGAAGGGTTCGCGCATAAGCGTGGCCAGCGCAATCTTCTTCCTGCCGACCAGCGGATGGCCGGGCGCGGCGACGATCACGTAGGGGTGCGGCGCGAACGGCTGGGCGATCGTGTCCATGTCGGTGGGCGGCCGCACCATGATCGCGAGGTCGGTCAGGTTCTCGGCGATGTGGGTCAACAGGCCTTCCCGGTTGTGCACCGTGAAGTTCAACGCCACGCCCCGGTGGCGGCTCGCAAACTCGACCAGCAGGCGCGGAAAGAAATAGTCGCCGGCGCTGATCACGCCCACGTTGAGCTTGCCGCCCGACACGCCCCTGAACTGCGTCATCGAATGCTCGGCGGCTTCGAATTGCTGGATGATCGAACGGCTGATCTGCAGCATTTCGGTGCCGGCCTGCGTCAGGTAGATCTTCTTGCCGAACTGCTCGAAGAGCGCGTTGCCGGCGTGCTCTTCGAGTTTGGCGACCTGTGTCGACACGGCCGGCTGGGTGAGATGAAGCTCTTCCGCCGCGCGCGAAAAACTCAAGTGCCGCGCCACCGCCTCGAAGACCTTCAACTGACGCAGCGTCGCATGCTTCATCGGGGGTGGAGTGCTCCTCAGACCATCTCGTGAAGCCGGACCTGGCCTCGCTGCTCTTGCATGGTCCGCGCGAGCAGCTTGACGAGCGAGTACACCGTGTCGATATGCGGCGTCGCGGTGTCCGTGAGCCGGGCCAGTTCGATCACCGCGCCCACCAGCGCATCGATCTCGGGCGCCCGACCGGCCTCGACGTCCTGCAGCATCGAGGTCTTGTGCTTGCCGACCTTCTCGGCCCCGGCAATGCGCTTTTCGAGCGACACCCGGAACTCGATGCCCAGCTTGTGGGCAACGGCCTGCGCCTCCTGCATCATCGCGGTGGCGAGCTCGCGCGACGGCGGGTACTGGCAGATGTCGACCAGCGTGGAGTGCGACAGGCTGCTGATCGGGTTGAAGGTGAGGTTGCCCCACAGCTTGAGCCAGATCTCGGCGCGGATGTTGTCGAGCACCGGCGCCTTGAAGCCCGCTGCGGTGAGGCAGGCCGAGACCCGGTTGACGCGTTCGCTCGACGAGCCGTCCGGTTCGCCGACCGGGAAGCGATCGCCTTCGATGTGCTTCACGACACCCGGTGCGATCAGCTCCGACGCCGGGTAAACCACGCAGCCGATCACCCGGTCGGCGGGAATCGTGGCGCCGACCACGCCGTACGGGTCGACGCTGCGCACCGTGGTTCCTTCGAGAGGCCCGCCGTGCTTGTGGAAGTACCAGTACGGGATGCCGTTCTGCATCGTCACCACCGCGGTGTCGGGACCGAACAGCTTCGGGACGTCGGCGGCGACCGCTTCGACCTGGTGCGCCTTCATCGCGAGCACGACGATGTCTTGCGGGCCGGCCGCCTCGTAGCGGTCGGTCGCCCTGACGTTGCGGGCGACTTTCTCCTCGCCCTCGGGCGTGATGAGCTTGATGCCGTTGGTGGCGATGGCATCGAGGTTCTTGCCGCGCACGATGAACGTCACGTCCTCGCCGGCCAGGGCGAGCTTGGCGCCCACCAGACCGCCGATCGCGCCCGCGCCGATGACTGCTATCTTCATGTCGATCCTTGAAGTTTGAGAACTTGTGCGCGGTGCCTCAGCCGTAGCGGTTGCCAAGCTTGCCGATGCCATTGATCTCGACTTCGACGGTACTGTCCGGCTTCATCGAGCCGACGCCGACCGATGTACCGCAGAGGATGACGTCGCCGGGATGGAGCGTGAGGTCGAACGAGATCAGGCTGACCAGCTGCTGCACCGTAAAGCGCATGTCGCTGATCGGGTATTGCTGGCGCACCTCGCCGTTGAGGATGGTGGTCACGGTGAGCGTCGCGGGGTCGAGACCGGTGGCAACCACCGGGCCCATCGGGCAGAAGGTGTCAAAGCCCTTCGAGCGCGTCCATTGGGCGAAGGATGCATCGCGGTTCAGGATGTCGGCCACCGTCACATCGTTGGCGCAGGTGTAGCCGAACACATGGTCCAGCGCATTCGCCTCGGCGACGGCCGTGCAGGTCTTGCCGATGACGATGCCGAGCTCGCCTTCGAACACCACCTTGCCGTCGCACCGGGGCTTGCGGATGGTTTCGCCGGCTGCGAGATACGAGTTGGGCGCCTTCAGCAGGTACAGGGGCTCCGCCGGTACCGGCAAGTTCAGCTTCTCGCCGAGCGCGTGAAAGTTGTTCCAGAGCGCGATGACCTTGCTCGGCGCCGTCGGCGTGAGCAGCTTTACTTCGGCCAGTGCGAAGACATTGCCGGTGGGCGAGGAGGTGCCGAACATGTCGCCCTGGCGCTCGTGCACCTGGTCGCCATCGAGGGTGGCGAAACCCACTTTGCCGGCGTGCTCGAACCGAATCCACTTGTATTGCATGCAGCGCTTTCCAGTTGTTCTGAAATGCAGAATCTATGCGCCGAGTTCGCAGCCGCGCGTGTCGGCCCAATTGAAATATCCCGGTGCCGCAGCGCCCGCAGCGGCACCGCATTTCTTGCTGTGCTCGGCCTTTTTCTGCTGGATGATTTCGACCAGAAAAGCAGCGTCGTAGGCCGTCAAGAGATGCGGCTGACGGGTCTTCAGGTAGTGGCTGACCCGTTCGGTGGCATCCGTGCACTGCCCCAGAAGCTGGCAATAGGTGTCGTTGTCCCAATGCCACCTGAAACCCAATTCATAGAACGCCGCGTTATAGGCATTGCGCTCGGCTTCGTCGTTCCAGTACTGAACCACCAAATCGTTGATCATGATCTTTTCCTTTCAATGTGAATGCCGGGCCAATAATCAATTGCGCGTCGGCGAGTTCAAAATGTAGGCTGATCGATCGATAAATAATAGTTAAACTATTTAATTAAAAGCATTCACGAAAGGTTATGGTTCTTGCAGATGCCAGGGATACCGTGAAACCGGCTCTGCCGGGCCGCTGGTATCGCCCCCTTGAGGGGGAGGCGCCGCAGGCGCTTCGGGGTGTTTCATCCCCTGAGCATGTTGTCCAGGGCCTGGCCGCCCCCGTAGCTGCCATGCACCGGCGCGTCGCCGCCCAAGGTAAGCCGCACCGCGCAGTACTTGAACTCCGGGATCTTCGCGAAGGGGTCGAGCGCCGCGTTGGTCAGCCTGTTGATTGCCGCTTCGTAGTAGCAGAACGGCACGAACACCGCGCCGCGCGGCGAGCTTTCGTCGGCGCGTGCGTACAGCACGACCTTGCCTCGGCGCGATTCGACCGTCACCACGTCGCCGGGGCGCCCGCCCATCGCCACCAGGTCGAGCGGATGCACCAGCGCCACC
>JANOCL010000007.1:0-4534 GCA_031412135.1 Variovorax sp. | reverse complement strand
GCGATCGGCTGCTCGCTGAAGAGCCGGTCCAGCAGGGCGCGGTCGCGCACATCGCCCTCGACGAAGCGGGGCGCGCTGCCGCTGATCCGGGCCAGCCGGTCGAGCACGCGCACGTTGCTGTTGCCCAGGTTGTCCAGGATCAAGGGTGTGTAGCCGGCTGCGGCCAGGGCCACGCAGGTGTGGCTGCCGATGAAGCCGGCGCCGCCGGTGACCAGGATCGTGGAACGCATCGTTTGCTCTCGTTTGTGGTGTAAATGTTGCGGCGCTTATTCTGCGCGAGCCGCGGTAAGGTACGAGTTGGCACGCGCTCACTACGCTGTGCGAGAATCATTTTTTTACAATTGCCGCACGCAGCCATGCAGAACGATGAGACCAGCGCGCTCAGCGCCGCAGAAAGTTTGGACCCGGTGGCCGTGCCGGTGCGCAAGCGTCCCAAGCCCGGAGAGCGGCGCGTGCAGATCCTGCAGGCGCTGGCGGCGATGCTCGAGCAGCCCGGCGCCGAGCGGGTGACCACCGCCGCGCTGGCCGCGCGCCTCGACGTGAGCGAGGCCGCGCTGTACCGCCACTTCGCCAGCAAGGCGCAGATGTTCGAGGGCTTGATCGAGTTCATCGAGCAGAGCGTGTTCACGCTGGTCAACCAGATCGGCGAGCGCGAAGTCCCCGGCCGCGAGCAGGCCGGGCGCATTGTCGCGATGCTGGTGCAGTTCGCCGAAAAGAATCCGGGCATGACGCGGGTGATGGTCGGCGATGCGCTGGTTTTCGAGAACGAACGCCTGCAGAACCGCATGAACCAGTTCTTCGACAAGATCGAAGCCACGTTGCGCCAGACCCTGCGCGACGCAGCCGCCGGCGACGGCTCGGCCACGCCCAGTGTCGACGCGCAGGTGCGGGCGTCGCTGCTCACCGCTTTCATGGTGGGGCGGCTTCAGCGGTTCGCGCGTTCAGGCTTCAGGCGCGCGCCTTCCGAACACCTGGACGCCGCGCTGGCGCTGCTGCTCTAAGCCTCTGCGAGTGCCGGGCACCAGGCCGCGGCTGCGTCAGTTGGCTGACGCGCGCACTTCGAGCCGGTTGTCGACCGAGCCAACCCCCTTCACCGCGTTCGCGATGTCGCCGGCCCGCGCCTTGGCCTCGGCCGTCGGTGCGGGTCCGCTCAGGCGCACCGCGCCGGCCTTGGTGTCGACATCGATACGGGTGGCACTCAGCTCGGCATCCCTGGCGAGCGCGGCCGACACCGATGCGGTGATGGCGGCGTCCGCGGCCGTCGACTTGAGCGCGCTGCCAGCATCCTTCACCGCATCCTTGGCGGCCGCGACATCCTGCTTCACCTCGGGCGAGTTGACATAGGCCTTGGTCTTGTCCCGCGCGACCTCGGCCAGGTCGGCCGCCTTGGCCGCCGCGGCGGCGGTCGCGTCGCGCGTTTTCTCCAAGGCTGAATCGAGTTGCTGGCCGGCAGTTTGGTCGCCCGCCCGGTCGCTGCAGGCGGCGAGCGACAGCAAAAGAGCGGCGGCGGCCGGCCGCAAGCCCATCTGCATGCGCATCAACGACGCACCTGGCTCAACATCGAAGCCAGCCGCGCCACCCCGCCGGTACCGCTCGCCGCACGGGCGATGAAAGCCCCGGCCGCGGCACCGATCAGCGCCCGTCCGATCGGCGAGCGGCTGCGGCCTGTCGCCATGAGCAACAGCAGGCCCACGCCGAACACGATCAGATGTTCGCCCGGCAGATCGGGCCGGCGGGCATCTGCCTCCCTCGCTGCGGCGATCCGGTTCCTGCCTCGCATCGGCGCCCCTTTCACTTTTTCGCGCCGGGCGCGGAGGGCTCCGTGCCGGTGGTGATGTTCGGACCGTCGTTCGGGCCGACTGGCGGCTCGGGGTCGGTGGGCGCGTTGCGCTCGGCATCCGTCTTCGAGGTTTGCTTCATGGCCTTCTGGGCCGGGGTCGGTTCGCTGCCGGGCGCAGCGTCTTTGGGCAAGGTCATGCGTGGTTGCTCCTGGTTGGATCGACAAGCTAGCCCGGGCGGCCGAAGCCGTATGTAGGTGGGCGGCTCGGTCGGCGGCCGTCAGCGGCGTCCGCTCAGGACGGCCGCGGCAAGCCGCTCTGCACCGCGCTCGCCTTGGCCTGATCGATGATCTGTCCCGCCATTCGGGCGAGCACCTTGAGGTAGCGGATATCGGCGCATTCCGATGCCGCCAGCGCGGTTGCGAAATTGTCGAAGTCGTCGTCGGAAGGCCCCTCCCCGAAACCCTGCAACTGGGCCTCGAGCGCTTCGGCAATGCCATCCTGCGACTTCATGAACATTGCCCGCATGCGCTGCCTGCGCCCGAAGAGCAGGACAAGCTCGGAAGCGAGAGGGGATTGATGCATCTGTGCCTTCCAAAGCTGGAACAATCTCCAGATTGAGCGCCTTCGAACCGGTCGCCCGCGTAGGAGTAAGCCAGAGTGCCGTGTCTCTCAACGCGGACAGTGTCCTCAACGCCCGCCGATCGAGTTGCGCACCGCACTTTGAATCGCCGCACCGGTGTTGATGCCGCGCACCAGGCTCGCGCCGTTGGTGGTCGCGTCGATGACGGTCCGGCTCTGGATGCGCTGGTTGTCGAGCGTGTTCTGCACGAAGGTCGCCAGCGTCGACGAAGGCAGCGTCGCCTGGAACACGTTGCCCGGCCCGTTCTGCACCAGGTTCAGCCCGGCGAGCTGGTTGCCGAATTGCTGCGCCTGGGTCGAGGTCAGCCTGGCGACGTCGGCGATCTGGAACGAGGTGGTCGCGACCAGCGCGCCGTTGACGTAGACGGCGCGGGTGACGCCGAAGGACACCATCACGCCGGCGCCGAGGTCGAAGCCGCCGCGCATGCTGTCCAGCTTGTCGTCGCCGACGGTGCGCCACAGTTGGGCCGCGGACGCGGCGGGCAGCTGTGCCTGTGCCTGTGCGTTGCAGACCGCGCCGAGCGTCAGCACGAGCGCCAATAGGGCTTGGGAGGGTTTCATCAGAATTGCCCCGGTCCGTGCTTGGGAAGGGTGTGGGCCAGGCTGTCGCGCACCAGTGACGAGCCCAGCGGCGCCGTCGGCGCCGCGCGCCAGTCAGCAGCCTGGTTGAAGCGGGCCTTGTCCATGCGGTTGTAGACCACGAACAGCAGGCGGTTCTTCCAGTTCGCCTCGAAGGTGCTGCGCGGCATCACCCGCGTGCCGCTTGCCGGATCGCCGACCAGCACACGGCCGTTCGCCAGCCCCTTGATCACGACGAAGTGGTGGTACCCGTTCTCGGTGATGAGCGCGATTGCCGGCACCCGTTCTTCGGCCAGCTTGTCCAGCGGCTGCTCGAAGCCGTCGGCCTCGAAGCCGCGCGACAGCAGGAAGCGCTTCATGTCCAGCAGCGAGAAGCCCTCGCGCCGGATCTTGTCCTGCTGACCAGTCGCATACATGTGCTCGAACACCTCGCGCTCGGTGATCGGCATGCCGTAGTGATGGGTGAGCAGCGTCGCCACCGCGGCCGAGCCGCAGCTGAAGTCGTACTGCTGCAGCAGCGTGCCCATGAGCCGCGCCTGCCGCACGCTGACCACCGGTATCGCATAGTCGCCGCCCCCCATGTTGGGCAGGTGCGCAACCTCAGCCGCGCAGAGCCCGGCCCAGAGCGCAGGCATGAGCGCAAGGGAAAGTTGCAGGCGCCGTTGCATCGAGGTTCTCCCGTAGCTAGTCCATCTTTACGTTCACGATGACGGCGTTCTGGATCAGCACATTGGCGCCCGAGTTCTGCACCACCAGCGGAATGCCGCTCATGCTGGCGAAGGCGCCGGAGCTGATGGTGTTGCTGCCGGTCACGACGCGCTCGGCGGTGTTGCCCGAAGTGGTGCCGCTCAGCGTCATGTCGTTGTGGGTGAGTTCGCTGCCGCCCCTAAGGCCGGCCAACGCGCGGTCGCCGACTGGCGCACCGAAGGGCACGGCCGCGGTCATGGCCCTTGGCGGCGAGACTGCATCGCCGGTAGCGGTGTGCTGCGCCGCGCTGCCAAGCGGCAGGCAGCACGCAGCTGCCGCGGCGAGGCCGATCAAATGTTGTTTGTGGCAAAGCATGTTGTCTCCAGGTGGCCGAAAGCTGCGGGGCGCCGCCGCCGCGGATGCCGCGGCGAACGCCCCCCACACAAGTGCGACTACCTCACCGTGAGGTTCGCCTGCACGTTCACGCTCTGCTGCACCAGGCTGCTGATGCCGCTTTGCTGCGTCGCCAGCATGACCCCGGCCGCCGACTGGCCGACCGATGTCATGGTGTTGGACATGTTGAACGTGCCTGCATTCACGGTATTGGTACCGCCCGCGCCGCCGGTCCCGCCTTCGCCCGCGCCGCCGGTGCCGGCGCCCGCGGTGTTGGTACCGCCAGCCCCCGCCCCGCCGCTGCCGCCGCTGCCGGAGCCGCCGCCGCCGCCGCTGCCGCCGGTCGCGCTGCCATTGGTTGCCGCGCCGCCGGTCCGTTCATTATCCGGGTCACACCGCCCGGCACAACGGGGCCGCCTCATGGAACGCCCGGTCCTCCTGTGCGGCCTCGGCCG
>JANOCL010000006.1:0-55894 GCA_031412135.1 Variovorax sp. | reverse complement strand
TCGACGCTGTTGCGCCATGTGGCGGGGCTGGTGGCGGCGGACGGCGCGAGCGACTCGCTGATCGAGATCGACGGCCGCTGCGTGCAGCGCGGCGGACGCATTCATGGCGACATCCGCAAGGTGCGCGCACAGGTCGGCTTCGTGTTCCAGCAGTTCAACCTGGTGGCGCGGCTGCCGGTGCTGGTGAACGTGCTGGTGGGCTCGCTGCACCGGGCGCCGTGGTGGCGCAGCTGGGTGCGGGCCTTCACGCGCCAGGAGCGCGCGCTGGCGCTCGACGCGCTCGCGCGGGTGGGCATCGCCGACTGCCATGCGCAGCGCGCGTCCACGTTGTCGGGCGGCCAGCAGCAGCGCGCCGCGATCGCACGCACGCTGGTGCAGGGCGCCCAGGTTGTGTTGGCCGACGAGCCGATCGCCTCGCTCGACCCGGAGTCGTCGCGCAACGTGATGGAAATCCTGGCGCGCATCAACCGCGAGGACGGCTGCACCGTGATCGTCTCGCTGCACCAGGTCGACATCGCGATGAAGTACTGCCCGCGCGTGATCGCGCTCAACCAGGGGCAGGTGGTGTTCGACGGGCCGTCGTCCGCACTCACGCCCGCGCTCCTGCGGCAGTTGTACGGCGTGCATGCCGACGAGCTGCTCGCACCGCCTCCCGCTTCTTCGGACAACGCCAACGTCCATGTGCTTCCGCAGCCGGCATTGATGCCGTGGGCCGCGGCGGCCTGACCCAGCCAGCCATCCAACCCTCATCCGGAGCCCCCATGATCAAGAAACTCTGTGCAGCCCTGGCCCTTGGCCTGGGCATGACCGCCGCCCTTGCGCAAGACATCAACTTCGGCGTCATCTCGACCGAGGCGACGCAGAACCTGAAGCAGGACTGGCAGCCGCTCATCGATGACATGAACCGCCAGACGGGACTCAAGGTCACCGCGTTCTTCGCGCCGGACTACGCCGGCATCATCGAAGGCATGCGCTTCAACAAGGTGCACGTCGGCTGGTTCGGCAACAAGTCGGCGATGGAAGCGGTCGATCGCGCCAGCGGCGAAGTGTTCGCGCAGATGGTCAATGCCGACGGCACGCAGGGCTACTACTCGCACCTGATCGTGCACCGCGACAGCCCGCTCAACACGCTCGACGACGTGCTGAAGAACGGCAAGTCCCTGAGCTTCGGCAACGGCGACCCGAACTCCACGTCGGGCTTCCTGGTGCCGGGCTTCTACGTGTTCGCCAAGAACAAGACCGATGCCAAGTCGGTCTTCAAGCTGACCCGCAGCGCCAACCACGAGACCAATGCGCTGGCGGTGGCCAACAGGCAGGTCGACGTCGCCACCAACAACAGCGAGAACCTCGAGAAGGTGAAGGACCGCTCGCCCGAGAAGTTCGCCAACATCAAGATCGTCTGGACCTCGCCGCTGATCCCGCTCGACCCGCTGGTCATGCGCAAGGATCTGCCCGAGCCGACCAAGGCCAAGCTCAAGAACTTCTTCCTGAACTACGCCAAGACCGATGCGCGCGAGAAGGAGATCATCATGAAGATCTCCAAGCTGTCGGGCTTCAAGGCATCGAGCGACCAGCAGCTGGTTCCGATCCGCCAGCTCGACCTGTTCGGCCAGCGCAACAAGATCGAGTCCGACACCGTGTTGAGCGAAGCCGACAAGATGGCCAAGCTGGCCGACATCGACAAGAAGCTTGCCGTTCTGAACTGAGCGGCCCGCAATGCAATCGACCACGGTTCAGGTACCGCGCGCGCCCATCGCCGCGATCGCGCAGCCGAAGCGCAGCTGGGCCTGGCAATTCTCGTGGGCCGCGCTGCTCTTGTTGCTGGCGGCGTCGTGGAACGGCGCCGACATGCGGCCGCTCGACCTGTGGCGCGATGCCGGCAACATGGCCGAGTACGGCGCCGAGTTCTTTCCGCCCGACTTCTCGCAGTGGCGCCTGTATGTGGCCGAGATGGTCATCACGCTGCAGATCGCGCTGTGGGGTACCGCGCTGGCGGTGGTCACTGCCGTGCCGATGGCGCTGCTGGCTTCGGCCAACATCGTGCCCTGGTGGATCTACCAGCCGATGCGCCGGCTGATGGACGGCTGCCGCGCCATCAACGAGATGGTGTTCGCCATGCTGTTCGTGGTGGCTGTGGGCCTCGGTCCCTTTGCTGGCGTGCTGGCGCTCTGGGTGCATACGTCGGGCGTGCTCGCCAAGCTTTTCTCCGAGGCGGTCGAGGCGATCGATCCGCAGCCGGTGGAAGGCATCCGCTCCACCGGCGCCAGTGCGCTGCACGAAATCGTCTACGGCGTGATCCCGCAGGTGATGCCGCTGTGGATCTCCTACACGCTCTATCGCTTCGAGTCGAACGTGCGCTCCGCATCGGTGGTCGGCATGGTGGGCGCGGGCGGCATCGGCGTCGTGCTGTGGGAGATCATCCGCG
The DNA here is from genome assembly GCA_031412135.1 of Variovorax sp. Lineage (GTDB taxonomy): Bacteria > Pseudomonadota > Gammaproteobacteria > Burkholderiales > Burkholderiaceae_C > Variovorax. The sequence goes on along the minus strand of JANOCL010000006.1, from coordinate 53,469 downwards.
GCTTCCAGTACGCCCAGACCTGCGCCGTCATGCTGATCATCGTGGTGAGCGTCAGCGCGATCGACCTGGTGTCGGCTCGCATCCGAAAATTACTCGTCTAGAACGAATGAAACACCCCCGAAGCGCCTTCGGCGCCTCCCCCTCGAGGGCGCGATACCAGCGGCCAGGCGAAGCCGGTTCCGAGGTATCCCCTGCATTCGGCCGTGCCGGTTTCATGCGGCGCGGCGATTCCCGAAGCGCGATGGAGCAACCAGGAAGGTCATGGCCTTGAATGTCGAAGAGATCGCGCGCCTGCTGAGCACAAAAGGCGAACGCCAGTACGGCCGCGAAGCGGTGAGCCAGCTCGACCATGCGCTGCAGTGCGCGCAGCTCGCCGAGCAGGCCGGCGAAAGCGCCGGAACCGTGACGGCGGCGCTGCTGCACGACCTCGGACACCTGCTGGCGGCCGAGCACCCTGCTGGCGCCGATGCCGGACAGCAGCTGCAGCGCGACGACCTGCATCAGTACATCGCGCTCCCGTTTCTGCGCAGCCTGTTCGCACCGGCGGTGCTGGAGCCGATCCGCATGCATGTCGACGCCAAGCGCTTCCTGTGCGCCACCGAGCCGGGCTACTGGCACGGCCTGTCGCCGGCATCGAAGCGCAGCCTCGAACTGCAGGGCGGCGCGTGCACGCCCGAAGAAGCCGAGCGCTTCAGCGCGCAGCCCTTCGCTGCCGAGGCGATTCGCCTGCGGCGCTACGACGACGACGCCAAGCAACCGCACAAGCCCACGCCGCCGCTCGCGCGCTACGTCGGGCTGATGAACCAGCTGGCGGCGCGCCCGCTTTAAGCGAAGGTTTCGAAATTTTCCCGAAACCCGACAAGCAGGCGGGAAGCCCGGACGCCGCCGCGAGGGCAGCTTTCCTACAGGCGCGCGACGCAGGCGCGTTGTAGCTTGGTGGCAATTAAGGAGTTGCACCCATGCCCATCGCCATGCCCCCACCCGATGCCGACCCGACCATCGCGCCGCGTTCCGCATCGGGTCTGACCGAAGCCGAGAGGCGGTCCACCGGCCTTGCGGACGCCGACCTCTGTGTCGCCGCAGTTCCGGATGCCGACGACAACGCCGCAGGTTTCTTGATGCCGAAGGCGAACAGCCGCAGCGCGTACTGATCCGAGGTCTCAGCGCTGCGCAGTTGCGCCGGCCGCTGGTGCCGGCTTGTCTTCCTGCCCTCCCGGATGCCGGGCAAAGCGCGCCGGGTCGCGCCCGTGTACCGGTGCGTGGTCGGGCCACGGCCAACCGCCGAATTGCGTGCGCCGGTAATCGGCCAACGTTTGCGCGATCTCGGCCTGCGTGTTCATCACGAACGGGCCTTGCTGCACCACCGGCTCGCCGATCGGGCGACCCTGCAGCACCAGCAACTCGCTCGTCTCGCCGCCGTTCACCAGTTCCACCGCGGCATCGGCACGCAGCTCGATGGCGGCATGGCCTTCGACCTTCCGCCCGGCCACGTCGACCGAGCTTCCCTTGAAGAAATAGAGGCTGCGCCGCGTGCCTGCGCCCGTCGCGGCGGGCAGCGTCCAGTGCGCGCCGGGCGCCATCTTCAAGGTCCAGATCGCAAGGTCCGCGTCTGGCTGCGTTGCCCACGAATCGGGCGGCGGCGGCAGCGCAACGCCCGCTTGCGGCAAGCCATCCGCCGGTGCAATCCGCCCGGCGATGTTCGAGACCTTTGTGGTGCGACCTTCGCCATCGATCGCGGTGAAGTGCGGGATGTCTTCAGACCAGAACATCGTGAAGTGCGGCTCGGCCATCTTGCTGCGCGCCGGAAGGTTGAGCCAGATCTGGAACAGCTCCAGCGGATTCGGCGCCGCCGCATCCAGCAGCGGGAACATCTCGGAGTGCACGATGCCCTTGCCGGCCGTGAGCCACTGCACGTCGCCGCCGCCGAAGCGTGCCGTGGCGCCCAGCGAATCGGAATGGTCGATCAGCCCCTTGCGCACGATCGTCACCGTCTCGAAACCGCGATGCGGATGCCCCGGAAAGCCCGGCACCGTCGTGCCGTGGTACATGCTCCAGCCGTCCTTGCGGCTGAAGTCCTGCCCCAGGTCGCGCCCGGCCAGCGGGGCATCGGGCCCCATCTGCGCATTGGCCTTCGGATAGGCGTCGTCGTGGTAGACGCAGAACAGGAACGGGTCGATCGTTGCCCAGGGGAAACCGAGGGGGTTGACCTGGAGGATGGGGGTGGTGGGCGTGGTCATGCGTCGAACATGGGGGCGCCTGCCGCTTCGAAAAGTCCGGCCGGTGGAACGCTGAGGTCTCGCACGCGCAACGATGGAAGCCCTTCAGTGATGGTGCCCATGCTCCCCATGCACATGCCGATGCGCAATCTCTTCCTCGGTTGCCGCACGCACGTCGAGCACTGTCACGCTGAATTTGAGCGCCTTGCCCGCGAGCGGGTGGTTGCCGTCGAGCATCACCTGCGGGCCCTTGATCTTCATCACGGTGTAGACCTGCGGCTCGCCCTGGTCGTTGCGGCTCTCCAGCTGGCCGCCCACCTTCACGCCGGGCGGAAACTCGGTTTTGGGGATGGTCCGCACCAGCGATTCGTCGCGCGGGCCGAAGGCATCTTCGGGCTGCAGGTCGAGCGTGGCGCGAAAGCCGGCCTCCTTGCCTTCGAGCGCTGCCTCGACCTTGGGGAAGGTGTTGTCGTACCCGCCATGCAGATAGACCATCGGGTCGCTGCTTTCTTCGATGAGCTTGTTGGTGGAAAGGTCGGCCAGCTTGTAGCGCAGGGTGACGACGGAGTCTTTTTGGATGTTCATGTATCGGTTTTGTTGAGGGCTGGGCGAAGGAGGCGGATTTTCGCGCACGCGCGTGGGCGAGCCTCAACGGTAAGACCGCACCGACACGCAGACGGTCGCCTTGCTTCCGCTGGCGCTCCGCCGGCCACTGCAGAGTGAGCGACTCACATCCACTGCACCGAAGGGCACCCATGGCTTTCATCACCACCAAGGACGGCACACAGCTTTACTACAAGGACTGGGGCAAGGGCCGTCCGGTCGTCCTGATCCACGGCTGGCCGCTTTCGTCCGACAGCTTCGACGACCTGTCGCAGGCGCTGGCCGATGCAGGCATGCGCGCCATCGCTTACGACCGCCGCGGCTTCGGGCGCTCCGACCAGCCGTCGGAAGGCTACGACTACGACACCTTCGCCGACGATCTGGCCGCCGTGATGGAGCAAACACAGGCGCAGGGCGCGGCGCTGGTCGGCTTCTCGATGGGCGGCGGCGAGGTGGCGCGCTACATGTCGCGGCACGGCGGCAAGGGCGTGACGCAGGCGGTGCTGATTTCGTCCGTGGTGCCGTACATGCTCAAGACGGCGGACAACCCGAACGGCGTCGACCCGGCGGTGTTCGACAAGATGACCCTTGGCATGAAGGACGACCGGGCCAAGTTCTTCGCCGGCTTCTTCAAGGATTTCTACGGCGTCTCGCTGGTTTCGCACGCCGTCAGTTCCGAGGTGATCGACTGGTCGCGGCAGATGACATTCCAGGCCGGCCTGCGCCCGACGCTCGCGGCCGCGAAAGCGTTCGCGACGACCGACTTCCGCGGCGACCTCGCCTCTTTCAAGGTTCCGACGCTGGTCATTCACGGCACTGACGACAAGACGGTGCCGATCGATGCCACGGGCCGCGCCGCCGCGAAGGGCATTCCCGGCGCCACGTTGATCGAATACGACGGCGCGCCGCATGGCGTGTTCGCCTCGCACAAGGAGCGGCTCACCAGCGACGTGCTGTCGTTCCTCGCGGCCGGTGGTTGAGCGGGCGCGCACTTTGGTGCGCCGCACTCCTACTCCAACTCGCAAGCTTTGCGCACGGTGCCGATGGGAGCGCGCGCAACATTGGGTACTCACTTTCCTGACTGCGCAACGATGAAACCCAAGCAACTTTTCGACCTGTCCCGAAAGGCCGTTTCGGCCTGGGTCGACGACTACGCGCCGAGCATGGGCGCGGCCATTTCGTACTACACGATCTTCTCGCTGGCGCCGCTGCTGGTGATCGTGATCGCCATTGCCGGCGCGCTGTTCGGCCGCGAGGCGGCGCAGGGCCAGATCGTCACGCAGATCTCGGGCATGGTCGGCCAGGAGGGCGCCAGCGCGGTAGAGGCGATGCTGGTCAGCGCGAGCGAGCCCGACAAGGGCCTGATCGCCGGCCTGATCAGCGTCGTCGTGCTGCTGATCGGCGCCACCACCGTCTTCGCCGAGCTGCAAAGCTCGCTCGACCGTATCTGGCACGTGCCCGAGAAAGAAAAGCCGTCGGGCGTGTGGGCGGTGCTGCGCGCGCGCGTGCTGTCGTTCGGGCTCATCCTCGGGCTGGCGTTCCTGCTGATCGTGTCGCTGATGCTGAGCGCGGGGCTGGCTGCATTCGGCAGCTGGTTCGGCGGGCTGATGCCCGGCTCGGAAGTCCTGCTGCATGCACTCAGCATCATCATCTCGCTGGGCGTCCTCACGCTGCTGTTCGGGATGATCTTCAAGTTCATGCCGACTGCGGACATCACGTGGCGCGACGTGTGGGTCGGTGCGTTCGTCACCGCAGTGCTGTTCGAGATCGGCAAGTTCCTGATCGGGCTGTATCTCGGCAAGAGCGGCGTGAACGAGTCGTTCGCTGCGGCGGGCTCGCTGGTGGTGCTGGTGGCCTGGGTCTATTACGCGGCGCAGATCTTCCTGCTCGGCGCGGAGTTCACCAAGGTCTATGCCGACGAGCACGGTTCGGTGGCCGGCACGAAGGCGCTGGCGGCGACCAAGGTCAGCGCCGCGCATGCCGCGGCCGGCACCGACAAGCTTGGCGACATGCAGCTGCCCGCAGCCGCGGCCGTGGACCCTGCCGCAGTCACCGAGCTGGACCGCGCCGCCACCGCGCAACGCGAGGTCGACCGCCGCATGGAACGTGCCGCTCGCGCGCTGGCCGGCAAGGCGGCGACGCTGTTCGTCGTGACCCTGATCAGCGCGGTGGTCGGCCGCTGGGAGCGCCGGCAGCGCCGCAGCGTCAAACGGCGCCGACGCTCCCCGTGATCGGCAGCACGATGCCGGTGATGTAGCTGGCGCAGCAAGGCGCGGCAAGGAACACGTAGGCAGGCGACAGTTCCTCCGGCTGGGCCGGGCGCTTCATGTCGGTCTTCGTGCCGAAATCCTTCACGTCTTCTGCCGACCGATCGGCCGGGTTGAGCGGCGTCCACACCGGCCCCGGCGCCACCGCATTGACGCGAATCCCCTTGCTCAACAGGTTGCTGGCCAGCGACTTGGTGAACGCATGGATGGCGCCCTTGGTGGTCGAGTAGTCGAGCAGTTCGCCGCTCCCTTCAAGTCCGGTGACCGAGCCGGTGTTGATGATCGAGCCGCCCTTCGGCAGATGCGGCACCGCCGCGCGCGCCATCTGGAAATAGCCGAACACGTTGGTGCGCAGCGTGAGTTCGAGCCGCTCGTCGGTGATGTCCTCGATCGATGCCGCATGCAGCTGGAACGCCGCGTTGTTGACCAGGATGTCGAGCTTGCCGAAGGCTTCGACCGTCTCCTTCACCGCCCGGTTGCAGAACGCCGGGTCGCGCACGTCGCCCGGGATCAGCACGCAGCGCTTGCCTTCCGCCTCAACGCAGCGCCGGGTCTCGTCGGCGTCGACCTGCTCGTCGGTCAGGTAGACGATCGCTACGTCCGCACCTTCCCGCGCATAGAGCAGCGCCACGGCCCGGCCGATGCCGGAGTCGCCACCGGTCACGAGCGCCACCATGCCGTCGAGCTTGCCGCTGCCCAGATAGCCCGATGCCTTGAAGCGCGGTTGCAGGTCCATGTCGGCCTCGAGGCCGGGCTTGTCCAGGTGCTGCGCCGGCATCGGGTTCTCGGGCTCGGGCCGGTGGCCGGCCTGCATCGGCGTGTCTTCGCTGTCGGACTCCCTGGCCGCGGCGCGGTCCTTGGCGTCCTGCTCGCGCTGCACCTTGCGGTGCTGCTCGGTGAGATCGTTGGTGTCGGGTGTGGCGTCGTTCGACAAAGGCATGGCTGCTCCTGCTGGATGGATCGCACCCACCGTAGTCAGCCCCCGGCGGCCGCCTTGTCGTCCAAGGCCGCGTCAGCCGCGCAGATTCGACGAAATCCCACACCGTGCCGCGACATGCACCTATCACCGGCGCGAAGGTTCGCGCACCAAGGTGAGAGGGCATGAAATCCGACCCGCGGCCCCACTTCGTCAGCGTGCGCGGCGCGCGCGAACACAACCTCCAGAACGTGGATGTCGACATCCCGCGCGACGCGCTGGTGGTCTTCAGCGGGGTCTCGGGCTCGGGCAAGTCATCGCTCGCCTTCGGCACCCTCTATGCCGAGGCGCAGCGACGGTACTTCGAATCGGTGGCGCCATATGCGCGGCGGCTGATCGATCAGGTCGGCGTGCCCGACGTGGATTCGATCGACGGGTTGCCGCCCGCCGTTGCCTTGCAGCAGCAGCGCGGCACACCGAGCACGCGCTCGTCCGTGGGCAGCGTGACCACGCTCGCGAACCTGCTGCGCATGCTGTACTCGCGCGCCGGCAGCTATCCGCCGCGCCAGCCGATGCTCTATGCCGAGGACTTTTCGCCCAACACGGCGCAGGGCGCCTGCCCCACCTGCCACGGCCTCGGCCGCGTCTACGAAGTGACCGAGAAATCGATGGTGCCCGACGACTCGCTGACGATTCGCGAGCGCGCCATCGCCGCCTGGCCGCCGGGCTGGCACGGCCAGAACCTGCGCGACATCCTGGTAACGCTCGGCCATGACGTCGACACGCCCTGGCGCAAGCTGCCGAAGAAGGTGCGCGACTGGGTTCTCTTCACCGACGAGCAGCCCACCGTGCCGGTGTACGCCGGCTTCACGCCGGCCGAGACCCGCGCCGCGCTGCGCAGCAAGACGGAGCCGAGCTACCAGGGCACCTTTACCGGCGCGCGCAAGTACGTGCTGCACACCTTCGCCACCACGCAGAGCGCGCTGATGAAGAAGCGCGTGTCGCGCTTCATGGTGGGCAGCATCTGCCCGGCGTGCGGCGGCAAGCGGCTCAAGCGCGAGGCGCTGGCGGTCAAGTTCGCCGGCCACGACATCGGCGAGATTTCGCAGATGCCGCTCGACGCGCTGGCCCGCGTGCTGCAGCCGGCGGCCGACGGGCTGCTGGTGCAGCAGCAGGGCCAGGCGAGCTTCAGCCGCGCCGCCGCACGCAGGGACACCGAGCGCCGCGTGGCGGGCGGCGGCGCCTCCCACGAGGCCGCGCCCGACGTGCGCCGCACGCCCAATCTCTCGGAAGAAAAGCGCATCGCGGCGCAGCGCATCGCGCACGACGTGCTCGATCGTGTGCACACCCTGCAGGCGCTGGGGCTCGGCTACCTGTCGCTCGACCGCAGCACGCCGACGCTGTCGCCCGGCGAACTGCAGCGGCTGCGGCTGGCGACGCAGATCCGCTCCAACCTGTTCGGCGTGGTGTACGTGCTCGACGAGCCCTCGGCGGGGCTGCATCCGGCCGACGGCGAGGCGCTGCTGGTGGCGCTCGACCGTCTCAAGCGCTCGGGCAATTCGGTCTTCGTGGTCGAGCACGACCTCGATGTCATGCGCCATGCGGACTGGATCGTCGACGTCGGCCCGGACGCCGGCGAGCACGGCGGCCATGTGCTCTACAGCGGCCCGCCCGAAGGCCTGCGCGCGGTCGAGGCGTCGCGCACCGCCCGTTATCTGTTCGGCGAGCCGGCGCCGCGCACCAGGGCGCCACGCACGCCGCGCGGCTGGCTGCGGCTCGAAGGCATCACGCGCAACAACCTGCACCGGGTGGATGCGGCCTTTCCCCTCGGCGTCTTCGCCGCCGTCAGCGGCGTGTCGGGTTCGGGCAAGTCGAGCCTGGTGACCCAGGCGCTGGTCGAACTGGTGGCGGACCATCTGGGGCACGAGCCGCCACCGCCCGAGGACGAAGGCGACGCGCTCGAAACGATGGCTTTCGGCGCCACCGCCGGCCGCATCGCCGGCGGGATGGAGGCCATCGGCCGGCTGGTGCGGGTGGACCAGAAGCCGATCGGGCGCACGCCGCGCTCCAACCTTGCCACCTACACCGGGCTCTTCGACGGCGTGCGCAAGCTGTTCGCCGCCACCAAGGCAGCGCGGGCGCACCGCTACGACGCCGGGCGCTTTTCCTTCAACGTCGCCAAGGGACGCTGCGCAACCTGCGAGGGCGAAGGCTTCGTGAGCGTCGAACTGCTCTTCATGCCGAGCGTGTACGCCCCCTGCCCGACTTGCCACGGCGCGCGCTACAACGAACAGACGCTCAAGATCACCTGGCAGGGCAGGAACATCGCCGAGGTGCTCGGCATGACGGTCGACGAAGCCTGCGCCTTCTTCGCCGGCGAGCCGGCGGTGCAGCGGCCGCTCGGCCTGCTGGCGGCCATCGGCCTCGGCTACCTGCGCCTCGGGCAGCCCGCCACCGAGCTTTCCGGCGGCGAAGCCCAGCGCATCAAGCTGGCGACCGAACTGCAGCGCGCGCAGCGCGGCAACTCGCTCTATGTGCTGGACGAGCCGACCACCGGCCTGCATCCGGCCGACGTCGACAAGCTGATGGCGCAACTCGAGGGACTGGTCGATGCGGGCAACACGGTGATCGTCGTCGAGCACGAGCTGCGCGTGCTCGCCGCCAGCGACTGGATCATCGACATGGGCCCGGGCGCCGGCGAAAAGGGCGGCCGCATCGTCGCGGCCGGCACGCCGCACGACATCGCGCTCACCGCCGAAAGCCCGACCGGGCGCTACCTCGCGCGTGCGGCGGGAGGCACCGCCGCCGGGGCTCGCTTGTGAGCGCTGGCGGCATAGGCGCGCAGGATGATCTGCTGCGCCTCGGGACGGATCGACAGGCCTTCGAGGAAGTCGTCGATCTCTTCGTAGCTCACGCCGAAGGCTTCTTCGTCGGGCTTCTGCGGACGCAGGCTTTCGAGGTCGGCGGTCGGCACCTTGTGCACCAGATCTTCCGGCGCGCCGACCGCGAAGCCGATGGCACGCACGCGCCGCTTCGAGAGCCCGGCCAGCGGCAGCAGGTCGGCAGCGCCGTCGCCGTGCTTGGTGAAGAAGCCCATCAGCGCTTCGGCCGCATGGTCGGTGCCGATCACCAGGCCGTCGGCCGCGCCGGCCGCTGCGTACTGGGCAACCATGCGCGCGCGTGCCTTGATGTTGCCGACCAGAAAGTCGGCCTTGGCTTCGTCGCCCAGGTCGATGCCCGCGGCACGCAGGCTGCGATGCATCGCAGCCACCGCGGGCCGGATGTCGACGGCCACCCGCTCGTCGGGCGCGATGACGTCCAGGCACCGGGCGGCGTCCGCCTCGTCTTTCTGCTGGCCATGGGGCAGGCGCATGGCGATGAAGCGGCACGCGTAGCCCTGGGTGCGCAACCGAGAAACCGCACGCTGCGCGAGCGCACCCGCCACCATCGAATCGATGCCGCCGCTGATGCCCAGCACGTAGGCGCGGCGCGAAGCAGTGCGCAGGTAGTCGGCGAGAAACTGCACCCGCCGCTCGAGCTCGAAGTCGACGTCGAACGTGTCCACGACCCCGAGCGCGCGGACCACCTCTTCCTGTGTGGGCAGGCTGTTGCTCATGATTGAAAACGCGGGTGACAGTGCGCGGCGCCCTGCAGCGCGTAATCGGCACCGGCCTCGCTAATCTCGTTGCGGCTGCGCTCGAACACCGTTGTTTCGGTGAAGGTTTGCGTGCAGCAGCCGCTGCGGAACGCCCAGGCGAAGCTCTGGGTGCCCGGCGCGACGCCCGGGTCCGACACCTTTCCCGCGCCGGGCATGGCGGCCGGATGCGACGCGATCAGGCCCCCGGTGCACGATTCGGCCGTCTCCACCACCAGCGAGTGGCGCATCAGGCAATCCGCCACCGCCTTGTTCGGGCCTGCTTCACTTTCGGCGGTCATGGCTTGCTTTCTCCGTGTGTGCCAGAGCGTTGCTCGCCGGACTCTGCCTTCATGTCCGCTGCGCGCGTTGGGCACTGTAGGACGCGGCAGCGGAGCTGTATATTCATCCAGACCCTTGCATCGCATGCCCCACGACGCCGCCCCCTCCTCAACGCCCGACACGACCGAAGCGCCGGACCTCGCCGTCTCCGTCAAGTCGCTGTGTGCCTTCGGCGCCAAGGCCGGCGATCTGGACCTGCGCTTCGTTCCGGCGCCGAGCGCCCAGGAGGGCATTGCCGGGCACCGCCTGGTGCAGGGGCGGCGCGCTGCCGGCTACCAGAGCGAAGTCGCGCTGTCCTCGCGCTTCGGCCGGCTGCAGGTGCGCGGCCGCGCCGACGGCTTCGACCCCGCGCGCAACGTGCTCGAAGAGATCAAGACCTTTCGCGGCGACTTCGATGCCATCAAGGCCAACCACCGCGCGCTGCACTGGGCGCAGGCGCGCATCTATGGATGGATGCTGTGCGAACAGCGCGGCCTCGCGGCCGTCGACGTTGCGCTCGTGTATCTCGACCTCGACCTCGACAAGGAGGCGGTGCTCGTCGAAACCTGGACGTTCGATGCACTGCGCCGGCATTTCGAGGCGCTCTGCGGCCGCTTCCTCGCGTGGGCCGGGCAGGAGGCGGCCCACCGCGCCGGCCGCGACGCGGCATCGACCGGGCTGGCGTTTCCGCACGCCGGCTTTCGCCCCGGCCAGCGCGAACTGGCAGCGGCGGTGTATCGCTCGGCGGCATCGAAGCGCTGCCTGCTGGCCCAGGCGCCCACCGGCATCGGCAAGACCGTGGCCACCCTGTTCCCGCTGCTGCGAGCCTGGAAGACGCAGCAGCTCGACAAGGTCTTCTTCCTGACCGCCAAGACCCCCGGTCGCGCGGTGGCCCTGTCGAGCCTGCGCCTGCTCACGCGCGGCGGCGCACCGCTGCGCGTGGTCGAACTCGCCGCGCGCGAAAAGGTCTGCGAGCACCCGGGCCAGGCCTGTCACGGCGATGCCTGCCCGCTGGCGCGCGGCTTCTACGACCGTCTGCCCGCGGCCCGCGCGCAGGCCGTCGAGACAGGCTGGCTCGACCGGGCCGAACTCCGCCGCCTGGCGCTCGCTCACCAGGTCTGCCCGTATTTCCTGGCGCAGGAAATGGTGCGCTGGAGCGATGTGATCGTGGCCGACTACAACTACTACTTCGATGCCAGCGCATTCCTTTTCGCGCTGACGCGGGACGATGAATGGCGCGTCGCGGTGCTCGTCGACGAAGCGCACAACCTGCTCGACCGCGCCCGCGGCATGTACACCGCCCGGCTCGACGACGCCGCGCTCGACGGCGTGCGCCGCATCGCGCCACCGGCCGTCAGGCGCATGCTCGGCGGCCTGCAGCGCGAGTGGCGGCTGCTGCTGCAGCAACAGCAGATGACGCAGGAGGGCGACGCGGCGTACCGCGCGCTCGATGCGATTCCGCTGAGGTTTGGCCGCGCGCTGCAGGATGCGGTGGCTGCGATCGGCGAGCATTTCACCGCCCAGCCGCAGGATGCGCAGGGCGCTTTGCAGCAGCAGTTCTTCGAGTTGCTGCACTTCGCGCGGCTGGCCGAATCCTTTGGCGAGCATTCGGTGTTCGAGTGCAGCTCGGGCGACGGCGGTGCGTTGGCGCTGGCCATCCGCAACCTGGTGCCGGCGCCTTTTCTCAAGGGCCGTTTCGCCGCCGGCGTGTCCGCCACCTGCTTCTCCGGCACGCTCGCGCCTTTTTCGTTCTACCGCGACACGCTGGGCTTGCCGGCCGACACCGCCACGCTGGAGGTCGGCTCGCCGTTTCGCAGCGAGCAGCTGACGGTGCGCATCGCGATGGACGTGTCGACGCGCTTTCGCGACCGCGACGGCTCCCTGGCAAGGCTGGTCGACATCATCGCGGCGCAGTACCGGCGGCGGCCCGGCAATTACCTCGCCTTCTTCAGCAGCTTCGACTATGTGCGCAGCGCCTCGGAGGCCTTTGCGCGGCGTCATCCCGGCATGCCGTGCTGGGTGCAGTCGCGCGGCATGCGCGAGCCCGAGCGCGAGGCGTTCGTGGCTCGCTTCGCGGCCGGCGGACGCGGCGTCGGGTTCGCCGTCCTGGGCGGTGCGTTCGGCGAGGGCATCGACCTGCCGGGCGACCGGTTGGTCGGCGCCTTCGTGGCCAGCCTCGGCCTGCCGCAGCACGACGCGCAGAACGAGGTCATGCGCGAGCGGATGCAGGCGCTGTTCGGCGACGGCTATGCCTACACCTATGTCTACCCGGGGCTGCAGAAGGTGGTGCAGGCGGCCGGGCGGGTCATTCGCACCGAGGACGATGCGGGCGTGCTGTACCTGCTGGACGACCGCTTCGCACGGCTTGAAATCCGCAGGCTGCTGCCCGCCTGGTGGCGGCTGGAAACGTCGTTCGGCGGCGAAGCGGCACCGGTCGGCTCAGGCCTTCTTTGACGCCTTTCGCGCGCCGCGAATGTTCATCGCGGCCAGCGCGAACTGAAGCGTGATCAGCGCATAGGCCTGCGTGTACAGGCCCCATGACACCCAGGCGGCATTGCTGAGCAGGTACACCCAGAACCCGATCTTTCGACGGCGTTCGGAGTCGGAGGAAACGAACCACGCCGCACAGATGGTGCACACCATCGCCGGCCATTGAAGCGCATCGAGCCAGTCCATTTGCAAGGCGACGCCGCCGCCTCAGTCCGGCTTCTTCTTCGGCGGGACCACGTTGCTCACGGTCACCGAAACCGGGTCGCTGGCCGGGAAGGATTCTTCGACGCCGTGGTCCAGCGCCGATTCGGTCGGCTCCTCGTTCACGGTCTTGTACTGCGCCGGATCGGCCGGCGGATGGTTCTGTGCAGTGGGAAAAGGAAACGGTTCGCTCGAGGTCTCGGTCCCAGTCTCGGCCTTGGTCTTCGTCTTCGTCGTGCTCATGCAAGCTCCTTGGAGTGCCCAACACGCCACTTTGTGCAATGGCGACCAGAAAGCCTGTAGGTTGAGACATCGTTCGCTCGCCAGCCAACCTACAGCGCGCGCCTGACTCGGCTGACGGCACGGAAGCCACGGCCGCGTTACGTTTGCCGCCCATGCAATCCCCTCCGTACGACAACACCCTGTTGACGCAGCTTCGTCGCCGGCTGGGCAGCGACGTCGCGCTCTCGGATCTGGTGGCCGCCGGCATCGACCGGCTGCCGCTGCCCGGCGCCGGCGCCACCTTGTTGCGCTGGCAGCTGCTTGCCGAAGTGGCGGCACACGACCTCTCGCTGGTCAAGTTGTTCGAGGGCCACACCGATGCGCTCGCCATCCTTGCCGAACTCGACGCGCCCGGTGCGCCGGCCGGATCGCGCTGGGGCACCTGGTGCGCCGAGCCGCCGAGCGCCCGACTCTCGATGGAATCCTCGGGCGCGGACGCGGCGGCGCCGACCGTGCGGCTCGATGGCACAAAGGCCTGGTGCTCGGGCGCGGCCGAACTGAGCCACGCCGTCGTGAGCTGCTGGAACGCCGCGGGCAAGCCCTGCCTCGCCGCGGTCGCGCTGGACCAGCCCGGCGTTACCGTGACCGGCGAGGGATGGCATGCCGTCGGCATGGCGGCGAGTGGCAGCGTCGATGTCCGCTTCGACCGTGCCGAGGCGATCCGGATCGGCAACCCGGGCGACTATGTGCGGCGGCCCGGCTTCTGGCAGGGCGGTGCCGGCATTGCCGCCTGCTGGTTCGGCGGCGCGCTCGGCATCGCGCGCATGGCACGCGATGCCGCAGGCCCGGCGCCGGACGCCCATCGGCTTGCCCATCTGGGCGCGATCGACACCGCGCTCGCGGGCGCGGCATCGCTGCTGCGCGAATCCGCCGCCTGGATCGACGGGCATCCGCAGGGCGACGCGCGCAGCCTCGCGTTGCGCTCGCGCCTGGTGGTCGAGCAGTGTGCGAACGACGTGATGGCGCACGCCGGTCGCGCGCTGGGTGCGGGCCCGCTGTGCCGCGATGCGCGCTTCGCCCGCGCCATGGCCGACCTGCCGGTGTTCCTGCGGCAGAGCCATGCGGAGCGGGACCTGGCGGCGCTCGGGCAGTGGGTTCTCGATGCGGAGGACGCACCGTGGATGTTGTGAACGCCGCGCGCCCGCACCCGACCATCGAGGGCGAAGGCACCACCGAATCCGACTGGGCCGGCTGGCCGGGCCTCGCACGCCTGCCGATCCTCGCGGCCTCAGCGCTGGTGCCGCCGGGCGCCCGCGCCGTGGTGGTCGCGCCGCATCCGGACGACGAGGTGCTGTCGGTCGGCGGGTTGCTGGCGCAGCTGGCGCGGACCGCGACGCCGGTGCAGCTGATCGCCGTCACCGACGGCACGGCGAGCCACCGCGGTTCCAGCGAATGGCCGGTGGAACGCCTCGTGCGCGAGCGGCCGCGCGAAAGCCGCACGGCGTTGCGCCGCCTCGGCATCGCGCACGAGCCGCGGCGGCTGGGACTGCCAGACGGCGGCCTGCAGCGCGTGCAAGCCGAGCTCGCCGACCGTCTGCTCGGCTTGCTCGATAGGTCCGACGTGGTGTTCACCACCTGGCGCCAGGACGGCCATCCGGACCATGAGGCGACCGGCCATGCCTGCGCATTCGCGGCGACGCGCATCGGCGCGCGGCTGGTCGAGGTGCCCGTGTGGGCGTGGCACTGGGCGGCGCCCGGCGATGCGCGGCTGCCGTGGCACCGCGCCGTACGGCTCCCGCTGGACTGCGATGCGGCGAGCCGCAAGCGCAGCGCAGTCCAGGCCTACGCCAGCCAGCTGCATCCCGACCCCTCGACCGGCGCCGGACCGATCCTGCGCGCGAGCACCGTGGCGCGCGCGGGACGGCCCTACGAGGTGCTCTTCACATGACCCAGGAACGCGACGGCTACTTCGACGCCATGTACGGCGCGAGCGACGATCCCTACGGGCTGCGCACCCGTTGGTACGAAGAGCGCAAGCGCGCCGTGCTGCTGGCCGCACTCCCGGCGCGGCGCTACCGGCGCGCCTACGAGCCGGGGTGCGGGGCCGGCGAACTCACGATCGGCCTGGCCGCACGCTGCGACGAGGTGCTCGCAAGCGACGCGTCGCAGCGTGCCGTGGCGATCGCGCGGGAACGCAACCGCGGGCTGCACAACGTCCGCATCGAGCAGCACGCGCTGCCCGGCGACTGGCCGGGCGACGCCGGCGCCTTCGATCTCGTCGTGCTGAGCGAACTCGGCTACTTCCTCGACGCAACCGCGATGCGCGAAGTCGCGAGCGGCTGCGCCCGTTCGCTGGGCGCGGACGGCACGCTCGTCGCCTGCGACTGGCTGCCGGATTTTGCGCAACGCGTGATGCCGACGCGCGACGTGCATGCCGCGCTGGTCGGCATCGGGCTCGCGCGTGTCGTGCGCCACGAGGAAGACGACTTCCTGCTGCAAGTCTGGTCGCGCGACGCCCGGTCGGTCGCCGCGCGTGAGGGGGTCCGTTGATCGGCATCGTCATTCCCGCGCACGACGAGGCCGAGCACATCGGCCCCGCGCTGGTGGCAGCGATGCGCGCAGCGATCCATCCGGCGCTGGAGAGCGAAGAGGTGGTGGTGATGGTTGTGCTGGACAGCTGCAGTGACGCGACCGGCGCCATCGCGGCACGGCACGGCGCTCGAATCCTGTCGATCGAGGCGCGCAATGTCGGCGTTGCACGCGCGGCCGGCGCCGATGTGCTGGTCGAAGCCGGCGCGCGCTGGCTGGCCTTTACCGACGCCGACACGCTGGTGTCGCCCGACTGGCTGGTCAAGCAGCTCGCCCAGAACGCCGACGTGGTATGCGGCTCTATCGGCGTCGACGACTGGAGCGCGCACGGACGCTACGGCGAATTCCTGCGCGAGCACTTCGCGCGCACCTATACAGACGCCGACGGCCATCGCCATGTGCATGGGGCCAACCTCGGCGTTTGCGCCGCGGCCTACCGCCGGGTCGGGGGCTTCGCGCCGCTGGCCTGCAGTGAAGACGTCGCGCTCGTCGCTGCGCTGCAGACATCGGGCGCACGCATCGCCTTCAGTGCCGCGCCGCGCGTGACGACCAGCGCGCGCACCAACGCACGGGCGCGCGGCGGCTTCGGCGACACGCTGCTGGCGGTGGTGGCCGCCACGGCGCTGGCGGTCGACCCTGCCAGCACTTGAGCGAGCTGCAATGCTCAGGGCTCCGGCCGCGGGGCGCCGGGACGCTTGTTGTGTTCGCTCAACTGCAGCTCGATGGCGAACAACCGCTCGTTGAGGATCGCGGTCTGGAGCCGCAGCGCCTCGATGATGGCGCGCGTCTGCGGGTCGGGCGCATTGTTCGTCAGTTCCTGCAGCTCATGCAGTTTCTTGCGCAACTCGTTGCTCATGGGCGGGTCCTTCAGCGGGCTGGATGAACGTCATCGTATGCCCAGCCAAGGAGCTCTGCGAGCCGGCGCACCGTCCACTGCGCTTCCGCCGCCGAAACGCCCGAGTCGGGCGAGTCCAGGCCGGCCTGGATGCGCGAAAGAATGTCGGCCTCCGACGGCACCTCGACATGGTTCAGGATCTGCGCATGCCCGACCAGATGGCTGGCAAGGTCCTCGCACACCTCGTAGCGCGCGCGCACGAAGGCGATCGGCTCGCTCAGGCGTTGCCTGCGGTCGGTGTAGAGCGCAAAGAACGAAGGCGGAATATCGATCTGGTAGTCGTCGGACATGAGGCGGCCAATGAAAAACGCGCCCGGAGGCGCGTTCTGCAGGCGGGCACCGTGCGCTTGCTTCAGCCGCCCTTCTTGGGCCGCTTGCCCGGATTCTTCTTGCTGCGGGTCGCGCTGCCGCGCTCGAGGCTGACCTTCTGGCCGCCGCCCGATTTGGGCACGTTGTAGCCGGCCATCGGAACGGGCTTGGGGGTGGCAATGCGGTCTGCCTCGGTGCGGATTTTCTTGGGCATGGGAAGCTCGGTTGGAAAGTATTCGAAGGGCGTAATTAGGCCACATCGTCGAGCAGCCGTACCTTGACGGACTTGCCCTTGACGCGGCCGGTGGAAAGCTTGTGCACGGCCTCGCGCGCGATGCGCCGGTCGACCGCCACGTAGGTCGAGAATTCGTTGACGTTGATCTTGCCGACTTGTTCCTTGGAAAAGCCGGCGTCGCCGGTCAGCGCGCCCAGCACGTCGCCTGCGCGGATCTTTTCCTTGCGGCCGCCGACGATCTGCAGGGTCGCCATCGGCGGCTGCAGCGGGCCCTGCGCGTGCGCTGCGCCGGCTGTCAGTTCGGCCAGCGGATGCCATTCGGATTCGCGGCCCTGCAACTGCTCGATTTTTCCGACGCTGCCCATCTCGTCCATGCTGGCGAGGTTGAGGGCGAGGCCTTCCGCATCGCCCCGGCCGGTGCGGCCGATGCGGTGGATGTGGATCTCCGCATCGGGCGTCACGTCGACGTTGATCACGGCTTCGAGCTGCGCGATGTCGAGTCCGCGCGCGGCCACGTCGGTGGCGACCAGCACTGAGCAGCTGCGGTTCGAGAACTGCACCAGCACCTGGTCGCGCTCGCGCTGCTCCAGTTCGCCGAACAGCGCCAGCGCACTGAAGCCCTGCGCCTGCAGCACCTGGACCAGGTCGCGGCACTGCTGCTTGGTGTTGCAGAAGGCGAGCGTGCTGAGCGGACGGAAATGGTTCAGCAGCAGGCTCACCGCGTGCAGCCGTTCGCTGTTTTTCACCTCGTACCAGCGCTGGCGGATCTTGCCTTCCTCATGCTGCACCTGCACCGTGATCTGCTGCGGGTTCTTCATGAACTGCGCACTCAGCCTTGCGATGCCTTCGGGATAGGTGGCCGAGAACAGCAGCGTCTGCCGCTCCTTCGGGCACTGGCTGGCGACCTTGACGATGTCTTCGAAGAAGCCCATGTCGAGCATGCGGTCGGCCTCGTCGAGCACCAATGTGTTGAGCGCGCCGAGTTCGAGGCTGCCGCGCTCGAGGTGATCCATGATGCGGCCCGGCGTGCCGACCACGATGTGCGCGCCGTGTTCCAGGCTCGCGAGCTGCCCGCGCAGCGCGACGCCGCCGCAGAGCGTGACCACCTTGATGTTTTCTTCGGCACGGGCGAGGCGGCGGATCTCGGTCGTCACCTGGTCGGCGAGTTCGCGTGTCGGGCACAGCACCATCGCCTGCACCGCGAAGCGGCGTGCATTCAGGTTGGCCAGCAGCGCGAGCGCGAAAGCGGCCGTCTTGCCGCTGCCGGTCTTGGCCTGTGCGATCAGGTCGCGGCCAAGCAGCGCCGGCGGCAGGCTGGCCGCCTGGATCGGCGTCATCTGCAGATAGCCGAGCTGCGTCAGGTTCGCCAGCGTCTGCGGCGTGAGCGGAAGGGCGGCGAAGTCGGTGGCGGCGGGGCCGGCGCCGGGCCGCCGCAAGGCGGCCGAGTCTCCCCCTCGGGAGGGCGGCGAAGCACACGCAGTGGCGAGCAAAGGGGGGCTCGATGCACCTGTCACGCGGGCGATCAGCGGCGCTGAGCGTTGTTGCCGCTGTTCACCGGCGGCGGGCCACGGCGTTCCAGGTGGCGGAACGTGATGCGGCCCTTGGTCAGGTCGTAGGGCGACAGCTCCAGCGACACCTTGTCGCCGGCCAGGATGCGGATGTGGTGCTTGCGCATCTTGCCGCCGCTATAGGCGATGAGCTGGTGACCGTTGTCCAGCGTGACGCGGTAGCGCGAATCGGGCAGCACTTCGGTCACTGCGCCGTTCATTTCGATCAGTTCTTCCTTGGCCATGGTTTACCTCTGAATGATTGTCGGGATATATGAAGCGGAAGTGGCCACGTCAGGCCGCGCAAAGCGTTGGAGCGCCGCGGGGCGCGGTGCGTTCGCGCACCCAGCCCAGGCCCTGGTCGAGCGCGTAGCGGACGGCTGCCGGGTGGCTGGCAAAGTGCGGCGTGAAACGCATGACGCGGTCGTGCGTGCCGCTGCCGCGGCCGGAGCGGATCGACACCGACGCGGCGAAGCGGCCGTCGTCGAGATTCTTGATGAGCGGTGAAACGAGATACTTGCCCACTGCAATGCTGTGTTGAATGATGTCCATGAAAGCCTTGCGCAATGCGGCGCCGCATTGCGCTGAAAAATAAGTGAAACGGGCGCAGGCCGGCCGAATGTGGCGCCCACCGGAGCGGACAGCGCGCTGTTCGCTTCAACATGTACGAAGGCAGTGGTGGCAATCATGGTCGCCCGGTCTGGCGCACCAACACACTGTGAAGGCCGGCTTGGAGCTTCTTGGCTCTTGTGGGGCCTGGAGATTCCAGGCCAGCCGGCGATATGACGAAATGCTTCGTCGTTGTATCGAAACGAACCCGCCATTGTAGCCGAACTGGCATGACTGTTGCGTGACGTTGCAAGGGTCGCGACGACCGAAGCATTTTCTCCTACACCGCGCGAGCCCATGGGCGCGCTCAATCATCGCGAAGCCGCAAGGAGATTCGATGAACATGCCTGCACCTGCAGATTTCGTACCGTACACGCCCGACGTCGAAGTTCTCCAGGACGACGAAGCCGAAGTCCATCGCGAACTCGCCGAGACGATGCTCGGCATGGCCCGGACGATGGCCGACCACACCGGCCGCGCGGCGCGCAGCGTGCACGCCAAGAGCCATGGCCTGCTGCGCGGCGAGTTGCGCGTGCTGGACGGCTTGCCCCCGGCGATGGCGCAAGGCCTGTTTGCCACGCCCGGCGTGCATTCCGCGGTGTTGCGCATCTCGACACCGCCAACCGAGATGCTGGACGACCGCGTCTCGCTGCCGCGCGGCATGGCGATCAAGGTGCTGGGCGTTGCCGGGGAGCGCGTCGAAGGCTCCGAGGACGCCACCACGCAGGATTTCCTGTTCGTTGACGGCCCGGTGTTCGGCGCCACGGACGCAACGGGCTTTCTCAAGAAGCTGAAGCTGCTGGCTGTCACCACCGACAGGGCACCGCGATCGAAGCGCGTGCTGTCGAGCGTGCTGCAGGGCGTCGAAAAGGCATTGGAAGTGGTCGGCGGAAAAAGCGGCACCTTGATAGCGATGGGCGGGCACGCCGAACTGCACCCGCTCGGTGCCACCTTTTTCACCCAGGTGCCGGTGCGGTACGGCCAATTCATCGCAAAGTTCCAGCTGGTGCCCGTGTCGAGCGAGCTGAGGGCGTTGGTCGAGCAGCCGTTGGACCTGGACGACAAGCCCGACGGCATGCGCGAGGCGGTGGTGGCCTTCTTCGGCCGCCCGTCCGCGCCGCCGGCCGAATGGGAGCTGCGCGCGCAGCTGTGCACCGACCTCGGCAAGATGCCGATCGAAGACGCTTCCGTCGAGTGGCCCCAGGACCTGAGCCCCTTCGTCGCCGTGGCGCGCCTCACGGTGGCGCCGCAGCCGGCGTGGACCGAGGCGCTGGTGCGCGAGATCGACGAGGGCATGGCTTTCGACCCCTGGCACGCGCTCGCGGCACACCGGCCGCTGGGCGGCGTGATGCGGGCGCGGCGGGTCGCCTATGCGGCGTCGGCGCAGTTTCGGGGCGAGCGCAACGCCTGCCCGATGCACGAGCCCCGCGCGCAGTCCGTGTCCATGATCTGAAAGGGTGTGATGCGCGGCGCCCGCTTGCAGTCGGGGCGCTCGCGGCGCACCATTGATCGACCCCCATCGTTCCAAGGAGCGCGGTCATGCAAGTTCTCGCATCGCCTTGCCGGTTTTTTCCGCATTCCTGGCACCGACATGCTGCTGCACGATGGCGCATCTGGGCGGTCGTGGGCAGCGCCTTGCTGGCGGTGCTTCCGGGCGCAGGGGCAGCCACTGCGGCCGCTCCGCGCGATGCCCAGGTGCAGGCGCTCCAGCGTGCGGGCGATGCGGTGGTCGCGCTGCGCGTCACGGTCACCGAGGGCGCCACGTCGGCCGACAGCCTCGGCGTGCGGCGCTCGGGCTCGGGCGTGGTGATCGGACCGGACGGGCTGATCCTCACCATCGGCTACCTGCTGCTCGAAGCCGAGACCATCGAGGTCGTCACGCAGGACGACCGCCGCCTGCCGGCCCGGCAGGTGGCCTACGACCTGGCCACCGGCTTCGGCCTGCTGCGGCCGCTGGTCCCGCTGCGCGGCATCGAGCCGGTGCCGCTGGCGGGCGTGGCGGCATTGAAGCCGGGCGAGCCGCTGCTGGTCGCCACCGGCAGCAGTACCGGCACCGAGGTCGGCTTCACCCGGCTGGTGGCGATGCGGCCGTTCTCCGGCTATTGGGAGTACCACATCGCGGCGGCGATCTTCACCAGCCCCCCGGTGGCCAAGCCCACCGGGGCGCCGCTTTACACCCGCGACGGCGAGCTTGTCGGCATCGGCAGCCTGCTCGTCATGGAAGCGGCTGGCCCGGAGCGCACGCTGCCCGGCAACATGTTCGTGCCGGTCGAATTGCTGCGCCCAGTGCTGGCCGAAATGCAATCCACCGGCAGGACGCGTGCGAGCGTGCGGCCGTGGCTCGGCCTCTCGTCATCGGAGCGCGACGGCAAGGTGCAGATCGTGCGGGTCGACCGCCAGGGCCCGGCGCTCGCCGCTGGGCTTCAGCCGGGCGATGTCGTGCTCGAGGTCGGCGGCGTGAAGGTCGACACGCTCGAAGTCTTCTACAAGACGCTCTGGGCACTGCCGTCGCCGGATGCGGAAGTCGAACTCACCGTGCTGCAAGGCGCCGAGACACGCAAGATCAAATTCCGTGCCGTCGACCGGATGCAGACGCTGCGCAAGCCAGCCGGTATTTGAGCGCTGCTGTAGTTCTAGGCGTGGCGGCACGGGAAGCACCGTCACGGGCATGAAACCGGGGCAGGCCAATTCAAGGGATACCGCGGAACCGGCTTCGCCGGGCCGCTGGTATCGCCCCCGGCAGGGGGTGGGCGGCTACACGAAGTGAGCCAACCTGGGGGCGAGCCAAAGCTACCGCGGAACCGGCTCCGCCGGGCCGCTGGTATCGCCCCCGGCAGGGGGCGGGCGGCTACACGAAGTGAGCCAACCTGGGGGGGGAGCAAAAAATCTAGTCAGGCGCCTGCACCACCCGGTCGAATTCCTCGTCGGCCGGCACGTTGTCGGCATCGAGTTCGCTGGCGTCGTGCAGATCGATGCCGGTCTCGTCGGAAAGTTCGTCGGCCGCCTCCGCTTCGGGCTGATCCAGGTCGTCCTCGGGCAGGTCGTCTTCGACCTCTTCGGTCGACGGGTCGTTCGCTGATTCAGCGGAACGCAGCGGCGGATCGGCGCGGTTCATGTCGGACTCCTTGGCTGGCAAATCGAGGTGTACAGCGTTGAAGTGTGAGCCTAGTCAACCGTGTTGAACAGCCCCCCGGCGCGAACCCGCCGGAACCGGTGCGCGCTCAGTGCTTGTGCTGCGCCTCGTCGTGCGCGTGGCCGGCCTCGTTGCTGCCATGCTCGTGGTCGCCGTGAGCCAGCGAGCTCACCAGCGCGACCATCAGGATGCCGACCGCGAGCCATGCGATCTGCCATGCGGTCTGGCGGGCGGGCAGGCGTTTTTGCAACTGCGGAATCAAGTCGGCCAGTGCGACATAGACGAAGCTGCTCGACGCCAGCACCAGGAAGTAAGGCAGCCAGCCCTTGAGCTGGTCGACCAGCCACCAGCCCGCCAGCCCGCCGAGCGCGGTCATGGTGCCGGCGAGCGACACCTTGACCAGCGCGGCGCGCGAATTGGCCGAGGTCTGGCGCAACACGACGAGATCGCCGATGTGATGCGGCACCTCGTGGGCGAGCACAGCGAGCGCCGCGACCAACCCCAGGCGCATGTCGGCGATGAATGCCGACGCGATCAGGATGCCGTCGCCGAAGCAATGCACGCTGTCGCCGGTGAGCACGGCCCAGCCGCCGCGCCGATGGTCGTGCGCGTGGCCATGTGCATGCGCATGCGCATGGCCGCCGACCTGCTCGTCGCCGTGCTCATGCCCGTGGTGCCACAGCTCCGCCTTGTCGAGCAGAAAGAAGAACACCAGCCCGAACAGCAGCACGCCGAAGAGCATGCCCGGCGCGATGCCGCTTTCGAAGGCTTCGGGCAACAGATGCATGAAAGCCGTGGCGAGCAGCGCGCCGGCGGCCAGGCTCAGCAGATGCTGCGAATTCACGCCGTCGCCGCCGCTGCGCACGCCGATGCGAAGCAGCAGCGCTGCGATCCAGACACTGCCGATGCCGGCGACCAGGGTCGCGGCGATGATGGCTAACAGGTTCATGAAGGCTTCATCAAAAAAATAAAAGCCGCCCAATGGACGGCTTTCGGTGCAAGCGGGCGATGGCTGCCGTCAGGCAACACCATTGGCGCTGAACCAGGCCAGGGCGCGATTCCAGCCATCGTCGGCCGCGCCCATCATGTAGCTCGGCCGGTAGTCGGCATGAAACGCGTGGCCCGCTTCGGGATACACGACGAACTTCGAGGCCCGGGCTGCCGCGCTACCGGTTGCCAGAGCCGCCTTCATCTTATCAACCGTGTCAAGCGGAATGCCCTGGTCCTTGCCGCCGTACAGGCCGATCACTGGCGCCTGGAGGCCGGCAACGATGTCGACCGGATGCCTGGGCGTCAGCGGCGCGGGCTGGCCGACCAGACGGCCGTACCAGGCCACGCCGGCATTGACCTTGCCGGTCGCCGCATAGAGCCAGGTGATGCGTCCGCCCCAGCAGAAGCCGGTGATGCCGGCCTTTGCGACGTTGCCGCCGTTGGCCGCCGCGTACTTGAGTGCGCCGTCGAGGTCGGCCATCACCTGCGCGTCGGGCACCTTGGAAACGACCTCGGCCATCAGCTTCGGAATGTCGGTGTAGCTCTTGGCATCGCCCTGGCGCGCGTAGAGGTCGGGCGCGATCGCCAGATAGCCGGCTTGCGCGAAGCGGCGGCAGGTGTCGGCGATGTATTCGTGCACGCCAAAGATTTCCTGGACCACGAGCACCACCGGCAGGCCGGTCTTGCCGGCCGGTGCGGCGGCATAGGCCGGCACGTCGAAACCGTTGACCGTGTACTTGATCGGGCCCGCCTTCAAGCCTTCGGACGAAGTTTTGACGACCGTCTGCGCCGCGATCGGCAGGGCGGCAGCGGCGTAGCCGACCCCGATCGCCGCCTTGAGCGCGGTACGGCGCGTGGCGCCCTGCTGCGTGCTTTCGCCGGGGCGCAGCGAGTCGAACTCGGCTTGCAGATCGGAACCGGTCTCGAATTGAGGCATGGGCATTTACTCCTGTTGAAGAGGGATAGACGAGGAAAAAAGGGGGTGACGCGCCGGCGGCGCAGCCGGAATGTAGGCGATCAGGCGCGCACGCGCGCAGCCCTTGCCGATACCCCGCCATAGGCCCGGGTTGCCAGCGCCGAGGCGAGCACCTGGGCCGGGTCGATGAGACGCAACCCGGCGACGGCGGCCGAATCCTTCAGTCCGAGCGGAATCTCGGTGCAGCCCATGACGATGGCCACCGGCCCATGGCGGTGCGCGAGTTGCAGGGCGACCTGGCTGAAGCAGCCGTGCGCCAATTGCATGTCGCCTGCCTTCACGCCGTCGTAGATGCCGCGCATCAGGAGCCGCCGCTCGTCGGCGTGCGGCAGATGGCAGGCCAGGCCGGCATCGGCCATCGCCTGCTCGTAGAGGCCGACGCGGTAGGTGCCCTCGGTCGCCATGAGGGCCGCGTCGCGCACACCCTGCGCGGCCAGATGCGCCGAAACCTCGCGCGCCACATGCAATACCTCGATCTGTGGAAAGCGCGCCTGCAGCGTTGCATGCCATGCATGCGCGGTGTTGCAGGCGATGGCCACGGCACGGCTGCCAAGCGCGGCCAGCCGGCCCAGTGCCTGCAGCATCGGCTCGAGCGGCTGATGCGCGCCGAGCAGGTCCGACTCAAGTGCGCCGCTGCGGTCGGGCACCGGCACCTGCGCGAGCCAGTGCTCGGGGAAGCCCTGGTCGCGCACCGGTTCGCCTTGCGCCCGCATGTGACAGGCGCAGGCTTCGACGAAGAGCCGCACGAAGTCGGCGCCGGCCGCGGGGCCCATGCCACCGAGAATGCCAACAACTTCAGTCACGTCGACGTCCTGTTCCAGAAACACCGCGGAACCGGCTCTGCCGGGCCGCTGGTGTTGCCCCCGGCAGGGGGTTGGCGAAGCGACACGAAGTGCGCGAAGCCTGGGGGCGAGCTTATGTAGCGGGTTTGTCGCTCGGGGCCTTGATGTTGTCGCGCAGTTGCGTGCTCATCGGCAGGTTGAGCGGCGTGCCCTTGGGCGCAATCGGCGACATGAACCACTTGGTGTACATCTTCTCGAACTCGCCGCTCTTCATCAGGCCGACGATGGTGTCGTCCACCAGCTTCTTGAAGGCGGGATCGTCCTTGGCCAGCATGCAGGCGTAGGGTTCGACCTGCAGCGCCTCGCCAACCACTTCGAAATCTGCCGGGTTCTTGGAATTGGCGATGAGGCCGAAGAGCAGGATGTCGTCCATCGCGAAAGCCACTGCGCGATCGCTCTCGACCAGCAGGAACGCGTCGGCGTGGTCCTTGCCGAGGACGATGTCCATGTCGAGGTTTTTCTCGGTGTTGTACTTGCGCATGACCAGCGCATTGGTGGTGCCGGTGGTGCTGGCCACCGTCTTCTTGGCCAGGTCCGCATAGTCCTTGACCTTGGACGACTTCTTGGTCAGGAGCCGCGTGCCGGTATAGAAATGATTGATGGCGAAGGACACGTCCTTGCCGCGCGCGGAGTTGTTCGTGGTGGAGCCGCATTCCAGGTCGATGGTGCCGTTGGTGATCAGCGGAATGCGGTTCTGCGACGTGACCGGCATCAACGCCACCTGCAGGTTGGGCTTGTTGAGCTTCTTCTTGACGGCGTCGACCACCGCGTTGGAAAGCTCGACCGAGAACCCGATCGGCTTGTTCGGGCCGTCGAGGTAGCTGAAGGGAACCGACGACTCGCGGTAGGCCAGCGTGATCTTGCCGGACTCGGCGATCTTGGCCAGGGTGTCGGCGGCCTGGACGCCGGTGGCGGCTGTAGCCAGGAGAACTGCGGCCATCGATGCGGAGAGTTTCATGCGAGCCTTCTGCGGTGGGGTTGAGGTAAGCAAGTGTAGGAACGATTGCTGTACATCGCGAAATTCCTTTTGCAGGCAAGCCCATGACCAAAACTCATGGGCGGCGGCGGTTTCGGCATTTCCCGCCGTTGCGTGCCGAACCTAGAGTCGCTGCTTCGAACAATCGAGAACAAGGAACGACATGCATGTCTGCGTGCTGGGTGCCGGCATCGTGGGCCTGTCCACCGCCTGGCAACTGAACCGGCAGGGTTTCGAGGTGAGCGTCGTCGATCGTGCCGCGCCCGGCGCGGGTGCCAGCGGCGGCAACGGCGCGCAGCTCAGTTATTCGTACGTGCAGCCGCTGGCGGACCCGTCGATCTGGGGGCAGTTGCCCAAGCTGCTGCTCTCGCCCTCCTCGCCGCTCAAGCTGCGGCCGCAGCTCGATGCGCTTCAATGGCGCTGGGGTCTCGCCTTCATGGCCGCCTGCAATGCGCGCACCTCGCGCGAGACCACGGCCCGACTCTTGACGCTGGCGGCCGAAAGCCGCGCGGGCTTCGAGGAAATGCTGGTTGATGTCGAGCCGGACTGCGACTTCGCCGCCACCGGCAAGCTGGTGATCTACGCCAGCGCAGCGTCGCTCGATGGCGCCCGCGCACAGCTCGAACTGCAGCGCGCGATGGGCAGCGTGCAGCGCCTGGTCGACGCCGACGAATGCGTCGCCATCGAGCCGGCGCTCTTGGCCTACCGCAGCCAGATCGCAGGCGCCGTCCACACGCCGAGCGAGTGCGCGGCGGACTGCCTGAAGCTCTGCACCGAACTGGTCGGCGCGCTGCGCGCACGCGGCGTGCGCTTCATGCTCGACACCGAGGTGCGCGGCTTCGACCTTCGCGGCGGCCGCGTCGCCGCCGTGCAGACCTCCGCGGGCGACGTGCAGGCCGACGCCTTCGTGATGTCGCTCGGCAGCGCCTCGCACCGGCTGGGGCGGGTACTCGACGCCTACCTGCCGGTCTATCCGCTCAAGGGCTACAGCATCACCGTCGACGTCGATCCGCAGCCCGAGGCGGCACCGCGGGTGAGCGTGACCGACAGCGCACGCAAGGTGGTCTTCGCCCGCATCGGATCGCGCCTTCGCGTGGCGGGCATGGCCGAACTGGTCGGCCATGACGCGAGCATTCCGGCGGCCCGCATCGATGCGCTTGCCGCAGCGGCGCGGGCGGTGTTTCCGCAGGCCAGCCGCATGGAAGTTCTGCGCCCGTGGACCGGCATGCGCCCGGCCACGCCGACCGGCCTGCCGATCGTGGGCCGTGTCGGCGGCGCGCCTTCGAACATGCTCTTCAACACCGGCCACGGTGCGCTCGGTTTCACGCTGGCCTTCGGCTCGGCGCGCCGCGTCGCCCGGGAACTGACGGTCGGCTAGATCATTTCCTGGATCACTTCGCGCATGCAGCGGGTGATGCTGCGCACCGCCACCGAATCGGGCTTGCCGGCAAAGCGCAGCGCGCGCACCGGCACCGGGATGTGCGGCTCCAGCGTCAGCACTTCCACCTTCGCGGGATCGGCCGACTTCGCGGTGCAGCGGTCGACCAGCGCAACGCCGAGGCCGTGGTGGGCCATCGCGAGCGCGGCATGGTAGGTCTGCACCGTCACCACCGCTTGCTGAAAGCCGACGCCGGCTTGCCGGCAGGCCTGGCTCAGGCTGGTGCCGACCGGGTCGCGGCTGTCGAGGCCGACCACCGGCAGGTCGGCCAGGTCGTGCAGCGCGACCGACCCGTTGCGGGTCAGCGCGCGAGGCAGCATGCCCTTGGGCGCGACGCAGACCATGCGGGTGTCGGCCAGGCTTTCCTGTGTGAGAGACGGATGCACCGCGGGACTGAAGGCAAAGCCGACGTCCGCTTCCTGCAGCAGCAGCGCCGACATGATCTGCGGCGAGTGCAGCGACGCGACCGTCACCGCGACGGCCGGGTGCTTCTGCCGGAACGCCCTGAGCGCACGCGGCAGCACCTCGTAGCTGAGCGCGAGCACGGTGAGGATGCGCAGTTCGCCTGCGTCGCTCGCGGTGCGCAGGTTGGTCGCGAGCCGCTGCACCTCGTCGAGCTGCGCGAAAAGCCGCTCGATGTGCGGATACAGCGCAAGCGCCTCGGTCGTCGGCGAAAGCCGCCCCTTGGCGCGCTGGAAGAGCGAGAAGCCGAGCTGGATCTCGGCATGCTGCAAGGTGCGGCTGACCGCCGGCTGCGTGATGTTGATGAGACGTGCCGCCGCGCTCACGCTGCCGGTGAGCATGATCGCGTTGAAGACCTCGATATGGCGCAGGCGCATCGCGAACAGGCTGCCGAAAACTACCGGCTGACCTTGCCGCGCGAAATGTCGATGATCATGCGGGCCGCGAGGTAGAGCCGCGGCTCGATCGAATCGATCAGCACGTACTCGGCATCGGCCGAATGCGCGCCGAAGCCCTGCAGGCCGAAGCGCTCGACGACCGCCGCCTGGGTCTTGAGCGCAGCGAAGGCGGCATCGGTTCCGCCGCCCGCGACCTTGTCGTCGGCACCCAGATCCTTGCCGAGCTCCTTGTAGACCTGCTGTGCATGCGTGGCCAGCGCGCGCGATGCGTCGGTGGCTTCCAGCGGCGGACGGCGGCGCTCGAACTTCATCTCGACCTTGGCTTCCGGGATGAGCTGCTTCTTCACGCGCTCCTGCACCTGCTTCTCGATGCGGTCGTAGTCGGCGACCTTCAGCACGCGCACGTCGGCGCCGGCGCTGGCGGCGGCCGGGATCACGTTGCGGTTGCTGCCCGAGCGCGAGATGGTCCAGTTCATCTTCAGGCCGGTCGCCGGATCGGACAGGTCGCGCATCTGCAGGATCTGGTGCGAGAGCTCGTAGAGCGCGTTCACGCCGAGCTCGGGCGCCGCGCCCGCGTGCGAGGCCTTGCCCGTGACGTTGAGCGACACCGACGCGATGCCCGCCGTGGCGAGCGACAGCTTGTCGTCCTTGATGGGCGAGCCCTCGTACGACATCACCACATCGTGTTCGCCGCCCAGCCGCGTGATGAGCATGCGCGAGCCGGGCGAGCTGATTTCCTCGTCGCCGTTGATCAGCACGGTGAGCGTGCCGTACTCCTTGAAGTCCAGCGCCTTGAGCAGCGCAACGGTGTGGGCGATGACCGCGATGCCGTGCTTGTCGTCGGCGATGCCGAGGCCATAGGCCTTGTCGCCTTCGATGCGAAAGGGCTGCTTGGCGAGCATGCCGATCTGGTAGACCGTGTCCATGTGCGCGATCAGCATGATCTTCTTGGTGCCGGTGCCCTTCCAGGTGGCGCGCACGACCTTGCCGATCTTTTCGGGGGTGTCTTCCATGCGATAGGCGTCGGCCGTGGGATCGATCAGTTCGACCTGGCCACCGAGCGCCTTGAACTTGTCGGCGATCAGGTTGGCGATCTTGTCCAGGCCTTCGAGGTCGCGACTGCCGGACTCGATCGAGACCAGCTGTTTGAGCGTTTCGAGCAGCGCGGGCTTTTCCTTGGCGGCCAATGCGGCAATGCGCTCGTCGGGCGCGGCCGAGGCGGCGCCCAACCAGGCGAGGCAGGCGGCGCCGATGATGAAGGTATGCAGATGACGCGGGAGTCTCATTCTTGTTTCCTTGGGTTTTCGTTCTTCAATGCGCCTTGTCCCAATTGGGGCCAAAGCCGATTTCGGCCAGCAGCGGAACCTTGAGATCCGCCACCCCGGCCATGAGTCGCGGGATCTCGCTGCGGACCCAGTCGACTTCATTCTCCGGCACCTCGAACACCAGTTCGTCATGCACCTGCATGATCATCTTCGTGCCGCGGTGCTCGGCATCGAGCACGTCCTGCACCTTCACCATGCTGAGCTTGATCAGGTCGGCCGCGGTGCCCTGCATCGGCGCGTTGATGGCGGCGCGCTCGGCTCCGCCGCGCCGCGGACAGTTCGGCGAGTTGATCTCGGGCAGGTAGAGGCGGCGGCCGAAAACCGTCTCGACATAGCCTTTCTGCTTGGCGAGGGCCTTGGTCTCGTCCATGTACACCTTGACGCCCGGATAGCGCGCGAAATACCGGTCGATGTAGGAAGCCGCGGCCTTGGTCTCGATGCCGAGATTGCGCGCCAGGCCGAAGCTGCTCATGCCGTAGATGAGGCCGAAGTTGATCACCTTGGCATAGCGGCGCTGCTCGCTCGACACCTGTTCGACCGGCACGCCGAAGACCTCGCCGGCCGTCGCGCGGTGCACGTCGATGCCTTCGGTGAAGGCGCGCAGCAGCGATTCGTCGCCGCTGATGTGCGCCATGATGCGCAGCTCGATCTGCGAGTAGTCGGAGCTTGCGATGACGCTTCCTGCCGGCGCCACGAAAGCCTCGCGCACGCGCCGGCCTTCTGCCGTGCGGATCGGTATGTTCTGCAGGTTCGGGTCGTTGCTCGACAGGCGCCCGGTCACCGCCACCGCCTGCGCATAGTGCGTGTGGACCCGGCCCGAGCGCGGGTTCGCAAGCTGGCCGAGCTTGTCGGTGTAGGTGCCCTTCAACTTCGACAGGCCGCGGTGCTCGAGGATCTTGGCCGGCAGCGGATAGTCCTCGGCCAGCTTCTCGAGCACTTCCTCGTCGGTGCTCGGCGCACCGCTCGGGGTCTTCTTGATCACCGGCAGGCCGAGCTTGGTGAAGAACACCTCGCCGATCTGCTTGGGCGAGCCGAGGTTGAAGGGCTGTCCGGCCAGCGCGTAGGCCTCCTGCTCCAGCGCCATGATGCGTTTGCCGAGCTCGTTGCTTTGCGCGGCCAGCGTCGGCGCATCGATCAGCACGCCGTTGCGCTCGATGCGATAGAGCGTTTCGCTCGACGCCATCTCCAGGTCGTAGACGTAGCGCAGCTTCTCGTCGGCTTCGAGCCGGGGCCAGAGCGCGAGGTGCACGTCCAGCGTCTGGTCGGAGTCTTCGCACGAGTATTCGGCCGCCTTGTCGATCGACACCTGGCTGAAAGGGATCTGGTGCGCGCCCTTGCCGCAGAGATCTTCATAGTCGATGCCGCTGCGCCCCAGGTGCCGCTCGGCCAGGCTTGCGAGGCCATGCGGCTTGTGCACTTCCAGCACGTAGCTCTGCAGCATGGTGTCGTGTGCGTAGCCCTGCACTTCGATGCCATGGTTGGCGAGCACATGGCGGTCGTACTTGACATGCTGGCCGAGCTTCTTTCGGGCGCCGTCTTCCATCCAGGGCTTGAGCCGCGCGAGCACCTCGTCGCGGGGCAACTGCGCCGGCGCATCGGGATAGTTGTGCGCGAGCGGAACGTATGCCGCCTCGCCGGGCTTCACGCTGAAGCTCAGGCCGACGATCTCGGCGCGCATCTCGTCGAGCGAAGTGGTCTCGGTGTCGAGAGCGACCAACTCGGCGGCTTCGATCTTCGCAAGCCATGCGTCGAAGGCTTCCCAGGTCATGACCGTGTCGTAGGCCAGGTTGGTGACCTTGGACGCGGCCTCGAAGCTCGGATCGTCGAACAGCCCGGTGCCGCCTTCGGGGCCCTTCCTGCGCTTGTTCTCCTCGATCAGCTCCGGCGCGACCTCGTGCGCCTCCAGCGTTTTCACCAGGCCCTTGAAGCCATACGTCTCGTAGAAGGTCTTCAGCTGTTCGGCCTGCTGCGGGCCGATGGCAATGGCGTCCAGCGACGGCAGGCCGGCCACATGCCCGGCAAGATCGCAGTCGGTGCGGATGGTCACGAGCAGCCTGCCCTTCGGCAGCCAATCGAGCGCATTGCGCAGGTTTTCGCCGGCCTGGCCCTTCACCTCGGCGGCGCGCGCGATCAGCGCGTCGAGCGAACCGTATTCGAGCAGCCATTTGGCAGCTGTCTTTGGCCCGACCTTGTCCACGCCGGGCACGTTGTCGACCGTATCTCCGACCAGCGTCTGGTAGTCGACCATCAGGTGCGGCGGCACGCCGAACTCGGCAGTCACGCCGGCCACGTCGCGCTTCTTGCCGTTCATCGTGTCGATGATGGTGATGTGCGAATCGACCAGCTGGCTCATGTCCTTGTCGCCGCTGGAGACGATCACCTCGACGCCCTGTGCCGCCGCCGTGCGCGCCAGCGTGCCGATCACGTCGTCGGCCTCGACGTCGGGGACGCACAGCACCGGCCAGCCGAGCAGCCGAACCACCCGGTGGATCGGCTCGACCTGGCTGCGCAGGTCGTCGGGCATCGGCGAGCGGTTGGCCTTGTAGTCGGCATACCAGTCGTCGCGGAAGGTCTTGCCGGGCGCGTCGAACACGCAGGCGGCATAGTCGGCGCGCACCTCGCGGCGCAGCGCCTGCATCATGTTGATCATTCCCCGGATGGCGCCGGTGGCGGGACTGCCGGCATCGCCCGGTACCGCGCGCAAGTCGGGCATGGCGTGGAAGGCGCGATAGAGGTAGCTCGATCCGTCCACGAGCAGCAGCGTTTTCTTGTCGTTCATCGGCGCATTTTGCCGCGCGGCCTGCGGCCCGCCGCACCGCGGCAAAGATCGCTGCCGGCTCGCA
This sequence comes from Variovorax sp., assembly GCA_031412135.1. Taxonomy (GTDB): domain Bacteria; phylum Pseudomonadota; class Gammaproteobacteria; order Burkholderiales; family Burkholderiaceae_C; genus Variovorax. Next base: position 21,032 of record JANOCL010000006.1, on the reverse strand, counting down.
CGCGCTGCCGGTGCCACGCCTACAATTCACGAATGTCTCCTGCACTCCTTTCGCTCGTTCGCGGCACCTTGGCAGCCGCCGTGGTCTGCGCCGCACCGCTGACTGCCGTTCATGCCCAGAACGCACCGCCGCCCGACACCAGGCAGGCCCAGGAGCAGCCATCCCGCCAAAACCAGAAGATCGAGCACATCCGCGTCGAAGACGGTGGGGCGACGGTCGACGAAGTGCGCTACGGCGGACAGACCCAGAGCATCACGGTGCAGCCGAAAGCCAACGTGCCCTCCTATGAAGTGCTGCCGAACGACGGCGGACGCGAGCGCCAGGGCCGAAGCGAGACCGGTACCGGCGGGAACGGGCCCAGAGTCTGGAACGTGCTCAAGTTCTGAGCGCCGGACGTGGCGGTCTTCACTGAAGTCGGTTTCGACGAGGCGGATGCACTGGTGCGGCGCCTTGGGCTCGGTGCATTGCGCGAGCTTCGTGGCATCGAGGGCGGCATCGAGAACACCAACTACTTCGCGACCACCGAATCGGGCGAGTTCGTCCTGACCCTGTTCGAGCGCCTGGGTGCGCAGCAGTTGCCCTACTACCTCTGCCTCATGCAACACCTCGCAGCGCGCGGCGTTCCGGTGCCCGCGCCGGTGGCCGACCCGACGGTTGCGCCGCCACAGGTTGTCGGGCTGTCGATCGCAGCCGATGCGCCGTGCGAGCTGGTGCATACGGTGGCCGGCAAGCCGGCCGCCCTGGTGCAGCGCCTCAGCGGCCGGAGCGAGCTGGCGCCCTCGGCCGGGCACTGTGGCGAACTCGGCCGCCTGCTCGCGCGCATGCATCTGGCGGCCCGCGACTTCGTGCGGGTGCAGCCCAACCTGCGCGGCCTGCCCTGGTGGAACGAAACCGCGCCGGTGGTGATGCCTCATCTCGACACGGCGCAGGCCGCGCTGCTGCGCGGCGAGCTCGCCTACCAGAACCATGTCGCAGCGTCGTCGGCCTATGCCGCCTTGCCGCGCGGCCCGGTGCACGCCGACCTGTTCCGCGACAACGTGATGTTCGACAGCGCTGCCGACGCCGACGCGCCGCGCCTGAGCGGTGTTTTCGATTTCTACTTTGCCGGCACCGACAGCTGGGTGTTCGACCTGGCCGTGTGCCTGAACGACTGGGCGGTCGACCTTCCCACCGGCCGCCATGACGCGGTTCGCGCCGACGCACTGCTGGCCGCCTATGACGCGGTGCGGCCGCTGACGGCGGCCGAGCGCGTCCTGCTGCCCGCCATGCTGCGCGCCGCCGCGCTTCGCTTCTGGATTTCTCGCCTCTGGGACTTCCATCTGCCGCGCGAGGCCAGCATGCTGAAGCCCCACGATCCAACCCACTTCGAGCGCGTGCTGCGCCAGCGCGCAGATGCGCCGATCGCTGTCTCCGCCGCACTCTCCCCAACGAAAAACGCGCCTGCTTGCGAGCTGCTGGCTGCCTGAGCCGATTCCATGAAACTCAATATCGTGCCGGCGCGCACCGGTGCCGAATGGGTCCGCCTCGGGCTCAAGACCTTCTGGCGGCAGCCGCTCGCCTTCGTGTCGCTGTTCTTCCTGTTCATGGCGCTGATTTCGATCGCGTCGCAGCTGCCCTTGATCGGCAGCCTGCTGGCGCCGATCCTCCTGCCCTTCATGACGCTTGGACTGATGGTGGCAACCTCGGTCGCACAGGCGCCCGATGCACCGAAGCCGACCGCACCGGCGATGTTCGTCGCCGCACTGCGGGCGGTGCGCACCGAGTGGAAGCCGATGGTCGTGCTGGGTCTCATCTCGGCCGCCTATTTCGTCATCGCGGTCGGCCTCTCGGGGTTCATCGACGGCGGTGAACTCGCGGCCGCTTATCTGCTGGACGAGGCGCTCACGCCCGAGGTCGCGGCCAGCAGCGATTTCCAGACTGCCCGGCTGTTCGTCATGGCGCTCAACCTGCCACTGTCGCTGGCCATGTGGCATGCGCCTGCGCTGGTCCACTGGCACCGGGTCGAGCCGGTGAAGAGCCTCTTCTTCAGCCTGGTCGCCCTGTTTCGCAATTTCACCGCCTACGCGATGTTCTGCCTGTCGTGGTTCGGCGTGTTCATCATCGCCGGCATCGTGATCGGCCTGGTCGCCACACTGCTGGTGAGCGTGGGTGCAATGGCCGTCGGCGACGGCGCCTCCGCGCTGGGCGGCGCGCTAATGATCGGCTGCGCCCTGGTGCTGGCGGCGATGTCGCTCAGCTCGACCTGGTTCACCTTTCGGGACAGCTTCCAGGGCGACTGAGCAGCGCCCGCGCCCTAAACGGGGGTCAGCTTCGCGACCGAGAGCGCCAGCCACTTGATGCCGTGGCGCGAAAAATTCACCTGCGCGCGCGCGTCGTCGCCGGTGCCCTCCAGCGCGAGCACCGTGCCCTCGCCGAACTTGTTGTGGAACACCTGGATGCCCGAGCGAAGGCCATGCGCCGGAGCGGTCTTCTGCGGCGGCACGGGAGGACTCGCGAACGATTCCTTCGCGAACCCGCCGCCGCTGCCGCCGCGTGAGGTTGCATAGCCGCCGCCGTAGCCGAACGCAGAAGGCGTGAAGCCCTGGTTTTTGGGGGTCAACCACTTGAGCGCGCCCTCGGGCAGTTCCTCGAAAAAACGGCTCTTGACGTTGTAGCGCGTCTGCCCGTGCAGCATGCGCGTCTGCGAGTGGCTCAGGTAGAGCCGCTGGCGCGCGCGGGTGATGGCCACGTACATCAGCCGGCGCTCTTCCTCCAGGCTCTCGTAGTCGTTCATCGAGTTCTCGTGCGGAAACAGGCCCTCTTCCATGCCGGTGACGAACACGCAGTCGAACTCGAGTCCCTTGGCGGCATGCACGGTCATCAATTGCACTGCGTCCTGGCCGGCCTGGGCCTGGTTGTCGCCGGACTCGAGCGCGGCGTGGGTCAGGAAGGCAGCCAGCGGACTCATCGTCTCGCCGGTTTCCGCGTCCGGCGCGAGCGGCTCGTTGCTTATCGGCAGGTTGGGGTCGATGCCCTGGCTGGCGGGCGACTGGCGCAGTTCGTCCACCGGCATCGCCACCGCATCGCGGCCGAAGCCCTCCTGCGTCACGAAGCTTTCCGCTGCGTTCACCAGTTCTTCCAGGTTCTCGATGCGGTCGGCGCCTTCGCGGTCGGCCTTGTAGTGCTCCACCAGGCCGCTGTGGTCCAGCACCAGGTCGATGATTTCGCGCAGAGACATGCCCTGCGTCTGCTCGCGCAGCACATCGATCCTGGCGACGAAGGCAGTCAGGTTGGCACCGGCCTTGCCGCCCACCGCGCTTACCGCATCGTGCAGCGAGCGGCCTGCCGCGCGCGCGGCATCCTGCAACTGCTCGATGCTGCGGGCGCCGATGCCGCGCGGCGGAAAGTTGACGATGCGCAGGAAACTGGTGTCGTCGTCCTTGTTCTCGAGCAGCCGCAGGTAGCCCAGCGCGTGCTTGATCTCGGCGCGCTCGAAGAAGCGCAAACCGCCGTATACGCGGTACGGCACGGCCGCGTTGAAGAGCGCGGTTTCGATCACCCGGCTCTGCGCGTTGCTGCGATAAAGCACCGCCATTTCCTTGCGCTCGATGCCCTCGCGCACCAGTTGTCGCATTTCCTCGACCATCCATTGCGCCTCGGCAAAATCGCTGGTCGATTCATAGACACGCACCGGCTCGCCGGGCCCCTGGTCGGTGCGCAGGTTCTTGCCGAGCCGCTTCTTGTTGTGGCTGATCAGCTCGTTGGCCGAATCGAGGATGTTGCTGAAGCTGCGGTAGTTCTGCTCGAGCTTGATCTGGTGCGACACGTCGAACTCGCGCACGAAGTCGGCCATGTTGCCCACCCGCGCGCCGCGAAAGGCATAGATGCTCTGGTCGTCGTCGCCGACGGCGATCACGCTGTTCTCGCCGGGTACGAAGCGGCCTTCGACCGTGGCGCCCGAGAGCATCTTGATCCAGGCGTACTGCAGCCGGTTGGTGTCCTGGAACTCGTCGATCAGGATATGGCGAAAACGCCTCTGGTAGTGCTCACGCACCGGATCGTTGTCGCGCAGAAGTTCGTAGCTGCGCAGCATGAGCTCGGCGAAGTCGACCACGCCCTCGCGCTGGCACTGCTCTTCGTACAGCTGATAGAGCTCGACCTTCTTGCGGTCGTCGTCGCTGCGGATCTCCACATCGCGTGGGCGCAACCCGTCTTCCTTGGCACCGGCGATGAACCACTGGGTCTGCTTGGCCGGAAAGCGTTCGTCGTCGACGTTGTACTGCTTCATCAAGCGCTTGATGGCCGAGAGCTGGTCTTGCGTGTCCAGGATCTGGAAGGTGGACGGCAGGTTGGCCAGCTTCCAGTGCGCACGCAGGAAGCGGTTGCACAGGCCATGAAATGTGCCGATCCACATGCCGCGCGCATTGACCGGCAGCATCGCGGTCAGCCGCGTCATCATTTCCTTCGCCGCCTTGTTGGTGAAGGTGACCGCCAGAATGCCGCCGGGCGACACTTGGCCGGTCTGCAGCAGCCAGGCGATGCGGGTGGTGAGCACCCGGGTCTTGCCGGACCCGGCGCCTGCGAGGATCAGCGCATTGCCGGCCGGAAGCGTGACGGCGGCCCGCTGCTCCGGATTGAGGTTTTGGAGCAGCGGCGAATCTGCGGCGGCCGCGAGGTCGGTGAACATGGCCCGATTGTAGAAAGCACTTCGTATGCGGGTTATATGAACCGGGGGTGCCCGCACGCAATGGCGCAAGCGTAAGATCGGTCACCGGGCCCAAGTTTCTTGCGCCCGGTTTTTTGTGTCCGCTTGTTTGTGGGGCGACGCAAAAGCCGGCCGGACCAAGCGCTCATTCGACATTCACAGGAGCCTTGGTCATGCAGATTTTCGATTACGACAACATCCTCTTGCTGCCGCGCAAATGCCGCGTGGAGAGCCGGTCGGAATGCGACGCCAGCGTCAGCCTGGGCGGCCGCAGCTTCCGCGTTCCGGTGGTGCCGGCCAACATGAAGACGGTGGTCGACGAGACCATCTGCATCTGGCTGGCGAAGAGCGGGTACTTCTACGTGATGCACCGCTTCGACCTGGACAACCTGCGCTTCGTGAAGGACATGCATGCCATCGGCGTGTTCGCATCGATCTCGCTCGGCGTCAAGAAGCCGGACTACGACACGGTGGACCGGCTGGCCGCCGCCGGCCTGGCGCCCGAATACATCACGATCGACATTGCGCACGGCCATGCCGACAGCGTGAAGAACATGATCGGCTATCTCAAGGAAAAGCTGCCGAAGTCTTTCGTGATCGCGGGCAACGTCGGCACGCCCGAGGCCATCATCGACCTGGAAAACTGGGGCGCGGATGCCACCAAGGTCGGCATCGGCCCGGGCAAGGTCTGCATCACCAAGCTCAAGACCGGGTTCGGCACGGGCGGCTGGCAGCTGTCGGCGCTCAAGTGGTGCGCGCGCGTGGCGACCAAACCGATCATCGCCGACGGCGGAATCCGCGACCACGGCGACATCGCGAAGAGCATCCGCTTCGGCGCGTCGATGGTGATGATCGGCTCGCTCTTCGCCGGCCACGAAGAGTCACCCGGCAAGACGGTCGAGGTCGACGGCGCGCTCTTCAAGGAGTACTACGGCTCCGCCAGCGACTTCAACAAGGGCGAGTACAAGCATGTCGAGGGCAAGCGCATCCTCGAGCCGATCAAGGGCAAGCTGGCAGACACGATGGTCGAGATGGAGCAGGACATCCAGAGCTCCATAAGCTATGCGGGCGGGCGCACGCTGATGGACATCCGCAAGGTCAACTACGTCACGCTGGGCGGCGACAACGCGGGCGAGCATCTGCTCATGTAAGGTCCCGCTCGGCCGCTGCAATCACGCGTCGAGCAGGTGAATGGCGTAGCCGTGCAACGGCTGCGCAGCATCGGCCAGCGCATCCACGATGCTGAAATGGTTGAGCCCTGGCAGCACTTCACAAACCGGCACCGCGCTGCGGCCCCAGGCCTTGCGAATCAAGGCGTTGTGCCGGATGAACTCTTCGCTTTCCTCTCCGCCCGCGACGGTGTAGAGCTCGCCCTGCAGAGGCGCCGGCCACAGCGCAGGGCTGAGGCGAGTGGCATCGGCCTCGGTCAAGCGCAGGGAGTCTGCGAGGAAAGGCACATGCTGCAGGGTCTGCATTTCGTACAGGCCCGAGAGCGACAGCGCATTGCGCACCAGGTTCGAAGGCAGGTCGGGCGCGACGGCGTTCCAGTGGCAGGCCAGCAGCATCGCCGCCAGATGGCCGCCGGCCGAATGCCCGGCGACCGTGATGCGCGCTGGATCGGCTCCGTGCGATTTGATGTTGCGCCAGGTCCATTCGAGCGCGCGGACCATCTGCAGCGCGATGTCCGCGATGCGCACCGGCTCGTCATCGGTGCCCGGACACAAGGCGTAGTTGGGCACCACCACGCAGATGCCGCGCTCGTTGAATGCACGGGCGATGAAAGAGTGATCGCTCTTGTCGAGCGAGCGCCAGTAGCCGCCATGAATGAACACCAGCACCGGCGCATTGGCAGCGCGTGCGGGAAAGACATCGAGCGTCTCCTGAGCTCCGCGGCCATAGCGCAGATCCAGCCGCGGGCGCAGCGCCGCTCGGGCAGCCGCCGAATCTGCGGCCCAGCGGGCGAAGTACGCGGCGTGATCCGGCACCAGCGCCCGGTTGTTGTACATGCGGTCGAGCCAGACCGGATCGTGCGAAGCCATGGAGAGTTCCTCGGGAAGCGGTAAGGCGCGCATCTTGGCATGCACCAAGCACCCACCCGACGGCCGGTTCTGGTTAGAATTTATGCTGTGTCGGGGGGGTAGCTCAGCTGGGAGAGCGCCGCGTTCGCAATGCGGAGGTCGTGAGTTCGATCCTCATCCTCTCCACCAACATCTTCGAAGGCCTCGGCACATTGCCGGGGCCTTTTTCATGGGCTGCTGTCTTCATGAGCCCAGCGACAGATGTTGGCCGTTCAGCGCCGCTGCCGCGGGTGACGCCAGGAAGCCGATGGTTTGCGCCGCGACGGCTGTCGACACCCACGCCGCAGGATTGGCGTCCGGCATGGCCTGGCGGTTGGCCGGCGTATCGAGCACGCTCGGCGCGATGCTGTTGATGCAGATGCCGTGCGGCGCCAACTCCGAAGCCGCCGCTTCCACAAGTCGTTGCAGCGCGCTCTTCGATGCGATGTACGCCGCCATCTCGGCAGCACCGCGTGCAGCCGTCTTGGCGCTGACCGCGATCACGCTGCCGGCGCCGCGCTCCTTCATCGCAGGCGCCATCGACTGCAGAACAGCGACGAACGACCAGGCATTGAGGTTCATCATGCGGTCCCAGGCTGCGCGGCTGAGCGCATGCACCGGCTCGCCCATCTCGAAGCCGCCGGCAATGTGCACCAGCGCATCGACGTGTTTGAAGGCGGCGAGTATCTTGGCGGCAGCATCTGCCATTGCGGGCACCGAAGTGACATCGGCTTCGAGCAGCAGGTGCTGCGATTTGTCGAGCCCGGGAAACACGTCGAGAAGGTGCTCCATGCGGTGGTCGATCAATGCAAGGCGGGCGCCCTCGTCGAGAAAGTGCTGCACCGTTGCGCGGCCGAGCGCGCCCGCCGCGCCGGTGATGACTATGTGGCGGGTTGTGGCGCTGGGTTCGGTCATTGGCGGCTCCTTGGTGGCAGGCATGGTACGCCGCGCCGGTCCGACCACGTCCGCTGTGGCTATAATCACGGGATTGCCTGAGTGACAGCAATGTCGATCAGGGGCTCTTAGCTCAGTTGGTAGAGCAGCGGACTCTTAATCCGTAGGTCGAGTGTTCGAGTCACTCAGGGCCCACCACCAACACCGCGTGGTTAATGAAAAGCCCGCTATCGTATTGATAGCGGGCTTTTTTCTTTGGTCGAGTTTTCCGGCGCCATGTCACGATCCAACTTGAGTTCACTTTATTCAAATTGAGGCGGGCGAGCGCGGCGCACGTGTCTAACGGCTGCGCTCATGTACTGTCAGCAAAGCGCTAGATGGCCGCTAGGCAGCGGTTGCGGTCTTTCCCGGCTGTTCGGCGAACGCACGCTCTAAGACAGTTTCCAGTCATCCAGATGCCAAGGAGATCTCCGCTACCTGGCCCCCTTCGGCCGCGGCAAGGGCGGCTTCACGGTCGTCGGCAAAGAGCCGACCAGTGCCCCGGACCTTATCGGTGGGCATGGGGCCCGGTGAAACGCAACGCAATGCGCTGCTTCATGACTGTGGACGCCTACTTGGGGGCTCCGGACCCTTTCGGGAAGCGGCTGGGGATCGACGGAGTGACGCTCACGGCCATCCAACTAGCGAAATGGCACGATACGGATCGACGAGCCGTCTGCGAAACGGCACTCGGCTGCGCCAGCACTTATCGAAACGGAAACCAGTTGCTCGCCATAATGCGAGGCCCGCGAGCCCTTCCGGTTCACCTGTACTTCAACGCCAGAAGCGGCTGGGCAAAATCGCATACTACTGCCGTCGCTGAACTGTGCCTCCACGATGTCCTTTGAGCCGGCTGCGGTCACGGCGTTCAGCAGTTCGCCCCGCATCGCGTTGGCAGTGTCGGGCGCCGTCGGCTTAAGCACCTCGGGGACGGGCGCCGTTGCCGCGAGCGTCTCAGGTATGGCCTTCGCCGGATCGGGGTACTCGAAGTCGTTGGGCACTGCGAGGCATGAATACGAGAAGGATAGGCTCACGTCCAGCGAGACCACCTGATGCCACCATCCCAATGGCAGGAACATCGTCTCGCCTGGCTCGACCACCACCTCGAGCACCGTTGCCTCCGCGAAGGCTGGAAAGCGACCCGGATCGGGCCTTTCCAAGTCCACCTCGCTGAACACATTGCGAAGGTTGTACACACGCGACCATTCGAGCGGTGATACGAGGCGCCAGCGCTTGCGTCCGACGACCTGGGTGTGGAAGAGCATCAGCGTATCGTGATGCAGCGGCGTCACGGTGCCGGCAGGACCGAACCAGAACGACGAGCGGTCCATCAACTGCGAACGGTCGCACATAGGCGGCAGGCTGCCGACATCCTCCAGCAGCGGTGCGAAATCGTGCTGGCGAAGCAGTTCATTGTTAGCCGTCAGGTAGTAGTCGTTCGTGGCCCCCCCGCGCACGACTTGGTCCACGAAAGCGCCGAGGTTCACGCGCTTCGTCAGCAAAACCTTGTTGTGCTCGTAGTTCTCGTCGGCGTTGCGCCCCAACTGGATGTCGACGTCGAGGTGGCCGAAACGCCGCGTCAGGTCTTCGGGTGACCACTTGCGCATGGCCGGCCAGTCACTCGTGTGGCCGGTGATCACCACGGGGCGGCAGCCGCGCACGTAGCGCTCCGCGAACTCTTCATCCGTTATCCGAGCACGCTTTTCCACCGTGCGATATTGGGGGTCGGAGGCCCACAGCCGCTGCAGGTTGAGCGCGACGGATTCGAGCTTGCGGTGCCGCTGCTGCAGGACCTGGGCAACGGCATAGGCGGGGTTCTCGGCGAGCGCCGCGATGACGCACTCCCCGTCGATCCGTGCCAAGCCAACGCGTTCAATGACCCGCAAGATCGACTCGACGGTGCAGCCGCGCAGTCGCTGCTCGACTATCCAGCGCTGCCACGAGGCGTCGATCGTCCCGGGCAATGCCGCGCGCGGCTTTGGTGCGGGCTTGATCGGCATGGAGGGGACTGGCATTGCGCATTACTCCTGAATGATCAGCGTCTGCAGCCTCGCGCAGTCAGCGTGTACGGGTCCTCTGTTTCACGGTGTGCACCCGAACCTTGGCGGCTGGCAGAACTGTGGAAAGACTTACGGGTGGATTATCGCGGGCTCCCGCACCGGGAGAGCCTGCGCGATGTGTCATGTCAGTCTCCTTGCTTATGGGTTGGAAATCCCGATCTGACCAACAGGTTTGACTCGGGTAGTCCTCCATAGCATCTTCAGGGCCTCGAACTCAGCACGCTGGAAGTCCGTTTCGGCCCGGAGCGCTGGTTCGCGATAGCTGAAGTACCAAGGTCTGCATTCGTCAGCCGCCGACATTCGACAAGGCGATGTCGAACGGCGGTAACCAGTCTGAAGCGGACCTCGAGTCATCCCGATCACTCGCTTGCCGCCTCAGTGCGGACACTCTATCGGTCGCACGCAATTTGCACTTGCACTCTATTAGGTGGAGAGTACCGACCGAACAGACGCGACGGCGTAGCAACGCACCCTACGTTCGCTCATCAGGAACGCTGTGATCTCGGCCAAGAACGTCTTGGCATGGGCCATCGTCGTCTGACCGGCAGGTGATGAAAAAGCAGCTTGCAAGCTGTCAGTGTTCTCGAACCACAGTTCTACCAGGCCGTCGATGGGAAGGTCTTCGTAGACGCAGGGTTCGCCTTTGACCAGTTCGCGTGCAATCACCACGTTCTGCCTGTAAGCGCTGACGCCTGGCATTTTTTGGACCAGATCGCCATGGATCTTCCACTCACGACGAAAATCCTCTTCACTGATGTCGGCGCGACGCTTCAAGGTCGACATGCGCTTCAAGAGCCGAGCGCGCGTCTGTGGCTCCGGCAATTCGATGACCAGGCGTTGCTCCGCAGTGACAGCGTGCAAGTTCCCAAGAAAGTGCTGTTCGTCCGCAACTAGTTTCGCCGCGAGATCGCCGTCTCGCTCTGAACTGCGGCGATGCCAAGTACCACAACATCTCCGCTGAGAGACAAGCCACTGCGTTTGCCCGGTCAATCTGTGGCGGAAGAGCGCGAAGCTTTACTTGATACCGTCGTGTTGCAGCCGATGATGCTAGCCGCGTTCTCCGTCATCTCCGCGATGCTTGAGTAGTGGCGCGATTTCATGCAGATGAAGCCTAACCCGGCAGTCGCCACGATCGCGGCTGCGCTTGCAATCGTGTATGCGGCATGGCGCATTAATCACAACCGAGCGCGATTTCGAGACCTCCGGCAGGCACTAGAAGGCGAACGCGCTGTGGGGCAGTACCTTGAACGGCTCCGAGAGGTTGGCTATCAAGTCTCTCATGATGTCGTTGGCAATGGATTCAAGGATTTAAGAACCCAGCTGGCGGTTTCAAAGATTTGTGGGTACTTGAGCCGAAAGCACTTCCAACGTTCATGCAGAACGCCGAAAAACGTATTGGGCTTGAGGATGTGAAGCTTGCTACGTTTCATCTTTCTCGCATGCTTCGTGCGAAGCAGCGGGACAGTAGCTAAGTCTTTGGTGTGTGTGCGTTTCACTGCAGAGTCGTCGAGCCGCACAGTCCACGTGCCAAGACTTGCCGCCCGCCTTTTGCCATCGAGACGATGTTGCGCATTCACTTTCTGCAGCAGTGGTTCGGACTGAGCCCACCTGGCGATGGAAGCGGCACTGCACGGCGCGGAGCACGCGGCCTTTGGAGACCCGGGTTACCAGGGCGTGGGCCTGACTTTCGATCTCTGCGTGTCCGAGTACGCTCATCGTCGCAAGCGGGTTTCACCCGTTTACGCGCCGCGCATACACGGGAAAGATTTGTCTTCAAAACAAACAGATGGAGACAGAATGACCGTCACACGGCGCCAGCTTGCCTTGTCCGCCTTTGGGACCGCCTTCCTTGCCGGATGTACAAGCGTGCCGACCATGTCACGTCCTGCAGCGTCTTCTGACCGGCTCAGGCGCATCGCTCCGGCCCTGAACGCGCAGGTCGGCGTCGGCACTTTTCCAGGCGCCGTGTCCCTTGTCTCGCACGAGGGCAAGCTGGTGCACCATGAGGCGGTTGGCTTCCTAGACGCTGCCAAGACCAAGCCCATGCCGCGCGACGCCATCTTCCGGCTCGCCTCCATGACCAAGCCATTGACCTCCGTCGCCACCATGATGCTGACCGAGCAAGGTGTGCTGAAGCTCAACGATCCGGTCACGAACTGGCTGCCCGAATTCAAGAATCTCAAGGTCGAGACGCCGGCGGGCGACGTGCCGCTGTCTCGTCCAATCACCGTGCAAGACCTGCTCATGCATACGGCAGGCTTCGTCTACGGTCCAGCCAGCCCGTCTCCGCGCATCGGCAAGATGTACGCGGACCTAGGCATCGAATCGCTGGAAATCGACATCTCCGGCGACGAGATGCTCAAACGCCTGGGCACCATCCCGCTGGCGTACCAGCCAGGCACGACTTGGTTCTATTCGATTGCTACCGACGTGCTGGGCTTGCTGCTGGAGCGCGCGACCAAAAAACGTCTGGACGTGCTGATGCAGGAGATGCTGATCGGCCCGTTGGGCATGACCGACACCGCCTGGTGGGTGCCACCGGCCAAACGCAGTCGTCTGGCAGAGGCGCTGGAAAGTGACGCGCAGAAGGCGTCGATGCTGCGCTCCTACCGCCACGACACCGACCCAGCGCCCCGTACCTACCTCAAAGGCGGCGCCGGTCTGGTTGGCACGGGCGCGGACTACCTGAAGTTCGCGCAGATGGTGCTGAATGGTGGAACCGACGGCCAAACCCGATACCTGTCGCGCAAGACCGTGGAATTCATGCTGTCCGACCACCTGATCGGCAAGGCCGGGGTGCCCAATGCGACCACCGGCCCGGGATACGGCTTCGGGCTGGGATGGGGCGTTCGACTGTACGACGGCGTGGGCTGGACGCCTGGCAGCGTGGGCGACGCCATGTGGGCCGGCGCCTGGGGAACGAGCTTCTGGATCGACCCGCACGAGCAGCTGGTCGGCGTGCTGATGGCGCAATGTCCCTCCAACCGGATTCACACACGAATGTTGTACAAGAATCTGGTCTATGGAGCTGTGTCTTGATGGGTGGCAACCAGGCTAGACGATAGTTGCAGTTGTAACGCCACTCTGGTCGATAGCCTCGCGCAGGAAAGCGCATTCGCGCGGCCGCGCAAAGACGAGCATTGCGGCCGCAAAGCGTTTGGCAATGCTGCCGCGTGTGGGAAAGGGGTTGAACCAGCGGATCTCGACGTTGGGGTATGCGCCCAGTCCATCGAGCAGCGGTTCCAGTCCGTCCGTGTACAAGTCGTCGGGCAAACAGCCGCACGCGCCCGCCGCGGCGGGCGGCGTCGCGCAGCTCGCACAGCACCAGGCGCCCGGTCTGCGACGGAAAACCGATGAGTTCCTGGGCGCGGGTATGCGCTGTAAGGTGTCGACGTATGCAACGTGATCAACGACTTGGAGATCTGATGAAAACTCAAGAAGCCAGTGAGCGGATCAGGTCGACGCAGCTTGCGCTGCGTCGTATGTGATGGACGAGCTGGGCGCCGTCGAGCTCGTTCTTAAACAGGACTATCGATTTGAGATTCACTTCGGGCTGCCTGAAGTTGCGGTGCTCGTAACCGATGCGAGTCCGCCATTGGGAACCGGAGCTGGTCCCGACTCGGAGAAGCTACTGGTGGCAGCAGTCGCCAACTGCCTGTCGTCCAGTCTTCTGTTCTCGCTGCGCAAGTTCAAGAACCAATCGATCCCCATGCGCACGACAGCCGATGCCGAACTATCGCGAAACGAGCATGGTCGAGTACGCATCGCACGCATTGAAGTGGATATCCATCTTGGCGCACCGGCGGCGACGCTCAGGTTGCTGGACAGGGCGCTTGCCCAGTTCGAGGACTTCTGCGTCGTGACGCAGAGTGTGCGGCTCGCCATCCCCGTCGGGGTTCGCGTCTTTGACAACGGCGGCACGTTGTTGACGTTCACGGCTCGGGCCGTTTCCATAGCCAAATCGCCATCAACACCATGAGGAGCGGCGCACCGACCTTCACGACGATCGGGACGGTGGTGACGAGCAGCACGGCCGAACTGAAGATCATCATCAAGCTCGCGACCCACTTTGCGCGGCGTGGCACGGCACCCCCTTGTCGCCATTGCCGGATGTTCTCGCCGTAGCGTGGGTGTTCGAGGAGCCAATGCTCCAGCGCGGGCCAGCCGCGTCCACCCGCCCAGGCGGCCGCGAGCAGAAAGGGTACCGTCGGCAGACCGGGAAGAACGACGCCGATCAGGCCGAGAGCGACAAGTACCAGTGCCAGCACACGCCAGAGCAGCCTCGCGATGAAACCATCGAACCGCATCAACAAGCGAGCCGTCTGGAGCGATCTGGCGAGAGTTGCGAGGGAGGCATGGCCGAATGGTAGGCCAATCGCCAGTCGAAACTGGCTGCTTGCCTGCGTCGGCATGCATCCGAGCGTGACGTGCGGCGGCCCTCAGCGCTTCGACGTGGCGCGAGACCTGACCCGATCGATCCGAGCGACGGCCCCCCGCAGAAAGCTTGCTTCAAATCAAAGACGAGGTGACGAAGCCGCGCTAGGCTTGGGGCAGCAGGTGGCAACAGTCGGAACACAACGGAGAACGGGCCATGACGCACAGCAGCCTGACCATCATCTGTCACGAACATCGGGCGCTGTCGGCGATGCTGCGCTCGATCACCCTCCTCCTCGGTGAACATCGGCGCTGGAACACCCTGCCCGACTTCGATGCGCTGCAGGCCATGCTGTTCTACGTCGACGAGTTTCCCGAGAAGCTGCACCATCCCAAGGAAAGCCTCCTGCTTTTCCCCAAGCTGCGCGGGCGCAATGCACAGACCGACGCGGTGCTCGACCGCCTTGACCGCGACCATGCGCATGGCCAACACGCGATCCGCGAACTCGAACACGCGCTGCTCGGGTTCCGGATGATGAGCGGCACCGACCAGGGCGAAGCTCGCCGGGACAAGTTCGAGACCTTGATGAAGCAGTACGCCAACTTCTATCTCGACCACATGCACATCGAGGAAGCCGAAATCCTGCCGCTGGCCGAGACCGTGCTCAGCGACGACGAATGGGCTGAACTCGACGCAGCGTTCCTGAAGAACCGCGACCCGCTCGCGGGCTGCGAGGCCGACGAGGCCTACCGGCCGCTTTTCAGGCAGATAGTTGGCGCGCTGCAGAATTCGGGCAGCGTCGGATCGGTGCTCGAAGCCTTCGCGGGCGCCGCGGTGCCGAAGTTTCCACCGAACCATTGACAACGCACCACGCGCCAGTCAGGAGATTCCATGGCCCTTCCGCATGCCCGAGCCCTCGACGTGATCGACATCAGCCCGCTGGGCGATCAATTGCGCCAGGCCGTCACGACCAGCCTGATCAAGTCGCCCGCATTGCAGCTCATGCGCCTGGTATTGCGCGCTGGCGCGGACGTGCCAGAGCACAGTGTGCCGGGCGCGATCACCGTGCAGTGCCTGGAAGGAGAAGCGACGGTCACGACGCCGTCACGCGTCTGCCATCTCGCCGCCGGTCGCCTGGTGGTGCTCGAGGGAGGCGAACCGCACGCGGTGCATGCGTTGACAGACGCTTCGCTGCTTGTCACGCTCCTCCTGTACACGGGGCAACCTGCCGCCCAGAGCCAGCGCCTCACCGATTTACCGGACACCGGAAACCCCCCATGATTTCAAGCTTCGATGACCTGCTGCGCACGGCGCGCGAACAGGAGCAACCGCAGCGTTTGCTGTTCGTCTTCGCCGCCGCGGCCCTGCCGGACGACGCCACGCCCGAGCAGCGCGAGCGCTTCCAGGCCCGCCAGGGCGGCACGCTGACGCCGCTGATGTGCGTCGACAAGACGCCCGACGAACTGGACTCTTTCGACACACTGCGCGAAGAGTCGCAACAGTTCGGCCAGGCCTGGGATCTCGTGTTCGCCGCCGCGATCTCGGGCAGCGCCGGCCACGGGCCGACCAGCGCGCAGGCCGAAGCACCGCTTCAGCGCATGGTCGAATCGATCAAGTCCGGCGGCATCGCCGGCTTCGCCGTTTTCGATCGCGCAGGCCAGTCCGTGCAGATGGAATGAGTTAGCGCCGGCGCGATGCTGCTGTCCGCTCACGCCGCGTTGGCAACGAGCGAAGGTGCCGCGTCGTACCGCGTCAACAGCCGAGCCAGCAGCTCGTGCACGCTGCGGATCTGCTCGCCGAACGGCAGCGCGCCGACGCCACGGAAGAACAAGCCCCTCTTTACGTCGCCGCGCAGGGCCGCAGCCAACTGGGTGTCGATGCAAAACTGGCCCCAACCGGCCAGCCCGTCGCGCAACCCGCATTGCGCCAGGCAGTCGAAGGCGAGCGTGCAGCGCGGCTTGACGTGCGCCACGCTCTGCAGCTTCGCCTCGGCCTTCAGATAGGCTTTCAGCCATCGGGTCGCCACGGCGCGCGCGGGCAGACCGGCCACGCTCGTGAATTCGACCAGATCCTCGTCGCGCGCCTGCGCCAGCACGCGCTTGAATTCGGGATGCGCGTCGCACTCCTGCGTGACGGCGAAGGGCGTGCCGAGCTGCACGGCGGCGGCGCCGAGCGCCTGCACGCGCACGATGTCTTCGAACCGGCGAATGCCGCCGGCCGCGATCAGCGGAATCTCCTTCTCGATTCCCGCGGCCCGCAGGAAGGCGAGCGACTGCGGGATGACGTTCTCGAAGTCGAAGCGCGGGTCGGCAAGGTCGGCGATCTTCGCCGCGCCGAGGTGCCCACCCGCCAGCCGCGGGTGTTCGATCACGATCGCGTCGGGCAGGCGCTTCCTGCGCTCCCACTTGCGCACGAGCAACTGCACGCCGCGCGCGTCCGAAAGTATGGGCACGAGCAGCGCGCCGGGGTGATCCTGCGCGAGCTCGGGCAGGTCGAGCGGCAAGCCGGCGCCGACCACCACCGCATCGATCCCGCATTCGAGAGCGCGCGTCACCGAGGGGCCGTACTCGCCCACCGCGCGCATCACGTTGACGGCGAGCAGCCCGCGCCCATCCGAGCGCGCGCGCGCAGCACGGATCTCGCGCGCCAGCGCTTCGAGATTGGCTGCGTCGATGGCTTCCTTGGCCTGGCGCGTAGCGGCCTCTCCCGGCTGCAGCTCGCGCGTGCGCTCCATCAGATCCGGATGATGGCGGCGCAGGTCGACGGACGAAATCGTGCCCATCGCGCCCAGCGCCGCGACGCTGCCGGCCAGCCGATGCGCCGACACGCCGACGCCCATGCCGCCCTGGACGATGGGCAGGAGGCTTCGCTCACCCAGACGCAGCGGCCTCAGGCCGCATTCGCGCAGCAACGCCATCAGTTGTTCGGCACTATCGGCGGTGCTGGTAACTGGGCCGATGTCGAGGGCAGTGGTCATGGTGGCCGCGGCAAAGCGCATGCGCGCCGCATCTTTTGGAATCGTCAACGGTAGTTCTTCGCCACGAACGCGGTGTTGACGAAGGTCAAACTTGCACTTCGCCGCGCGGCGCCGGCCCCAGTGCTGCGTCTATCTCGTTGAAGATGCTGGTACCGCTGCCATCATCGACGGCTGCGTGATCGAACGGGCCGGTGCCACTGTGATCGGCGTCCGACGCCGGCACGAATCTCCCGCTGCGCAGGTCGAAGACATGCACCTCGCCGTCCTCGATCACATAGTGCCAACCGTGCAGCGCGAGCCGGCCCGACTCGACGCGCTCGCGCACCATCGGGTAGCCCATCAGGCGTTCGAGCTGCAGCACGACGCAGCGCTGCTCGGTGCGGCGCAACGCTTCGGGCGTCACCTGGACCGGCAACACGGCCTCGCGCGCGAGGTCGAGCCAGGCCGCAAGGTTGGGCGCCTGCGGCAGGTTCTCTTCGTACAGCGCCCGGATGCCGCCGCAATGGCTGTGGCCGCAGACGACGATGCGCTGAACGCCCAGGCGCAGTACGGCGAACTCGATCGCGGCAGCGGTTCCGTGGTAGCCGGCCGAGCCATCGTGCGGCGGTACCAGCGCGCCGACGTTGCGGACGATGAACAACTCGCCGGGCCCGGTGCCGGTCAGCAGGTAAGGCACGAGGCGCGAATCGGAGCAGCCGATGAACAGGATGTTCGGATGCTGGCCGTCGCGCACCAGGCTCTGGAACCGGTCTTGCACACCCGGAAAATAGTCGTCGTGGAAGCGCCGCAGTCTCAGCAGCAGATCGTCGGGCATCGCGCGCCGCCTGCCGCGACTACTGGACCAGCGGCGTCTCCGCCGCGTCGAGCTCCACCCCCTCGACCACGGCCTGACCGGCCAGCAGCTGAAGACACTGGCGCAGCGCCGTCACATAGGTCTGCTGACGCAGCGTCATCGCGACCGCGCCGCGCACCGACTCGAAGGACTGGGGCTCGCCGCCCTCGCGCTCCAGCACCTCCACCACGTGCAGGCCGAATCGGCTGTGCACCAGGCGCGGCAGTACGCCGACCTCGACGTGACCGAAGATCTCGCGAGCGAACTCCGGGGCGCAGTCGGCCGGGGTCAGCCATCCCAGGTCGCCGCCCTGTTCACCGCTCGGGCAGTTGGACAGCTCGCGTGCGGCCCGCTCGAAGCCGGCGCTCGCGCCGCCATTCGATTTGCCGTCGTGGCAGCGCACATCCAGCAGGCAGGCCTCTGCACGATTGCGCAGTGCCACCACGTCCATGCCCGGCGTCACGGCAAACAGGACATGCCGCACCTGCACGCGCTGGCCCGTTCGGTAGCGCGCCGGGTGCGCAGCGTGGTGGCGCCGGCAGGCCTCCTCGGACGGCTCCGGCATCTGCAGCGCGCGCTCCAGCCAGCCGTCGATGGCCTGCGACGCGGCCTCGCTGAGCAAGCCGTCGCCAGCCACGGCGTCCGTGGGTGCCAGCAGTCCGCCCCGGATGGCGGCCTGACGCAGCAGCTCGGAACACGCACGCTGCCGCAGTTCCTCGATCGACAGCACGTCGGCCTCGCTGTGGAGAGCCACGCCATTGATCCGCGCCACCTTGGGCGACGCGGCCTGGGCCACCGCGGCGGAATTGAAAGTTTCGAGATTCATGATGGTTTCCTCCTGGCGCTCAGACGCCCGCGCGGGGCTCGCGCGGCTCGTTGTGGCCAGCCGGCACATTCAGCCGGCGGCTGCGCACGACCTGGGGTGACCGGAAAAGGAACCGGACCGTCCCGAAGCCACTCCACACATGCACCAGCCGGCTGAACGGAAACAGCAGAAAGATCGTCATGCCGAACACGATGTGGAACTGGTAGGGCCATGGCAAGGCGGCCAGCGCGGTGGCATCCACCGGCCGCAGCGTGACGATGCGTTGCGCCCAGTCCGCCAGGATCAGCATCACGCTGCCGTCGGCATGCGCCCACGAGAACGGCAGCGTGATCAGCCCCACGACGAGCTGGACCCTCAGCACCAGCAGCTCCGCGATGTCGGTGGGATGGCTGGTAAGGCGGATGCGCGGATCGAACACGCGCCGGTACAGCAGCAACGACAGGCCGACGAAGCACAGTGTGCCCGCGATGCCGCCCGCCACGACGGCCAGCATCTGCTTGGTCGCCGCACTCATGAAGATGCCGTAGACGCTGTGCGGCGTGAACAGCCCGACCATGTGCCCGAAGAACAGGAACAACACGCCGAAATGGAACAGATTGCTGCCCCAGCGCAGCGTGCCGGCCCGCAGCAATTGCGAGGAGTCGCTCTTCCAGCTGTACTGGCTCTGGTCGAAGCGGATCAGGCTGCCGGCCACGAACACCATGAAGCAGACATACGGATAGACCTGAAAAAGAAAGCCATACATGCCTTTCATGACGATGCTCCTTGTGTCACGTGGCTCTTGCGCACGATGTGAATGGGTTGCGCCTGCCCTGGCTTCGCCTGTCCCTTCGTCGAGCAGCCATCGAACACGACCGGCTCGGCCCAGCTCTCGTCGAGCGCCTCTTCGGCCGGCGGCTTGACCGGCTGCGCCTTTTCGCCAGCCAGTTCGAGCAGCGCGCCGAGCACGCTGGCGTAGGGGCTGTCGCGATGCTGCAACGCACTGAAGATGGCATTGAAGATGTGCGCCATCTCGCCGAGAAAGGCCCGCGCTTCGCGCACCGGCTGCGTGGAGACGAACTCCAGCACGGCGGGCAGGTAGTCGGGCAGTTCGCCCTCGGCCAGGATCAGGCCGGCCTTCTCGTAGGTCTGCCCGAGGTCGATCATTGCCGGGCCGCGTTCGCGCGAATCGCCATGCACATGCTCGAACAGGTGCAGGGAGGTGCCGCGCCCCCGGTCGAACAGGTCGACGTAGTCGGATTCAGCCTCAAGGGGATTGGCACGCAGCAGCATGTCCATCAGCGCATCGAGTTCGGCAAGGCGCGATTGCGACAGGGCGCGTTCGTCCTGCAGCAGATCGCGCATTTCCGGCAGGTCGCTGCGCAGTTGCGCATCCGGGTAGCCGAGCACCGCCGCGAGCACGCGCAGGCTCTTCGTCATCGGACGCTGGGAGTTCAGTGCAAACATGGTCAGACCTCCGCCCGGATGGGAATCGTGCGCTTCTTCTCGCTGCCGAACAGGCTGACTTCGCTGGTGCCTTCCGAGCATCCGTTGCCGAACGTGAAGCCACAACCGCCGCGCACATTGAAGGTGTTCTCCGCGTACTCGCGATGCGTCGTGGGGATCACGAAGCGGTCTTCGTAGTTGGCGATCGCCATCACCTGGTACATCTCCTCGACCTCCGCCTGGCTGAGGCCGACCTGCGCGAGCACCGCGTGGTTGATGCGCCCGTCGACATGCTTCTCGCGCTGGTAGGCGCGCATGGCCAGCATGCGTTCGAGCGCCTTCACGATCGGCACGGTATCGCCGGCGGTCAGCAGATTGGCCAGGTACTTGACCGGAATGCGAAGCTGGTTGACGTCGGGGATCTCGCCGTTGCTGCCCACATGCCCCGCGTTCGCCGCCGCGCTGATCGGCGACAGCGGCGGCACGTACCAGACCATCGGCAACGTGCGGTATTCAGGGTGCAGCGGCAATGCCACCTTCCATTGCACCGCCATCTTGTAGACCGGGCTGTTGCGTGCCGCCTCCATCCACTTGTCGGGAATGCCGTCGAGGCGCGCCTGCGCGATCACCTTCGGGTCGCTCGGGTCGAGAAAGATGTCGAGTTGCGCCTGGTACAGGTCGCGATCGTGCTCGACGCTCGCGGCCTCCTGGATGCGGTCTGCGTCATACAGCAGCACGCCCAGGTAGCGGATGCGGCCGACGCAGGTCTCGCTGCATACGGTCGGCTGCCCGGCCTCGATGCGCGGGTAGCAAAAGATGCACTTCTCGGCCTTGCCGCTCTTCCAGTTGTAGTAGATCTTCTT
>JANOCL010000005.1:0-33083 GCA_031412135.1 Variovorax sp. | reverse complement strand
GTCATCAGCATCTTGCGCACGTCCGGGTGCACGATGATCGGGTCGGCGTCCTTGTCCTTGGCCTTCACGCCCGACAGCGACCGCATCTGCGTGCGGTCCTTCGCATAGGCCAGCGCATTCTGGAAGGCTACTTCCGTCAGGCCGAGCGACTGGTTGCCCACGCCAAGGCGGGCGGCATTCATCATCACGAACATCGCGGCCAGCCCCTTGTTCGGCTGGCCGACCAGCGAGCCGGTGGCGGCCGCGAGCACGATCTGCGCGGTCGCGTTGCCATGGATGCCCATCTTGTGCTCGAGGCCGCCGCAGTAGATGCCGTTGCGCTTGCCGAGCGTGCCGTCGGCGTTGACGTTGAACTTGGGCACCACGAACAGGCTGATGCCCTTGCTGCCCTTCGGCGCATCCGGCAGGCGCGCCAGCACCAGGTGGATGATGTTGCCGGCCATGTCGTGCTCGCCGGCCGAGATGAATATCTTGTTGCCGGTCAGCTTGTAGCTGCCGTCGGCCTGGGGTTCGGCCTTGGTGCGCAGCAGGCCGAGGTCGGTGCCGCAGTGCGGCTCGGTCAGGCACATGGTGCCGGTCCACTCGCCGGTGGTGAGCTTGGGAAGGTAGGTCTTCTTCTGCTCGTCGGTGCCGTGCGCGGAGAGCGCCTCGTAGGCGCCGTGCGACAGGCCCGGGTACATGGTCCAGGCCTGGTTCGCCGAGTTGAGCATTTCGTAGAAGCACTGATTCACCACGAACGGCAGGCCCTGGCCACCGTACTGCGGATCGCACGAGAGCGCCGCCCAGCCGCCTTCGACGAACTTGGCGTAGGCGGCCTTGAAGCCAGTGGGCGTCTTCACCTCGTGTGTGGTCCTGTCGAGCACGCAGCCTTCTTCGTCGCCGCCGATGTTGAGCGGGAAGGTCACCTCGGCGGCGAACTTGCCGCCCTCTTCGAGCACCGCATCGATGGTTTGCGCGTCGATGTCGGCATGCCTGGGCAGCTGCTTGAGTTCTTCGGTGACGTTCAGCACTTCATGCATGACGAACTGCATGTCGCGAAGCGGCGGGGTGTAGACGGGCATGAAAAGGACTCCGGGGAAAGAGAAAAGATGAAGAAAAACGGATACGAAAAACTCAGCGCGCGGCCTTGGTCCGGCGGGCTGTGCGCGCCGGGCCGGCGGCCGGCGGCGCTGCCGGCGTGGCGCACCGCGCGAGGATGTTGTCGAAGCCGGCGTTGGCGCGGGCGAGCGAATCGGGCGAGCGCAGGAAGCGCGCTTCGTAGTGCAGCGCGAGGATCAGCCCGTGAATCTCGAAGGCGATCTGCTTCTCGTCGGCATCGGCCTGCAGATGGCCTTCGTCCTTGGCCTGCACCACGGCCCGGTACATCGCCGCCAGCCAGGTGTTGACCGAATCCGCCAGCGCATCGCGCACCGGGCCCGGCCGGTCGTCGAACTCGACCGCGCCGCTGATGTAGATGCAGCCCGAGTCGATTTCGGCCGAGGCGCGCTTCATCCAGTTGGCGAACATCGCGCGCAGGCGCGGCAGACCGCGCGCGGCATCGAGCGCGGGGTAGAACACCTCCTGCTCGAAGCGGGCGTGGTACTCGCGCACCACCGAGATCTGCAGTTCCTCGCGCGAGCCGAAATGGGCGAACACACCCGACTTGCTCATCTGCGTGACCTCGGCCAGCGCGCCGATCGACAGGCCCTCGATGCCGATCTGCGCGGCCAGGCCGAGCGCCGCATCGATGATGACGGACTTGGTCTGCTGGCCCTTGTGAGGCACGCGGACGGCTTTTTCGGGGAGGTCGGCGACGGGCATGGGTGGGCTGGAAATAAAACGAACGATCGTTCTATTTTGCAGCCCTTTGAAGCCCGGCCTCGTCAAAGACCCAGGGCGGAAGAAGGTTATGAGGGGCGGCTCGTCCTGCCGGCCGCCAGCGCGCTCACTTGCGGCCGCGCACCTTCTTGAGCGCGTCGCCGCGGCTCTTTTGCAGTTCCTTCAGCATGGCCATCTGCGCCGGGCAGTCGGACGGGGCGGCGACCAGCACGAACGGGCTGCGCCGCAGCTTGGCGACCGCCTTCTCCACATCCGCCGGGTCGCGGGTCTTCGACACCATTCCTGCAGCGACGGCCGCCCTGGATTGCTTGAAGAATACTTTTTCGAACGCCGGTGAACCGCAGCGGGCGGCGATGACGCGGAAGTCGGCTTCCTGCTGTTCGCCGGACAAGGGCGATGAGGCGTCTTGCGCTTGGGCAGCGGGCGCCAGACACAGGCCGGCGAGGGTGACGAATGCGAGTACGCCGAGGTTCGAACGCTGTTCCATGATGCTCTTCCAGACACCGGTGGGGCCGGTGCTTCATCGTAGAACGATCGCGGCTGCATGGGGACTCGCAGGCGTGAACTAGTGCACCTGGCGCACGGTTGAATGGGTCATTCGTACTTTTTACCCACACCCATCAACTCCGGCGTTCCGATCAGCGCGTTCAGTCCGTCGAAATCCAGCATCCGCTGCTGCCATGGCTGCGTGGTCCGGTGCCGGTGCAGGCTTGCGTAGTAGCCCTGCAGCGTGTGCGCCACCGCCCGCGCCGTACCGCCCGGAAAGATCGCGATTCGAAAGCCGTGCGCCTGCAATGCATCGGCGTCCTGCACCGGCGTCTTTCCGCCTTCGACCATGTTGGCGAGCAGCGGCACGCGGTGCGCGAAGCGCCGGCACGCGGCGTCCATCTGTTGCGGCGAGCGCAGCGCCTCGATGAAAAGCGCATCCACGCCGCAGGCCAGGTAGGCCTCGGCCCGGTCGAGCGCGGCGTCCAGGCCTTCGACCGCCACCGCATCGGTGCGCGCGAGGATCAGCGTGTCGGCCGAGGCGCGGGCGTCGAGCGCGGCCTTCAGCTTGCCGACCATCTCGCGCTGCGGCACCACCGCCTTGCCGTCGAGATGGCCGCAGCGCTTGGGAAAGGTCTGGTCTTCGATCTGCACCATCGCCGCGCCGGCGCGCTCGAAGCCGCGCACCGTGCGCTGGGTGTTGAGCGCATTGCCAAAGCCGGTGTCGGCATCGACGATGACCGGCAGGTCGACACGCTCGCAAATGCGCGCGAGCGTGTCGGCCACTTCGGTGAAGGTGGTGAGGCCGACGTCCGAGCGGCCCAGCCGCGTATAGGCGATCGATGCGCCCGAGAGGTAGAGCGCCTCGAACCCGGCCTGCTCGGCCACCAGCGCGCTGAGCGCGTCGTAGACGCCGGGCGCGAGCACGATGTCCTGCGTTGCCAGGCGTGCCTTGAAAGTGTCATCGGCCATTCGATGCCTCCTTGTGTTGAACGATTTCGCCCGCGGTGCGCGCGGCGATCCACCCGCCGGCGACCGCGCTCAGCAGGCCATTGCCGGAGAGATAGCCCCACACCGCATCGCCCGAGACACCGCCGGCCGCGCCGCCCGCGGCCAGCAGGTTGGGCAGCGGCGATCCGTCCTGCCGCAGCACGCGGGTGTCGGGTGCGATGTCCAGGCCGCCCTGGGTGTGGAACAGCGCGCCGGTGACCTTCACGGCGAAATACGGCGCGCCCAGGCCGCGCCGGCCCGGCTCGCCGTGCAGCGCATCCAGCGTCGACTGCAGCACCGCCGGATCGCAGCCGATGCAGCCGGCAAGCTGCGCGACGGATTCGCAGTGGCGCAGCGCACCCGCGGCCTCGGCTTCGCAGAAATCGGGGAAGCCGCGCGCCAGCGCCAGAAGCGGCTCGTCGAACACGTTCCACGCGATGCCGCCGGGCTGTGCCAGCACCTGCACCGCGGCTTCGGAATAGCCGGCGGTCTCGTCATGGAAGCGCCGGCCTTCGGCGTTGACCTGCACCCCGCCTTCCATCATCACCGCCCATGACATCAGCGCGCCCTGCGGCGTGACCCACGAGCCATGGCCCTGGTAGCCGCCCAGGTCGCGCAGCCGCGCGCCGAGTGCCTCGCCCCAGCGGATGGCGCTGCCGTCGTTGCCGGCATGGCCACCGAAAGCCGCATCGGCCATCTCGGGCAGCAGCGCACGAACCATTTGCGGATTGCCGCCGAAGCCGTTGCACGCCAGCAGCAGCGCATCGCATCCAAGCCGCTCCTCGCGGCCGTCGGGCCGGCGGTAACCGACGCCGAACACGCGGTCTTGCGCATCGAGCCACAGCGTGTCGACCAGCGCCTGCGTCAGCACCGGAATGCCGGCCGCTTGCGCCGCCGACTGCAGCGCCGCCATCAGCGAGGCGCCGGTCTTCTGCGGCAGCGCATGCATGCGGTGCACGCCGTGGCCCGGGTAGAGAAAACCGTCGAGCAGGACCCAGCCGAGGCCGTGCCGCGCTTCGAGGGCATCGAGCGCAGGGCCGATGCCCTCGGCATACGCCTGCACCAGCGCTGTAGCCGCGCGCCCGTGCGCCTTGGACTGGATGTCTGCCGCAAAGCGCGCCGGGCTGTCGTCCGCGATGCCGCGGGCCCGCTGCGCACGGGTGCCCGGCGCGGGGATGAAGCCGGAGGACAGCGCGGTCGATCCGCCCGGCACCGCGTCGCGTTCGAGCAGCACGCAATCGATCCCGGCGTCGTACAGCATCAGCGCCGCCGTCAGGCCGCATGCGCCGGCACCGACGATCGCCACCGGCGCATGCGCGTCGGCATCGATCGCCGGCGCGCGCCGGATGTGGCGCGTTGTGTCCGAAGCGGCGGTCATCTCAGGGGTCCATTGCGTTGCGCTACCCGCGACGGATGAAGCGCTGTCGTTTGGCGTGCGGGCGTCGGGGGCGCGTGCCGAGGGCACCGGGTGACCCCCTCCGCGAATGTCCCCCGGCCTTCGGCCTGCTTTTTTATTTCGCTGCGGGGGCCACCCGGCACCCTCGGCACGGGAAGCGCTGTTGTGGGCATGAAACCGGCGCAGGCAAATGCCAGGGATACCGCGGAACCGGCTTCGCCGGGCCGCTGGTATCGCCCCCTCGAGGGGGAGGCGCCGCAGGCGCGGCGGGGGTGTTTCATATGTTCAAGGACTGGATGAAGCCGGCGCAGTCGGTGACCTCGGCCACGCTGCGTATGTCCGCCAGCGAGGTCTGGTGCCGCTCTTCGCCGAAGGCGGCACAGCCGTCGGCCAGCACCAGCGTGCGGTAGTCGCGCATGTGCGCATCGCGCACGGTGCTGGCCACGCCGCCGTTGGTGACGATGCCGCACACGGCCACGGTGTCGATGCCGGCGCGGCGCAGCAGCCAGTCGAGCTGCGTGTTGAAGAAGGCCGAGTAGGCGACCTTGCTGACCGTCGCGTCGACCAGGCCGGCGAGTTCGTCCACGTTCGCCTGGCCGCGGCTGCCGGGCGCGAAGTCGCCCCTTTTCAGATACGGCCGCAGCGACTTGAGGTGCGGCGACACCATGGGCTCGCCCGCCGCATCGGGCCACAGCGTGAACTGGCTCGCGACCACCATGCCGCCTTTCCGCTTGAGCGCGCGCGCCACGTCGGCCACGCGGGCCGGCAGCAGCAAGGCCGCCGGATTGGTGTCGCCGCCGCGCGCATAGGCGCCCTGCGGATCGAGGAAATCGTTCTGCAGGTCGATGACAAGCAGCGCCGTCTTCGGCCCCGCCACCGGCATGCCCCGGCTCATGACGGCTTCACCAGCAGATTGCCATGGCTGTCGACCTCGGCATGGAAACCGGGTTCGAGCCAGACGGTGGTGTCGGCCTGCTCCAGGATGGCCGGCCCGTCGACGCGCGCGCCGACCGGCAGCGTGAGCCGCGCATGGCGCACCGCATCGCACCACTGCCCGTCATGGAACACGCGCTGCATGCCGAGCGGGGCGGTGCTGCCCTCGCCTTCCGGTGCCAGCACGGCCAGGTCGAACTTGGGCCGCACGCCGATGCGGGCATAGCGCAGGTTCATCACCCGGATGCCGATGCCATCGAGCACTCGGCCGAAGGCGTCGGTGTAGCCGCGCTCGAAAGCCGTGCGGATCGACTCGCGGCTGAACATGGATTCGTCATCCGCCGGCAACACGACCGGCAGCGTGTGGGTCTGGCCCGCATAGAGCATGTCGAGCGCGACGATCTCGCGCACCGCATCGAACCCGACACCGGAAGAATCGAGCCGCTGCTGGCATGCGGCGGCGAGTGCGGTCACGCGCTGCCGCAGGTCGGCCACGTCGAGATCGTCGAGCGGCCGGTTCAGCGTCTGCACCGCGTCGTGCCGCATGTCGGCGATCACGCAGCCGAGCGCGGAAGTGACGCCCGGATAGCGCGGCACGATGCCGGTGGCGACGCCGACCTCGCGCATCATGGCGCACACATGCAGCGCGCCGCCGCCGCCGAAGGGCATGTAGGCGAAGCGCCGCGGATCGTGGCCCTTCTCGATCGACACCAGCCGGATGGCGCCGGCCATGCGCGCATTCGCGACCGTGAGGATGGCCTCGGCCGCCGCATGCACGCCGAGTCCCAGAGGCCGGGCGACATGTTCCTCGATCGCCTGGTGCGCGCGGTCGACATCCAGCGCCGCCAGCAGGCCGCCGCCGAGCGGCCGGTCGGCGGCGATGCGGCCGAGCAGCACGTTGGCATCGGTCACGGTCGGGCGCGTGTTGCCGCGGCCGTAGCACGCCGGCCCCGGATTGCTGCCGGCCGATTCGGGCCCCACCTGCAGCATGCCGCTCGCATCGACCGAAGCGATCGAGCCGCCGCCGGCGCCGATGGTCTCGATCTGGATCATCGGCGAGCGGATCACCATGCCGAAATCGATCGCGGTCTGCGCCGCCAGCGCGGCCTCGCCGTTCGCCACCAGCGAGACGTCGAAGGACGTGCCGCCCATGTCGCCGGTGATCGCATCGGGAAAGCCGGCCGCGCGTGCGATGGCCGCGCAGGCGATCACGCCGGCGGCCGGACCCGAGAGCGCGGTGCGCACCGGCAGGTCGCTCGCGGTCTGGCGCGACATGACGCCGCCGTTGCTCTGCACCACCAGCAGTTCGCCGGCGAAGCCCTGGGCGCGCAGGTCGGATTCGAGCCGGGCCAGGTAGCTGCCGACCACCGGCTGCAGCGCCGCATTGAGCGTGGCGGTGGAACAGCGCTCGAACTCGCGGATCTCGGGCAGCACCTCGGCCGCCGAGGTCACGTGCGGGTTGGGCCAGAGCGCCCGCACGGCGGCGACGGCGCGCCGCTCGTTCTCGGCATTCGCATAGGTGTTGATGAAGAACACGCACACCGCCTCGCAGCCCTCGGCCAGCAGTGCCAGCGCTTCGGCGCGCACCTGGTCCAGGTCGACCGGCGTGTGCAGCGTGCCGTCGGCCAGCACCCGCTCGTCGACCTCGCGCCGCAGGTCGCGCGGCACCACGGGCACGAAGCCGCCGCGCAGGCCCCAGGTCTGCGGACGGTCGCGGCGGCGCATCTCCAGCACGTCGCGAAAGCCGCGCGTGGTGATGATCCCGGTGCGCGCTACCTTGCGTTCGAGCAGCGCGTTGGTGCCGACAGTGGTGCCGTGCACGATGGTGGCGATGTCCGCGGCCGAGCCGGTCACGCGTGCGACGCCGTTCATGAAGCCGCGGGCTTCCTCGCCGCGGGTGGAAGGCACCTTGACGATGCGCGCCGTGCCCTTTGCCTCGTCGAGCACGAACAGGTCGGTGAAAGTGCCGCCGACGTCGACGCCGACCACCAGCCGGCCCGGCTTGTTCACGGAGGAATCTGCTGCGCTCATTCGGAAGCCTTGTTCTTCTGTGCCGTGCCGGCGCTCACGTAGCCCATGGCGCCGTCGTGCGCTCGCTCGGGCGCGGTGCGGTCCGCGGCGGCGCCCCAGCCGCCGCCGCCGGGGGTTTCGAGCCGCACGCGCTCGCCGCGTGCGAGGCGGATGCCGCGCATCTTCGACACCATCGGCGGCACGTGCCAGGCGCCGCCGTTCTCGTAGCGGAAGACGTTGACCGCACCCGCGCCGCCACCGGCGATGCCTTTCGGCGGCGAGGTGCCGCGCTCGCCGAAGACGAAGACTTCGGCATCTTTTTCGAGCAGCTCGATTTCGTAC
Organism: Variovorax sp.; assembly: GCA_031412135.1. Classification (GTDB taxonomy): domain Bacteria; phylum Pseudomonadota; class Gammaproteobacteria; order Burkholderiales; family Burkholderiaceae_C; genus Variovorax. Next base: position 25,108 of record JANOCL010000005.1, on the reverse strand, counting down.
ACCGCGCCGAGCCCGCCGCGGAAGCGGCCGTCGCCGCCGGAGTCGGCACGCAGCGACCATTCGGTGAAGCGCACCGGATACGCGGCCTCCAGGATTTCCAGCGGCGGGATGGTGGCGGTCGAGATCGGCGCATTGCCGTGCGACAGGCCGTCGCCGCCCGAATGGCCGCCGTGGCCGCCGCCGAAGAAGCTGAACATCACCCAGCGCTGGCCTTCGCGGCCGGCATCGCTGCGGTGCCCGGCGATCGACAGCGCATTGATGGTGCCGTAGGCCTGCGCCACGGCGCGGGTCGGGTCGGCCTGCGCGGCGGCGCTGAAGATGACGTCGATCATGCGCAGGATGGTTTCGGTGTAGCCGCCGACCGGGCGCGGACGTTCGGCGCTGATCACGAGCCGGTCGGGAATCTCGAAGTCGACCGCGTCGAGCACGCCGGCATTGGCCGGCACATCGGGGAACAGGTGCTTGAGCGCGACATAGCAGGCGGCAACCGCGGTCGCGCGCGAGATGTTCACCGGCCCCGCGCACTGTGGCGACGTGCGCGAGAAGTCGAGCAGCAGGCGCTCGCCGGCCACCGTCATGTCGAGCGCGATGGTGAGCGGCTCGTTCACGATGCCGTCGTTGTCGAGCACGTCCTCGAAGCTGTAGCGGCCATCCGGTAGCGATGCGATGTGCGAGCGCATCAGGCGCAGCGCGCGGGCGCGCAGCTCGCCCATCGCCTGCAGCACCAGCGCGTCGCCGTACTCGTCGAGCAGGCTGTCGAGCCGGCGCGCGCCGAGTTCGAGCGCGGCGAGCTGGCCGTTCAGGTCGCCCCACAGGCTTTCGGGCAGGCGGGTGTTGGCCCGCAGGATGGCCAGCACGTCGGCATCGAGCTCGCCGCCGCGCACGATGCGCACCGGCGGGATCTGCACCGCCTCCTGCCAGCATTCGGTGGCCGCGGGGTTGTAGTTGCCGGGCACCGCACCGCCGACGTCGTGCCAGTGGGCGGCCGAGGCCATGTAGCAATAAAGCCTGCCGCCGCGGAAGAAGGGCCGCACCAGCTTGAAGTCGTTGGCATGCGTGCCGCCGTCGTAGGGGTCGTTGCTGATCCAGATGTCGCCATCGCGCATGCCGCCGCGCGGCGCGGCGGCGGCGGCGGTCGCACGCACCGCGAAGGCCATCGCGCCGACGAACACCGGCAGGCCCGACTTGCCCTGGATCAGCGTGTCGCCGGTGGCCGCGTCGTAGAGGCCGTGGCAGGCATCGTGCGCCTCGGCAATGATCGGATTGAACGCACTGCGGTAGAGCGTGGCGTCCATCTCGTCGGCCACCTGCTCGAGGCGCCCGCGCAGCACGGCGAGGGTGACGGGGTCCATCGCGGCGGCGGCGGCGGGTTGATCAGGCATCGAGTGGTTCCTTGCCAAGACGCTGGCGAAGCTGGTTCATCAGTCCGCCGGCGCGGACCATGTCCATGAGAAAGGGCGGCACCGGTTCGCATGCCAGTCGCGTTCCGTCGCCGGCAGTCAGCACGGGCGTGTCCGCATCGAGCGCGATGCGCTCGCCGTCGCGCAGAATCTCGGCGCCCGGGCAGGTCAGCAGCAGCAGGCCGAGGTTGAAGGCATTGCGGAAGTAGAGCCCGCCGAAGCCGGGCGCGATGACCGCCGCAATGCCGAGCTTCACCAGCACCCCGGCAGCCTGCTCGCGCGACGAACCGATGCCGAAGTTGGGCCCGGCCACGATCACGTCGCCCGGGCGCACCTCGCGCGCGAATTCGGGCCGCACGGCTTCGAGGCAGTGGGTCGCGATGGTCTCGATGCCGTGCTTCATCGCATGGCCGGGCGCGAGCGCATCGGTGTCGATGTCGGCGCCGAGGCGCCAGACGCGATGCAGGGTCATGCCAGAAGCTCCCGCGGATCGACGATGCGGCCGCGCAGCGCTGCGGCCGCCACCGTGTAGGGCGAGCCCAGGTACACCTGCGCGCTCGCCGAACCCATGCGGCCCTTGAAGTTGCGCGCGGTGGTCGACATCACCGTGATGTCGTCGCCCATCGGATCGCCGTAACCCGAGCAGGCGCCGCAGGCGGTCGGGAACAGTTCGGCGCCGGCATCGAGCAGCGCCTGCAGCACGCCCTCGCGGCGGGCATCGTCCTGGTCGCGCAGGCTGGCCGGCGCGACGATCAGCCGCACGCCGGCTGCCACCTTGTGCCCGCGCAGCACCTGCGCCGCGGCGCGCAGGTCGTCGAGCTTGGCGCCGGTGCAGGCGCCGATGTAGGCGACGTCGATCGGCGTGCCGAGGTAGCGGCTCACGCCGTGCGCGTTGGACGGGCTGTGCGGCGCGGCGACGCAGGGCTCGAGCGTCGCCGCATCGAAGCGATGGCGGGTGAGTTCGGCCCCTTCGTCGGTGAACCACGGCGCCGCATCCACCGGCGGCGCACCGGCCTCGGCCAGGAATGCGGCGGTGGTGGCATCGGGTGCGATCAGCCCGGCCTGCGCGCCGAGCTCGGCGCTCATGTTGGACAGCGTCATGCGCTCCTGCATCGACAGCGCCGCAACCGCGGGCCCGCAGAACTCGACCGCCTGGTAGCGCCCGCCGTTCATGCCGAAGCGGCCGATCGTGTGCAGCATCATGTCCTTGGCGGTCACGCCGGCCGGGAGCCTGCCGTCCCACCAGAGCTGGATCGTGTCGGGCACGCGCAGCCAGATCTGGCCGGTGACCACCACGCCGAGCATCTCGGTGCTGCCGATGCCGAACATGTAGGCACCGAAGGCGCCGCCGGTGGGCGAATGCGAATCGCCGCCGACGCACAGCATGCCCGGGCGAATGTGGCCGTGCTGCGGCACCACCACATGGCAGATGCCCAGGCTGTCGTACACATGCGGCAGGCGCTGGTCGCGGGCCCAGTCGCGCGCGATGCGCACGATGCGCCGCGCATCGTCGTCGCGCTCGGGCACGTAGTGGTCCATGACCAGCACCACCTTCGACTTGTCCCAGATCTGCGCGCCCAGTTCCTCCAGCATCGGCTGCAGCCGGCGCGGGCCGGACGAGTCGTGGAACATCGCCAGGTCGACCGCGCAGGTGACGATCTCGCCGACCGCCACATGGTCGCGACCGCATGCGCGCGCGATCAGCTTCTGCGCCAGGGTCTGGGGGCCGGCGGGGTTCATTCCGGGCGAGCCCCCGAAAACCTGACCACCTTGGCCCAGCGCGCGATCTCGTTCTGCACGAACGGCGCGAACTGCTCCGGCGTGTTGCCGACCGGAATGGCGCCTTCGGTTTCGAGCCGCTTGCGCATCTCGGGCTGGGCGATCGCCTGTCGCGCCGCATCGCCGATGCGTCGCGCCACGTCGGGCGGCATGTTGCCCGGGCCGAACAGGCCGAACCAGGCGCTCGACTCGTAGCCCGGCAGCACTTCGGCGATGGCGGGCACATCCGGAAAGGCCGGCAGGCGCTTCGCGGTGGTCACGCCCAGCGCCTTCAGCTTGCCGGCGCGGATGTGGCCCTGCACGTTGCCGACCGCGGCGAACATCAGCTGCACCTGGCCGGCCAACACGTCTTGCACCGCGGGTGCGGTGCCGCGGTACGGAATGTTGACGATGAAAGCGCCCGACTGCATCTTGAAGGCGTCGCCCGCCATGTGCAGCGACGAGCCGATGGCGCCGATCGCGAAATTGAGCTGGCCCGGCTTCGCCTTGGCGAGTGCGATGAGTTCGCGCACGTCCCTGGCCGGCACCGACGGATGCGCGACCAGCACCGACGGCGATGTCGCGACGCAGGTGAGCGGCGTGAAGTCCTTGACCGGATCGAAGGGCAAGGTCGGATAGAGCGTCGCGTTGATGGCATGGCTGGTGAAGCTCATCAGCAGCGTGTTGCCGTCGGGCGCCGCCTTGGCGACCGCGTCGGCCGCGATGTTGCCGCCGGCGCCGGCGCGGTTCTCGACCACCACGGTGCGGCCGAGCACCGGCCCCATGCTGGCGGCCAGCGTGCGCGCCAGCGTGTCGGTGGAGCCGCCGGCCGGCGCACCGACCAGGATGCGCACCGGCGCATTGCCGACCTGCGCGCGCGCACCGCCGGCGAGCGCCACGGCGGCGGAATAAATCAGGATGTCGCGGCGTTGCATGGCGTCTCCTTTCACGTCATCTTCAAGGGAATCAAAGACCCAGGTAGGCGCGCCGCAATTCGTCGCTGCCCAGCAGGTCGGCGGGTGCGCCGGAGAAACGCACGCTGCCGTTCTCCAGCACATAGGCGCGGTCGGCGATCTCGAGCGACTGGCCGACGTTCTGCTCCACCAGCAGCACCGCCAGCCCTTCGTCGCGCAGCCGCCGGATGAGCGAAAACATCTCTTCGACCAGCAGCGGCGACAGGCCGAGCGAGGGTTCGTCCAGGATGAGCAGCACCGGCTCGGCCATCAGGCCGCGGCCGATGGCGAGCATCTGCTGCTCGCCGCCGCTCATCGTGCCGGCATGCTGCGCGAGCCGCTCCTTCAGGCGCGGGAAGATCGCGAACACCTTGTCGAGGTTGGCGCCGCGGCGCTCGCGGGCGCGGGTGAAGGAGCCGAGTTCGAGGTTTTCCCGCACGCTCAGGTTGGGAAACACCTTGCGGCCCTCGGGCACCTGGATCAGGCCCGCCTTGACCACCTCGCGGTAGTGGGCGCCGCTCAGGTCGCGGCCGTCGAAATGCACCGTGCCGCCCCAGGTGGGGCACAGGCCGCAGACGACGCGGTTCAGGGTCGACTTGCCGGCGCCGTTGCTGCCCAGCAGCGCGACCATCTCGCCCGCATTCACCTGCAGGTCGACGCCGCGCAGCACCTCGACGCGGCCGTAGCCGCCGCGCAGGTTGCGGATGTCGAGCAGCGCGGTCATGTCAGTGATCCATGGGCACACGCGACGCATGAAACGCTGCTCAGGGGTGCGTGCCGAGGCCACCGGGTGACCCCCTCCGCGAATGTCCCCTGGCCTTCGGCCTCCTCCTTTATTTCGCTGCGGGGGTCACCCGATGCCCTCGGCACGGGAAGCTCCGTTGTGTGCAGGCCAATGAACCACCGCTCTGACGGATCACACTCCCACAGCGGAATCGACACGGCTCGTTTCATACTAGTTTTCCACCACGCTGCCGCGTGACCCGCGCAGCCGCGCGGCGGTCCCGTGGCCGAGGTACGCCTCGACCACCTTGTCGTTCGAAGTCACTTCGGCGGGGCTGCCTTCGGCAATGAGCCGGCCCTGCGCCAGCACCCACACATGCTCGGCCAGGTGCATCACCGCCTGCATCACATGCTCGATCATCAAGACCGTCACGCCGCCGTCGGCGATGCCGCGCACCACCGGCATCACCTCGGCGATCTCCTGCGGGTTGAGGCCGGCCAGCACTTCGTCGAGCAGCAGCAGGCGCGGCTCGGTCGCCAATGCGCGAGCCAGTTCGAGCCGCTTGCGCCCGGCCACCGTGAGGTCGGAGGCGGGCTTGTCCAGCTGCGACGCAAGGCCGACCCGCTCGGCCACTTCTTCGGCCCGGTGCAGCGCCGCCCGGCGGCCGCGCACATGCAGGTGCACGCCGACGGCGATGTTCTCGCGCACCGTCTGCGCGGCGAAGGGCTTGACGATCTGGAAGGTGCGCGTCATGCCGAGCAGCGCATTGCGATGCGGCTCGCGGCCGGTGATGTCCTGCCCGGCGAAGCGCACCGTGCCGGCGTCCGGTTTCAAAAAGCCCGACATCAGCGCGAACAGCGTGGTCTTGCCGGCGCCGTTGGGTCCGATCAATGCGGTGAGCGAACCCTCGGCGACGGCCAGGCTCACGTCCTGCACCGCCTTCAGTCCGCCGAAGGCGCGCGAGATGCCGTTCAATGCCAGCAGTGGTTCAGCCACGGCCGCCCCTCCTTGCGTCCCAGCGCTGCCGCACCGACAGCCCGATGCCGGCGATGCCGCGCGGCAGGAAGATCACGATCAGCACCAGCACCACGCCGTACACCACCATGTTGATGCCCGGCAGCTCGCCGAACAGGTTGCGGGTCAAGTCTGCCAGCAGGTGCAGCACCACGGCGCCCAGCACCGGCCCCCACAGCGTGCCCATGCCGCCCACGATGGCCGCCACCAGCGCCTCAACCGAGGTGCCTGCGCCGTAGGCGATGCCCGGGTCGATGTACTGGAACACCTGCACATAGAACGCGCCGGCGGCGCCCATGAAGGCGGCCGAGATGCAGATCGCGCCGAGCTTGACTCGAAACGGGTTCACGCCCACCGCGCGTGCCGCGTCCTCGTTGTCGCGCACCGCCTGCAGCCGGGCGCCGAAGCGGCCGTTGCGCAGCCACCAGGTGACGAGCAGCGCCAGGGCGACGAACGCGAGCACCAGCCAGAGGTAGCCGCCGCGGGACGCGAACTGCATGTTGGAAGCCGACTCGCGCAGCGGCACCATCAGCCCGACGCCGCCGCCGGTGAAGGGCACCGACAGCGCGACGATGCGAAACACCTCCGCGAAGGCCAGCGTGACCAGCGCGAAGTACGAGCCCTTCAAGCCGTAGCGGAAGGTGAGCGCGCCGACGAAGAGCCCGACTGCCGCCGCGCCGGCCACCGCCAGCGGCAGCGCGATCCAGGCATTGATGCCGCCCTGCAGCTGCGCCACCGCCTGGATGTAGGCGCCGGTGCCGAAGAAGAGCGCATGGCCGAACGAGAACTGGCCGCCGAAGCCGCCGAGGATGTTCCAAGCCTGCGCGATCAGCGTGGCGTAGAGCGCCATCGTCACGAAGTTGAGCGCCACGCCCGACGAGGTGGCGAGCGGCACGCAGGCGACCAGCAGCACGAACAGCGCGATGGCGGCGAGCTGGCGGCGGCCGTTGTGGAAGCTCATGCCTTGGCTCCGAACATGCCATCAGGCCGGAACAGCAGCACGCCGATGAAGATGGCGAAGATGCCGATCTGTCCCAGCGATTCGCCCAGGTAGAGCCCACCGAGCGACTCGACCACGCCGACCAGGAAGCCGCCGACCAGCGCACCGGCGAAGCTGCCCATGCCGCCGAGCACGACGATGGTGAAGGCCACCAGCACGAAGCCGTTGCCGACCTGCGGATTCACGTAGTAGGCCGGCAGCAGGAAGCAGGCCGCCGCGCCGAGGCAGGCGAGCCCGATGCCGAAGCTCATCGCATAGACATGGTCGACGTCGATGCCCATCAGCTTGGCGCCCTCTTTCTCCTTGGCCACTGCACGGATGGCGCGGCCGAGGTCGGTGCGGCCCATGACCCAGAACAGCAGGCCCGACACCACCAGCGCGCCGGCAAAGGCCACCAGCTTGGGCACCGCGATCATGGCCGGGCCGATCGCGACGGTGCTGAGCGAATAGGCGGTGTCGATGTTGCGCGTGTCCGACTTGAAGAACAGCAGCGCGAGGTTCTCCATCACGATCGCGATGCCGAGCGTGGCGAGCAGGATGTTCTCGTCCTTGCCGTGGCCTGCGCGGTTGATCACGAGACGCTGCAGCGCATAGCCGAACGCGAACATGCCCGGCACGACGATCGGCAGCGCCAGGTACGGATCGATGCCCCAGCGCTCCTTCAGGAAGTACACCGCATACAGCGCCAGCATCAGGCAGGCGCCGTGCGCGAAGTTGATGATGTGCAGAACGCCGTAGATCAGCGTGAGGCCGAGCGCGATCAGCGCGTAGACGGCGCCGGTGGTCAGGCCGTTCAGCACCGAGGAGAAGAGGATGCCGGTGTCTAGCATGGGGTGCCGCCCTTACCCCAGCCCTCTCCCGCAGGGAGAGGGCGCAAGAGGCGCGTCCTCGTTCCCGCCATGTCAGGCCTTCAGCGGAAAGACCGGCTCCACCTCCCGGTAGTCGCGCGGAATGATCACCTTGATGTCGTTCTTCACCACCTGCGTCATCAGCGGCTGTGCGCCCTCGTTCTGTCCGTTGCTGAACTTCGTCGCGCCGTAGGGCATGAAGTGGTTGGAGAAGGTGCTCGACGCAAGCGCATCGACGATGGCCGCGCGCTCGGTCGACTTCGCTCGCTCCAGCGCATCGGCCAGCAGCAGCATCGAGGTATAGGTCATGAACACTTCGTAGCTGAAGAACTGGCCCTTCGCCTCGACCCGCTTCTTCAGCTCCTGCGAGCGCTTGTCCTTCGGGTTGAACCAGTGGTTGCAGTCGATGATGCCGTTGGCCGCATCGGGAAACTCCTTCACGAACTTGTAGCTCGATGCAGCGCCGCCGAGCACCGAGAAGATCGCCTTCGGCGCCACCTTCTGCTGCTGCATGGTGCGCACCAGCAGCGCGTATTCGTTGTAGTAGTTGGCCGGGATCACGATGTCCGGGTTGACCGACTTCATGCGCAGCACGATGTTGTTGAAGTCGCGCGTCGGATTGGCATGCTTCACGACCTCCTTCACGTCGAAGCCGTAGCCCGGCAGCTCGCGCGACAGCAGCGCCGCGGTGCCGGAGCCGAACAGCGACTCCTCGTGAATGATCATCACCGTCTTGGCCGGGCTGCCGGCCGCCTTGTTCAGCACCAGCAGGTTGGCCATGGCCACCTCGGTCGACTTGCGGTAGCCGGGGCCGAAGCGAAAGGTGTTCTTGAGCCCGCGCTCGACGATCTGGTCCGCCACGCCCACATCCACCACATGCGGCAGGTTGTACTTGGCCGCGGCCTGCGTCGTCGCGAGGCAGATGGCCGAAGCGAAGGCGCCGACGATCGCCGACACGCCGGCCTCGTTCATCTTCTCGACCTCGGCCGCGCCGGCCTGCGGCTGCGACTGCGCATCGCCCAGCAGCGCCTCGATCTGCGCGCCGCCGAGCGACTTGATGCCGCCGGCCCGGTTGATGTCCTCGATGGCGAGCTGCGCGCCGAGCCGGCATTGCTGGCCCGAATAGGCCAGCGCCCCGGTGACCGGATGCAGCACGCCGACCTTGACGGCCTTCGGTTGCGCGCCGGCCACCAGCGGAAAGCCGATGGCGGACGCGATGGCGGCAGACTGGGACATGAAGCGGCGGCGGTTTGACATGAGGCGTTCCTTTTCTTGCGTTGATTCAGTTGAACTGGGCCGACAGGGCTTCGCTGACCCATACCTTGGCATCGATGCCGCCGACGCGGGAGAGCTGCATCTCGTAGCTGTAGCGGTCGGGCCGGTAGAAGCCATGCAGCCATTGCACCGGCCGCTCGGCGTCGTCATAGATCAGCCGCCGCACGGCCAGGAGCGCGGAGCCGACGGACACCTCGAGATGCTCCGCGAGCACGTTGTCGGCCAGCCGTGCCGAGATGGTCTGGTGCGCGCGCCCCACCTTGACGCCCGACTCCTCCAGCAGCAGCAGGATCGGCTTCTTGGCAAGTTCCCGGCGGCCGAAGCGGCGTGCCACCTCGGCCGGCACGTAGGTGGTGATGTGCGACAGCGGCCCGGCGCGCGTCGAGCGCACCCGCACCGCCTTCTGCACCGGGTCGCCGAGCGTGAGCTGCAGCGCCTCGGCCACCTGGCTCGATGCGGACACGGTGGCCACGTCGATCACCTTGACCGAGGTGTGCAGCCCCATGGTGACCAGGTTTTCGAGCAGGCCGCGCAGGTTGGCGCGCTCCATGCCGTCGCCCGCGCGCTGCTCGACGGGCAGCGCGGGCGGCACCGGCCGCGTGCGGCGGCCCGGGTTGCGCGAGATCAGGCCCTCGCCCGACAACCGCTCCAGCGCGCGCCGCACCGTGACCCGCGCCACGCCGAACTGCGCCATCAGCGCCAGCTCACCGGGCAACCCCTCGGCAAAGCGCCCTTCGTCCAGCTGCTCCCGCAGCACCAGATAGATCTGGTGGTACTTGGGCAGCGGCATCTGGGACATGGCGCGATGGTTTGGGAGTTCTAATGTTCTGTCAATGGGACATTTGAAATCCACGCGGCATGCGCCTTTGCAACCGCCTGAGACTGCAAGAGGGCCGGCGACCGGGGAGACCCCAACCGATGACAAGAAAACAAAAGACGACCACGCCGGACGATACGATCGCCGCCTTGTCCGTGTGCTGAAACCGCCATGCAACTCGATCCTCTCCCCTCCGAATGCCTCGTCGACCAGTCGCTGGAGATTCGCGTTCGCGGACTGCCCGCCGGCGCGCCGGTGCGCTTTCGGCTCTACAACAGCGGCTTCGACGGCAGCGTGTGGCTTTCCCAAGCGGAATTTGTGGCGGGTGTCGAAGGCGTGGTCGACCTTTCGCTCCACGCACCGACCTCCGGCTCCTATCAAGGCGCCGACTCGATGGGGCTCTTCTGGTCTCGTGCGCCGGTTACCGGCCAGGAAGCAGACGCTTGCCATGACGTCAGCACGGACCCATTGACCGTCACCTTGGCGGTCGACGGGGATGGAAACACGACCCCGCTTCGCCATTCGATACGGCGCATGTATGCAAGCGCTGGCGTGGTGTCGCGCGACGTGCGCGAAGACGGCATCGTCGGGAGGATGTTCGAGCCTGCGGGATGCGGACCTCATCCGGCAGTGCTCGTGGTCGGCGGCTCCAACGGCGGACTTTTCTGGTCGCGCGAAGTGGCTGCGCTGCTGGCATCACACGGCTACGCCGCCCTCGCGCTCGCCTACTTCGCAGCCGAAGGCTTGCCGCCAACGTTGGACCGGATACGCCTCGAATACTTTAAAACGGCCTTGGATTGGCTGGCAGTCCAACCCTGCGTGGCGCCGGAGCACATCGGAATCTCGGGCGTGTCGCGAGGCGGAGAGTTGGCGCTGCTGCTCGGTGCGACCTTTCCCCGCATCAAGGCGGTCGTGGCTTACGTGCCGAGCGGCATCGTCTGGCCCGGCTATCCGCCGAGCGGTCATGGCGCCTGGACTTGGGGCGGGAAGGAGATTGCGTATGCGCAGACGCTCACCCACGCCCAATGGGATGTCGCGCTGGCCGAGGGCCGTGCGCGGCCGGACAGCTTCGACTGGTATTTCATACCGCTGCAGGACGAAGCCTATGCGGCTTCGGCCTCGATTCCGGTGGAAAGAATCAATGGGCCAGTGCTCCTGATTTCCGGCAAGGACGACGCCATGTGGCCGTCGACCGAGCTTGCCGACTTCGCGGTGAGGCGATTGCAGTCGACGAACTTTCCTCACCGCTTCGAGCACCTCGGCTATGACGGCGCAGGGCACGGCATTGCATGGCCGAACGTGGCGACGACGATGACGAAGTTCAAGCACCAGACCTCCGGGGAAGAGGTAGACCTTGGCGGCTCGCCGGCCGCAACCGCGCTCGCTTCACGCGAATCCTGGACACGCATGCTGGCGTTTCTGGACGAGGCGCTGCGTCAATCCGCGTGAACCGCGGTGGTCGGCCGTACCGGTCAGGAAGACGCGTCCGCCCCCGGCGCCGCACTGCGCTCACGCATGCGCACCGGCTGCGTGACACGCCGTTTCACCGCCTTGGCAACCCTGAACGGCGTGCCGAGCCGCTGGACTGCGGAGTACAGGAACTCGTCGCGCGTTCGTGGATTGGATTTGGACAGGCGCTCCATCACGCCGCTCTTCACCCTGTCCCAATAGACGGAGCTTCCGGGAAGCCGCGGATGCAGGCCGAGCATGCGCAGGCAGTAGTTGGCCTGATGGACGCGGGCCTGGTAGTCCATCTCGGGCATGGCGAAATAGATCGAGACGCTCACCGACACTTCGCTGCCGTTGCGCAGGAAGTGGGGCGCCAGCGGCGGATGGTGAACGCCTGTTCCAGGCTTGAGCACGAACGATGCGCCCGCATCGGAAAGCTCGTCGCGCCAACGGCCGGCCATCGGGTTCTCGTGGTAGAAATCTTCCAGTTCCTCGATGCTCAGCGTGGCCAGCCCGCGCGGATAGAGCCGCACTTCCTTCTCGCCCTGCACCTGCATCAGGAAGTTGGTTTCGTGGTCGAAGTGGTAGGGCACCTTCAGCCCGGGCGAGTTCATGAAGATCGACATGCCGCCCCACGACATGCGCCGGCGTATCGGCAGGCCGGTCAGATCCTCGATGTCGACCAGCATCAGCTCGAACAGCTCGTTGTAGGCCGGGTCCATTTCGTCCACGTAATGCAGCGCGAGCCACCTGCCGTTGCTGCCGATGTCGCAGATGTCCTGGCGTATGCGGCGCGCGAGTTCCTGCTTGGGCAGGCTCCTCTGGTCCAGGGGGAAGTAGCGCCGGTAGTCGGGCCGGTCGAAGACGCGTTGCGACAGCCGGGCGATCTGCGGGATGGTGAACAAGGGATGCGCCGCCAGTCGATGCGAAAAGGCAAACGGCGCCTCGTCCATTGCTTTCCACGATGCCTTTTCCTGCAGGTCGATCAACGCGGTCGGGGACAACTCGCGCAGGGGGCCGCCGCGCGTGAATACATCGAGCATTGCAAAGACTCCTCAGCCTTGGTTGAATGCCTCCCCGTTCAGCGCCGAGCGGCGCCAGTTGAGTACTTTAAGGCTAACTTCGCCGGCGGCGTCTAGGCAAAAGCCATAGGTTCAGGTCGATGCACCGAGCCGCCGCACGAAATCGTCCACGCTCGACGACAGTTGATCGGTGGCCGGCAATTCACCCTGCGGCGTGAAATGGTCGACGAGGTCGGGCAGCAATTCCGAAAGTCCGCTTCGCGCTTCGTCGGTGCTGACCCCGGCCTGCCGGGCGATCTGCGACAGCTGGTCTTCACCGAATACGTCGCGCACGGCGTCCTGGGGCAGCGCTTCATTGGCGCCGGTGCCGACCCATGAATTGGCCTGGCTGCCGTAGCCGCTTCGGGTGAACTGCTCGATCAGCCCGCCGAGCCCGCCCATGCCGACACCCGCACCCGCGCCACCACCGCGATTGCTCAGCATGCCGAGCACCACCGGCAGCAAGGACATCAGCACGGCGCTGCCGCCCATACCGCTTCGGCCCATGGGCGCACGCCCGCCCGCGCCACCCGCAAGACCGCCCAGAATCTGACTCAACAAGCTCATTTCAACCTCCTGAAAAACCTTGGCTTCGCAAGGCGATGCGGACTCAACCCATCAAGGTGGGATTGCGCCGCGCCTCGTCGATGCGCCGCTGGCGCACGGCGTCGGCGCAAGACCGGCTGTTGGTCAGGCCGGGCTGCGCGCACACGTTGTTCATGCACACGGCGCGCGAAAGAAAGTTCAGCGTGCCGCAACTCGCGACGAGGCTGCCGGACCGGGCCTCCCGTGCCCGCTCGGCGGCGCGAACGCTTGCCGACAACACCGGAGGTTTGCGCGGTGCCTTCCTGATCGAAGTCGGCGCGCCCGTCGCACGTGGCTCCCCGGAAACCGCGCTTGCATCGAAGACGAAAGAATCTGCCTGCGACGCCGCCGTTTGCTCGACCGCCACGAACGGCGGTGGCGATGCCGGACTGACGAGAGCTTGAGAGACGACCGCTTCGGTCGGCGCCGCACTTTCCGAGCGGTTGCCGACGACCCACGACGCCATCGCTGCACAGACCATCAAAAGACATGAAGACGCCAGCATCGCGCCCGGCATGGCTCGACGGGCTCTGGGCGCAGGCGACGCGACGGTGGCTGTTTCGGCTTGGCGCTGGACGGGCATGGGCGCCGGGGCCGGTTGGTCGGGGGCCGGGACTTCGAGGGCCTGCGCACGCGAAAGCGCCGCGGCCGCCAGCCGCCGCTCCAGCTTGATCTCGTAGGTCACGAGCCTGGCGAAGACCCGCAGGTCGACGTCGCTCGGGCCGTCGCCCTCGCCTTCCAGCGACTGCCGGTACGCCTTGACGATGCCGAGCTCCGCCGACTCACGCAGTTGCGTCGCAAACCCCCGCATGGTGGTCGCAGCAGTTCCGGACGAGGCTGTCGAACGGTCCATGGTTGGAAACTTCTGTTTGCAGTTGGCGTGGAGCAGCTAGTTTTGGGTGCCGGTTGTGGCGACTGTGTCGGACAACTTCGCCAAACGAGCGTACGGCGGATTTGTTACTGCCCGACGACAGACCAGCCCACCTGCTGGTTCGTCTTGTCGTTTTCGTATTCCCAGCGCGTGCCGCAGGCGTCGCAACGGTAGCTGGTGACGTTGACGGTGTGCCCGCCGCTGTCGCCGTCGCTGCGCTCGGCCTTGCGGCTGGACACCTGCACCAGCTCGGCATGGCCGGCCGCGCGGCGCCAGTTGCGTTGGATGCCGGCGCAACTGGCGCACAACACCATGCGTTTCAGTTCGTTCATTCGGTTGGAATCGTTCGCCATACGGCTTCTGCTCTCTGTCGGTCCGTTGCTCGATCGGGAATGGTAGCGGTATGGTGGCGGCTTTCGTTCATCGTGGCGGATGCACACCATGCAATCATTTCCCGAAGGATTCCGCGCGCTGGTGCTGGGCGCGTCGGGCGCCATCGGCGCGGCCCTCGTGCAGCGGCTGCGCACCGAACCACGGTGCGCGAGCGTGGTGGAACTCGGCCGCCGCTCTGTGCCGGCGGTTGACTTCGACGACGAGGACAGCATCGGCACTGCAGCGATGGCACTGCAGGCGAAGGCGCCGTTCCATCTGATCGTCAACGCCGCCGGCACGCTGCACACACCGCGCTTCATGCCCGAGAAGCGGCTGACCCAGATCAACTACGCGCAGCTGATCGAGACTTTCCGGGTCAACACCTTCGGTCCGGCCGTGGTGCTCGCGCGGTTCGCGCCCTTGCTCGATGCGCAGCGCGGCGTGTTGGCCATGGTGTCGGCCAAGGTGGGCAGCATCGAAGACAACCGCATGGGCGGCTGGTACAGCTACCGCGCCTCGAAGGCCGCGCTCAACATGCTGGTCAAGTGCGCCGCCATCGAGCTGCAGCGCAGCAACCCGGGCGCGGTGCTGGCCGCGCTCCATCCGGGGACGGTCCGCTCGAACCTGTCGGCACCGTTTCGCGGCGCCGAGATCGGCCGCTCCCCGCTCGACGCGGCAACCGACATGCTGCGCGTGCTGGACGGCCTGACACCGGCCGACACCGGCGGCTTCTTCGCCTATACCGGCGATCGCCTGCCCTGGTAGCGCCGCTGTTGCCTAGAGCGTTTCCGAGGCGTCGAAGTCGAGTTCGACCTTGGCGCCGCTCGGATCGTGGCAGAACAACTGCCAAGTGCCGGCGCCGGCCTGCTGGCGCAGGTCGTACTTCGTTGCGCTCTCGTCGAAGCGGGCCTTCACCGCGCGCAGGCCGCGGGCCGAAAACGCCAGGTGGTCGATGACGCCGGTGCGTTGCGCGGGCACCGGCCGGCCGAAGTAGAGATGCAGCACCGCCTGCGGACCGCCGGCGTACAGCCATGCGCCGGCAAAGCCGAGGTCGGGCCGGTGGCCCACGGTCAGCCCGAGCAGGCCGACGTAGAAGTCGAGCGTCTTCTGCTCGTCTTCCGCGGTCACGGTGAAGTGGTTCATGCCGACGATCATGGCGTCGCTCTCCAGTGGTTGGATAGCTTCATGGCAGCAGGACCAGCGCGCCGACGGTGGCGCGCGATTCGAGCCGTGCGTGCGCCTGCGCTGCGGCTTCGAGCGAATAGCGTTCGATCGGCGGCGCCTTGATGGTGCCGTCGGCCAGCGCGCTCCAGACCCGCTGCGCACGCTCGGCAAGCTGCGCGTGGGTCGCCACGTAGTCGAATACCACCGGACGCGAAAAGCTCAGCGACTTCGCGACCAGCGCATCCGGCGGCAACGGTTTCAGCGGCCCGCTGGCCTGCCCGAGGCTGATCCAGTGGCCGCGCCGCGCGAGTGCTGCGAGGTTCTCGTCGCGTGCCGCATCGCCGAGCCCGTCGATCACCACGTCGGCACCGCCGCAGACATGCTGCACCGCATCGGCAAAGCGGTAGTCGCGGGTCACGATCACATGCTCGCAGCCGTACTCGCGGGCGACACGGGCCTTCTCTTCGCTCGACACGGTGCCCAGCACCACGGCACCGAGGCGCCGCGCCCAGGCGCAGACGAGCAGGCCCACGCCGCCGGCCGCCGCATGCACGAGAAGCCGCGTGCCGCGCTGCACCCGGCCCAGGTCGCGCAGCAGGTAGTCGGCTGTGATGCCTTTCAGCATCAGCGCGGCGGCAGTTTCGTCCTCCACCGCGGCGGGCAGACGCACCACCCAGTCGGCCGGCACGCAGCGCGTGCCGCAGTAGGCGCCGGGCACGGGGCCGATGTAGGCGACCCGGTCGCCCGGCAACAAGCCACTTGCCTGCGGTCCCACGTCGAGCACGCTGCCGGCGGCCTCCATGCCCAGCAGTCCCGGCAGCGCCGACGGAATCCAGCCGCGACGCAGGTACACGTCGATGAAATTGACGCCGACCGCACGCTGCCGGATGCGCACCTCGCCCGGGCCCGGCGCCGCTGCCTCCGCGTCCTGCGCGCGCAGCGCGTCCGCGCCGCCGTGCCGGTCGAAGACGACGCGCCGGGTCGGCACGGCCAGGGCGTGCGGCATGGCCGCACTGCCCGGCACCCGCAGGTCGCCGCCGCTGCGCAAGTGCCGGCGCAGGTTCTCGAAGCCCGTCTCGTAGACGCCTTGCGCGACCATGTCGTGCAGCTCCCGCTCCATGCCCGGCGGGGTGGCGAAGGTCGATTCCCAATGCCAGAAGGTGCGGTTGCCGTCGGTCACCGGCTTCAAGGTGACGGTGGCCACGTATCGCTGCAGCGGCACCGTCGCTTCGACGATGCAGTAGGTGCTGCGGTGCTCGGTGTCCGACAGCGTGAGCAGTTGCTCCCGGATGCGATTGCCGTCCCTCAGCGTGAAGCTGCGCACGCAGCCGACCTGGTCGCTGCGCTCGCTGCCTTCGATGCGGCTCTCGGCCACTGCGTCGTGCCATTGGTCGTGGCTGTTGAAGTCGCGCAGCACCGCCCAGACACGCTCGATCGGTGCGTCGATGACGGTGGAGCGCACGACCTTCTGCATCAGCGTTGCCCGAAGTGGCGCTTCAAGGCATCGAAGCCGCCCTGAAAAACGCCGCCGCCGATCGTGTCCGTCAGCTCGCGCTCGCGGCCTTCGGCGCATTCGAACTCCGCGCTCCATTCGGCGAAGCAGCGTGCGCCGTCGGTCACCGGCGTGAGCTTGAGCGTGGCGACGTAGTTGGCAACGCCCATCGGGCTCTCGAGGATCTCGTAGGTGCAGCTGTATTCGTAGTCCGACAGCGCCAGCAGCTTCTCGCGGATCGCCCCGCCGTCTTTCGTGTGGAAGTGGCGGATGCAGCCGACGCGGTCGGCCGGCTGTCCGTTCTCGATGCGGCTGTCGGCGATTGCCGGATGCCACTGCGGCATGCCGTTGAAGTCGCGGATGCGCGACCACACGCTGTCGGCACCGGCGTCGATGACGCTCGAAACATAGACCTGCACCATCGGCTATTCCTTGCCCTTGGCAGGCGGCTTGGGCGCATCCGACGTGAGCGCGGCCTGCGCCCCGCTCACCCCGCCGACCAGGCGCTGGATGTCGCCGCCCTCGATGCCGATCTCGCGCAGGAGCTGGTCGACCAGCGGCGCCTGGGCGCGGAAGCGCAGCGCCGAGTTGACCAGGCCGTCGGCAAAGCCACCACCGCCGTCGCCGTTGATGCCGCCACCGCCCGACGAGCCGCCCAGCCCGTCGACATGCAGGATCTTGATGCCCTCGATGCGTTCGAGCGGCCGCACCGATTCGCGGATGATCGCCTCGGCCTTGTCGACCAGCTTCATGCGCAGCGCCGACATGCGCGCCTCGGGCGTGAGCATGTTGTGGGCCTCGTTCATCATGCGCATCGCATCGGCCTCGATCTCGGCCCGCACCCGCATCGCCATCGAGCGGATCGTCTCGGCATCCGCATCGGCCTGCGCCTGCGCCCGCACCGCGGCGCCGCGGTTGGCGCTGGCGTCGTGCTCGGCCTGCGCCGCCGAGGTGAGCCGAAGCGCATCGCGCTCGGCGACCTGCGCGGCGCCGATCAGCTCGATCGCCTTCTTGCGCTGCGCCATCTCGACGTCGCGCGCGGTGAACACCTTCTCTTCCGCCGACACCGCCAGCGCACGCGCCGTTTCGGCTTCGGCCTGGGCGTCGCTCTGGGTCTTGCTTTCGCGGGCGATGGCGATCGCGCGCTGCTGCTCGGCCAGTTCGAGCGACAGCCGGCGCTCGATCTCGGCGCCCTGGATCGCGCGTTCCTTGCCGATGCGCTCCTGCTCGATCGTCTGCTCGGCGCGGATGCGTGCGGCGTCGATGCTCTGCTTGGCGGCGATCTGCGCGCCTTCGGAGGCTTCCTCGCGCTGCGCCCGTTCGGTCGCGACTTCGGCGCGCTGGCGGGCCCGCGCGATCTCCACTTCGCGCTGCTGGCTCAGGCGGGCGTACTCGCTTTCGCGGTCGATCTCCAGCGACAGCTTCTCGGCTTCGAGGTTCTTGTTGCGGATGGCGATCAGCGTGTCCTGCTCGACATCGTTGCGCTGCTTCTTGCGGTGCTCGATCTGCTCGGTGAGCCGGGTCAGGCCCTCCGCGTCGAAGGCATTGCTGGGGTTGAAGAACTCCATGCCGGTCTGGTCGAGCTGGGTGAGCGAAGCGGCTTCGAGCTCCAGTCCGTTCTTGGTCAGGTCTTCGGCCACCGCGTCTCGCACCCGCTTCACATAGGCGCCGCGGCGCTCGTGCAGTTCTTCCATCGTCATCTCGGCCGCCGCCGTGCGCAGCGCGTCGACGAACTTGCCTTCGACCAGCTCTTTCAGCTGGTCCGGCTCCATGGTGCGCAGGCCCAGCGTCTGCGCCGCGGCGGCCACCGCCTCGGCGCTGGTGGCCACGCGCACGTAGAACTCGGCGATCACGTCGACCCGCATGCGGTCTTTGGTGATGAGCGCCTTGTCGCGGCCGCGGCTCACTTCGAGGCGCAGCGTGTTCATGTTGACGGGTATCACGTCATGCACGATCGGCAGCACGAACGCCCCGCCGCCGAGCACCACCTTCTGGCCGCCGAGCCCGGTACGCACGAAGGCGCGCTCCTTCGAGCTGCGCAGATAGAGCCAGTGGAGCAGCCAGACGCCGATGGCGACGACGATCGCGACGACCGTCAGGCCGAGCAAGAAACTTCCGAATTGAGCACCTGACATGGATGTCCTTTCTTATCGCGTGATCTGGACGAAGCGGCGCGTGGTCTCGACCAGCGCCGTCTCGGTGGGAAGGCGCTCCATCGAGCTGGCGCCGTAGAAGCCGTGGCAGTCGCGGCATTGCGCAAGCACGTACCCGGCGTCCTCGGGCGTGGCGATCGGCCCGCCGTGGCAGAGCACGATCGCCGCGGGATTGACCGCATGCGCCGCCGCCGCCCACAGGTTGATGCGCTCGATGCAGTCGTCCAGCGTGAGCGCCGTGCCGGCACCGATCGCACCGCCGGTGGTAAGGCCGAGATGGCAGACCACGATGTCGGCACCGGCGCCAGCCATCGCACGCGCGTCGGCCTCGCTGAAGACATAGGGCGTGGTCAGCAGGTCGAGCGCGCGGGCGCGGGCGATCAGCTCGACCTCGAGCGCATAGCTCATGCCGGTTTCCTCGAGGTTGGCGCGGAAGGTGCCGTCGATCAGGCCGACGGTCGGGAAGTTCTGGATGCCCGAGAAGCCCAGGCCGATCAACCGCTGCAGGAACGCGTCCGGAATCATGAACGGATCGGTGCCGTTGACGCCGGCCAGCACCGGCGTGTGCTTCACCACCGGCAGCACCTCGTGCGCCATCTCGCAGACGATCTCGTTCGCATTGCCGTAGGCCATCAGGCCGGCGAGCGATCCGCGGCCGGCCATGCGGTAGCGCCCGGAGTTGTAGATCACGATCAGGTCGATGCCGCCGGCCTCCTCGCACTTGGCCGACAGGCCGGTGCCGGCACCGCCGCCGATGATCGGCCGACCGGCGGCGATCTTCGCGCGAAAGCGTTCGAGCAGCGTGGTTCTTGAAATGCGGGCCATGGTGGGTCGGTTGTGGGTGGACGTTGGATCTGTCAGGCGCGCCGTGCGGCGGCGGTGGGCGTGGCTACGTCGTGCCAGGCCGACACCAGCGCCTCGGCAAAGGCCTCGTCGTTGATGTGCAGCGGTAGGCGCAGCAGCTTGCGGTTGGCACCGGGGCGGAAATGCTGTTCGATGGCCGCGAACAGCACGCGGTCGGCTTCCGGGTCGTGGAAGGGCTGGCCCGGCTTGTCGATCGCCGACACGCCGCCTTCGGGAATCAGGAAGCGCACCGGCCCCTGCATCGCATTGAGCTTGGCGGCGATGAACTCGCCGATGGCGCGGCACTCGTCGGCCGTGGTGCGCATCAGCGTGACGGTGGTGTTGTGGCGGTAGAGCCTGCGCATGCGAAAGCGCTCGGGCACCGTGTCCCAGGCGCCGAAGTTCACCATGTCGAGCGCACCGCAGGAGCCGACGTAGGGCAGCGGGTGGCGGGCGAACACGTCCATCCGCGTCGGGCCGGCAGAGAGCGTGCCGCCGGCGATCTCGTCGGCGATCTCGGTGGTCGAGACGTCGATCACGCCGGCCAGCATGCCGGAGTCGGCCAGTTTTTCCATCGACTGGCCACCGACGCCGGTGGCATGGAACACCAGGCAGTCGTAGGTTTCTTCCAGCCGCTTCGCAACCGCCTGCACGCACGGCGTGGTCACGCCGAACATCGTGAGGCCGAGCGCGGGCCTGGTGATGGTCGACTCGGCGGCGGGGTGGGCGATCATGCCGGCCAACGCATGCGCGGCATTGGCCAGCACCTTCTCGCTGATGCGGTTGATGCCCTGCACGTCGGTGACCGAATACATCATGCAGATGTCGCTCGGCCCCACGTAGGGCCGCGTGTCGCCGCTGGCCATGGTCGAGACCATCATCTTCGGCCGGCCGATCGGCAATGCGCGCATGCCCTGCGTCGCCATCGAGGTGCCCCCGGAGCCGCCGGCCGAGATGATGCCGCCCAGGTCGCGCCGGGTCTGCAGGAAAGCCTCGAAGGCAATCGCCATGGCGGCGGTCGCGCTGCCGCGGTCGCCACTGAAGACCGCCTGCTCGCCTTGCGGATGATGGCGCGCCACCTCGCGCGGATGCACGCTGGCCGCTGAGGTTTTTCCGGAGGTCGACAGGTCGACGGTGACCGTGCGCAGGCCGAGCTTGTCGAGGCACTGGCGCAGGAAGAACAGTTCGCGGCCCTTGGTGTCGAAGGTGCCGACCACGTAGGCCGAGCGCATGCTGCTGGCGGCCACCGGAAAGTCGAACACCTGCGGCGATGCGACCGGCTGGGGACGTGTCGCCAGTGCAGGCGCAGGCGCCGCCCGCAGGATGTCGGCCACCGGCGCAGCCGTGCCGCCGGCGTTCCAGCGGTTGAAGCCGCGCACGATGCCCGGCGCGAGATCGTCCATCGAGGGTGCGCCGTCGCCATGGGCGCGCCGCACCGTGAACACCTGGGTCGGCATCGGCGCCGTCGCTGCATCGGCGGCGGCGAGCGCGGGCTCCTCGTCGTGCCCGCCGGATCGAATGCCGAGCAGCCGCTCCTGCAGCTCGCGGTCGGCGGCGAGCTGCGCCGTCGGCATCTCCTGCGCGATGCGGCCGTTCACCATCACGCCGATGCGATCGGCCACCGACATCGCGACGCCCAGGTTCTGCTCGATCAGCAGCACCGCGATTTCGCCTTCGGCCGCCAGGTCGCGCAGCGCCTGCGCCACCTGTTCGACGATGACCGGCGCCAGGCCTTCGGTCGGCTCGTCCATCACCAGCAGCTTCGGCTCGAGCAGCAGCGCGCGGCCGATGGCCAGCATCTGCTGTTCGCCGCCGGAGAGCTGCGCGCCGCCGTTGCCGCGGCGCTCGGCCAGGCGCGGGAACATGGCGTAGACGCGATCGACCTCGCGCCGGCGGCGCGCGACCAGGCGCAGCGTCTCGTCCACCGTGAGCGACGGCCAGACGCGCCGCCCCTGCGGCACATAGGCGATGCCGCGTTTCGTGATTTCGTGGGGCGCGCGGCCGAGGATCTCTTCGCCGAGCAGCCTGACGCTGCCGCCGGCCGGCACCAGCCCGGTGATCGCATTGCACAGCGTCGTCTTGCCCATGCCGTTGCGCCCGACGATGCCGAGCACGCCGCGATCGATCGAGAGGCTCACGCCCTGCAGCGCGTGGGCACGGCCGTAGTAGACGTCGAGCCCTTCGACCGCGAGCACGGGGCCGGGCTTCCTGCTGTCGTCGCGATCGCGCCCGAAGAAGGCCATCAGTGCTTGCTCCCCATGTAGATCGCCTGCACTTCGGCGTCGTTCTCGATCTCCTGCGGGCTGCCGGTGCGCAGCACGCGGCCGTTGTGCATGACGGTGACTTTCTCGACCACCCGCAGCGCGATGTCCAGGTCGTGCTCGATCAGCACGAAGCTCATGTGCGCCGGCAGCGACCGGAGCAGCGCGACGAGTTCGCGGCGCTCGGCCGGCGAGAGGCCCGCGGCCGGCTCGTCGAACAGGATCAGGCGCGGCGCACCGGCAAGCGCCATGCCGATCTCCAGCTGGCGCTGCTGCCCGTGCGCCAGGTTTGCAACGCGCTCGTCGGCGATATGGGCCAGGCGCGAGCGGTCGAGCAGATCCTGCGTGGCACGGGTCGAGGCGTGGCCGGGGCCCGCGCGGCGCATGCTGAAGCGGCCGTTGCCCACGCCGCGCACCGCGAGGAACAGGTTGTCGCGCACCGTGAGGTCGCGAAACAGCAGCGAAGACTGGTAGGTGCGCCGCAGCCCCTTGCGGATGCGCTCGTGCGGCGGCAGCTCGGTGATGTCTTCGCCGAAGAAGAAGATCCGCCCCCCGGTGGGCGGGAAGTCGCCGGTGATGGCGTTGAAGAGCGTCGTCTTGCCGGCACCGTTGGAGCCGAGGATCGCGTACTTCTGACCCGCGGCGACGGAAAGCGAGACGTCGTCGACCGCGCGCAGCGCGCCGAAGGCGCGGGTCACGCCGTCGAGCACCAGCGCATCGTTGGACGCGAGCGGCGCCTGCGAGCCCGCGGCCACCCCCTGCGGGGCGGCCGCGCCGAGCCGGAACTGTGTGATCGACGCCATCGGCAAGCGGCCTGTCAGGGGCAGGCCGGCACGTCGCGCGAGCCGATCTTGAACTCGTCCGGCTTCATGCCGAGCAGCTGCTCGACGCCGTCGACCTTGCTGTGGACCTTGTTGAAGAGGTTGCCCTGCGCGTCTTTCACGACTTCGGTGACGAAGGTGGTGCCGATGGCCTGCCGGTTGCTGTCGAGCGTCACCGTGCCGTTGGGCACCTTGAGCGTCATTTTCTGCAGCGCCTCGCGGTACTTGGCCTGGTTGTTCGACAGGTCGCCGTTGACCGCTGCCAGGCCTTCGAGCGCTGCCTTCATGTTCACGTAGTAGACGTAGGCAAACAGGCTCGGACTCGGAAAGCCGCCGGCCGATACCGGATAGGTCTTCTTGTAGTCGGCGACGAAGGCCTTCCATTCGGCGCCGTCGTAGGCGTCGGCCAGCGGCCCGGCCGACAGCGTGCCCACCAGCGAATCGCGGCGCTTGCCCTTGTAGTTCAGCACGTCCTGGCTGACCGTGATGGAGCCGCCGAGCATCGGCTTGTCGCCGCCGGAGTTCTCGTACTGCGTGAGGAAGTTGACCGCGTCGGCGCCGCCCAGCACCACCAGCAGCGCATCGACGTCCTTCGGGATCGTCGCGATGACCGACGAGTAGTCCTTGCCGCCCAGCGGCACCCAGGCCTTGAGGGGCACCTTGCCGCCGAGGCGGCAATACTCGGCCATGAAGCCCTGCACCTGCGAGTACGGGAAGGCATAGTCCTCGGCAATCACCATCGTGCGCTTGTAGCCCTTGGCGATCGCGGCCTTGCCCAGGCCCACCATCCACTGGCCGCCGTCGGTGTTGAAGCGGTAGAAGTTCGGGCTCGGGCTGGTCAGCGTGGTGCCCTGCGCACCGGAGCCGCCGTTGATGAAGGTCACCTGCGGCTGCGTCTTGGAATAGTCCTTGACCGCGATGCCCTCGCCGCCCGAAAGCGGGCCGACCATGATCTCGACCTTGTCCTGCTCGACCAGCTTGCGAGTGGCGTTGACCGCCACGTCGGGCTTGGCGTCGGACGAGGCCTTGATGATCTCGATCTTGCGGCCCGCCACCACGCCGCCGCGCTCCTTCACGGCGAGTTCGGCGCCGCGCATGCCGTCGGCACCGCCGGCCGCGAACGGCCCTTCGAGCGTGGCCAGCAGGCCGATCTTCACCGGCTGGCCCTGCTGCGCCCATGCCGAGCCGAAGAGTGCCGTCGCGGCGGCGGCACCCAAGATGGAACGTACCCGGATCCGCTTCGTCGTTGTCGTCATCGTCACTTTCACGGTTGTCTCCTTTGGTTTGAGGTCATGACCTTCCTCTGGCCGAAGCGGAGCCGGAGCTTCGCCCACAGCCCGAGCAGTCCGTCGGGGGAAAACAGCACGATGGCGAGGAACACGCCGCCAATCACGAGGTTGAAGCGTTCGCGGTCGATCAGGTCGATGGCGAAGGTCTGGAGCAGCACGAAGATCACCGCGCCGAGAAACGCGCCGAGCGGATGCTTGACGCCGCCGAGCACGGCGATGACGAGGATGTTGATGAGCCACCCGGTGCCAACCGACCCGGGCGCCATCAGCGCGTTGTACCAGGCCAGCAGGATGCCGCCGACCGCCGCGATCAGGCCCGACAGCGCATAGGCCGCGACCCGGTGCGAGACCACCGAATAGCCGAGCGCAGCCATGCGGCGCGGGTTGTCGCGAATGCCCTGCAGCGCGATGCCGAAGGGCGTTCGCACCACATGGCTGACGAGAAAATAAGCGCCGAATGCACAGGCCAGCGAGAGCCCGTAGAAAGGCAGCGGATCGCGCCAGTTGACGCCGAACACCGTCGGCGGCTTGAGTTCGCGCAGGCCCTGGAAGCCGTTGAAGACGCTGTAGTTCTGCAGCACCAGGTAATAGAAGGCGACGCCGATCGCCAGCGTGATCATGATGGTGTAGATGCCTTCGGTGCGCACCGAGAGCCAGCCGATCAGGGCCGAGGACAGCATCGCGATCACGATCGCCACCGGCACCGCCAGCCACCACGGCCAGCCCAGGCTGATCTCGGCGCTGCTGCTGTGGCCGAACACCGCCATCGCGTAGCCGGCGATGCCGGCCACCGTCATCTGCGCCAGCGACACCATGCCGCCGTAGCCCGCGAGGAAGCTGAGCGACAGCGCGATCATCCCCAGCACCAGCGACTGCGCGCCGACCTGGAAGGTGATGAAGGGTGACGTGAGGAACGGGAAGGCCACCGCCGCGACGACGAAGACCAGGTGGCGCGGCG
>JANOCL010000004.1:0-16127 GCA_031412135.1 Variovorax sp. | reverse complement strand
ATGAAGTCACCGGTATCGACGTGAGGCGTGTAAATGGCCTTGTGTTTGCCGCGCAAACGGAGAGCAACTTCGCTGGCTACTCGTCCGAGGACCTTGTCGGTCGCGTCAATCACAAACCACTCGTGCGTCACGTCAGCGGGTTTGGCGCTGAACGTTTTGGTCATGAGTTTTCTCTTTCGAGAGGTTTGAGCGGGCCCTTTTCCACGGTCGGCGTTCCTCTGGCGGGAATCTCTTAGGTGGGATGGAAGCCTTCGCCGCGGGGCCACAAAAACGCTGCGAAGCCCGCGATTATATGAAGAATCGTCCAGCCGGGCAATTTGCGTCCCGTATCCGTCGGCAAGCCCGTTTACCATCGAGGCATGTTCAGCTACCGCCACGCATTCCACGCCGGCAACCACGCCGACGTGCTCAAGCACACGGTGTTGATCGCCACGCTCGACCATCTGCTTGAAAAGGATGCGGCCCTGACAGTGGTCGACACCCATGCTGGCGCCGGTCTCTATCGGCTGGACGGCGACTATGCAGGCACCAGCGGCGAGGCGGCCGAGGGCGTGTTGCGGCTGCTCGCAGAGCCGGCGGCCGGGGCAGCAGCGCTGCCCGATGCGCTGGCACGCTACCTGGGTGTCATACGCGATTTCAATCCGAAGGGCGGCGCACGGATTTATCCGGGCTCACCGTTCATCACGCACCATCTGCTGCGCGACCACGACAAGCTCAAGCTTTTCGAGCTGCACCCGACCGACGCGCGCACCCTGGACGCGAACATCGCCCAACTCGAAGCCGGCCGCCAGATTGCGGTGCTGCGCGACGACGGCTTCGGCAGCTCCACCAAGTTCCTGCCGCCGCCCTCGCGGCGCGCGCTGGTGCTGTGCGATCCGAGCTACGAGATCAAGAGCGACTACGCGCGCGTGCTCGACTTCGCGGCCGCGGCGCTCAAGCGCTTTGCGACCGGCACCTATGCCTTCTGGTATCCGATCATTCCGCGGCCGGAGGCGCACGACCTGCCGCGCCGGCTGAAGACGCTCGCCACCAAGGCCGGCAAGTCGTGGCTGCACGCGACGCTCACCGTCAAGTCGAGCAAGATCGTGACCGATGCAACCGGCGCCACGCACAGGCCCGGCCTGCCTGCGAGCGGCATGTTCCTGATCAATCCACCGCACACGTTGAAGGCGCTGCTCGAACCTTCATTGCCGCAGATGGCGAAGCTGCTCGCGCAAGATCGCCACGCCACCTCGTCGCTGGACAGCGGTGGCTGAACGACCACGCGTCGGCGTGTGTCAGCGGCGCTCCCGCGGCGGGACGGCTCGAACGCGCGTGGGCACGGGCTTCCTTGCGACGGGTTGGGCCGGCGGCGCCACCGCTTCAACCGCAGCCTCCAGCAGTGCGTCGCCGCAGCGGGTCGTGTTCTGGTCCACGATGGAGAGCGCGACCTGCTTGATGCCGAGCCCCAGCATGCCCAGCGCATCTGCGGCGGCGCGGCTCAGATCGATGATGCGTCCGGCCGCATAAGGGCCGCGGTCATTGACTCGAACCAGCACCTCGCGCCCGTTCACCAGGCTGCGCACGCAAACGCGGGTATTGAAGGGCAGCGTCCTGTGCGCGGCCGTCATCGCCGCCATGTCGAATCGCTCGCCGTTGGCGGTCTTGCGCAGGTGAAACTGGATGCCGTACCAGGATGCACCGCCGCGCTCGAAGATGCTGCGCGGCGCACCGTCGCCCGGCTCGCCGTCGTCTTCGGTCAGCTCGCCGGCACCGGACACCGCGAGGTCGTAGCGCACCGAGGGCACCTGCGAGAGCGGCGGGGCGCCGGCCGGCAGTGCGGGCTGCCGCGCGAGTGGGAGCAGCACGGCCTGCGTGCCGGCTGCGTATTCAGGGGGCGGCGGCTGCGTAGCGCATGCAGCGAGCAGGCCGGCCGCGGCCATCAACGCCGCCCGCCTGCAGGCACAGCGCAAATGCATCAGTCCCAACCGAGCCGCTCCAGCAGCGCGAGCGTGGCGGCCGACTGGTTCATCGTGTAGAAATGCAGAGCCGGCGCACCGCCGCCGCACAGACGCTCGCAAAGCCCGCCCACCACATCCAGGCCGAAGGCCTTGATGGACGCGGTGTCGTCGCCGAAGCCTTGCAGGCGCAACCGAATCCAGCGCGGAATCTCGGCACCACACGCATCCGAAAAACGCATCAGCTGGGTCGAGCTCGTGATGGGCATGATGCCCGGCACGATCGGCGTGGCGAGGCCCAGCTTGCTGGTCTCGTCGACGAAACGGAAATAGGCATCTGCACTGAAGAAGTACTGCGTGATCGCCGAATCGGCGCCCGCATGCACCTTGCTCGCGAAGGCCTGGAGGTCCGCTTCGGCAGAGCGGGCCTGCGGATGCACTTCGGGATAGCAGGCGACCTCGATATGAAAATCACGGCCGGTCTCTTCGCGGATGAAGGCAACCAGGTCGCTCGCATGATGAAACTCACCCCCCATGCCGTAGCCGCTCGGCAGGTCGCCGCGCAGCGCCACGAGCCGCTTGACGCCCATGGCCTGCAGTTCGTGCAGTTGCGTGCGCACCGTCTGGCGCGTGGCGCCGATGCACGAGAAGTGGCAAGCCGCGTCGACCTGCTCTTCAAGAATTTCACGCACCGTGCCGAAGGTGCCTTCGTGGGTAGAGCCGCCGGCGCCGTAGGTCACCGAGCAGAACTCGGGCTGCCGCGCATAGAGCTGCTGGCGCACCGCGCGCAGCTTGGCCGCGCCCTCGGAGGTCTTGGGCGGAAAGAACTCAAAGCTGAGCGGAAGGCGCACGGCCGGCTCCTGCGTCGCCGCCCGCATGAACGGCATGAATGAAGAACTCGCGGTTGCCGTCGCCGCCCTCGATCGGGCTGTCGAACCAGGCCCGCACATCGAGTCCCAGCGCGGCGCAGGCTTCGCGCAGCCGCAGTTCGACAACCGCATGGAGCGCTGGATCGCGCACGATGCCGCCCTTGCCGACCTGGCCCGGCTGCAGTTCGAACTGCGGCTTGACCAGCATCAGCAGATCGCCGCCCTGCGCGAGGAAGGGCACCACCGCGGGCAGCACCAGCGTGAGCGAGATGAAAGAGAGATCGCCCACGATCAGCCCGAAATGCGAATCGGCGGGCGGTGCATCCGCCCATGCCGACGCATCGAGCGCACGCGCATTCACGCCTTCGACAGCAGTCACGCGCGCGTCTTCGCGCACCCGCGCATGCAGCTGGCCGTGACCGACGTCGATGCCCACCACATGTTCTGCACCGCGCTGCAGCAGGCAATCGGTGAAGCCGCCGGTCGACTGTCCAACGTCGAGACAACGCCTGCCGCGCGGATCGACGCCGGCCGCATCGAGCGCGCCGTCGAGCTTGAGACCGCCGCGCGAAACATAGCGCGCCTCGGCATCGTCCGTCAGTTCGAGTTCGGCCGTCTCAGGCACCTCGTCGCGGTTCTTCGACACCACGCGCCAGGCCGCGCCGTCGCGCCAGCGCAAGCCGCCCGCGATCAGCCGGACGGCCTGCGAGCGCGAAGCCGCCAGGCCGCGTTCGACGAGCAATTGATCTGCGCGCACCGGCTTCTCAATAGCGGTAGGCGTCGGCCTTGTACGGGCCGTTCTTGTCGACACCGATATAGGCGGCCTGCTCGTCGGTCAGCTCGGTCAGCATCGCGCCGACCTTCTTCAGGTGCAGGCGCGCGACCTTCTCGTCGAGATGCTTCGGCAGCACGTAGACCTTGCCCGACTCATAGGCATCGCGCTTGGTGAAGAGCTCGATCTGGGCGATGGTCTGGTTGGCGAACGACGACGACATCACGAAGCTCGGATGGCCGGTGCCGCAGCCCAGGTTCACCAGCCGGCCCTTGGCCAGCAGGATGATCTTCTTGCCGTCGGGGAAGGTGATGTGATCGACCTGCGGCTTGATCTCTTCCCACTCGTACTTCTCGATCGACGCGACCGCGATCTCGTTGTCGAAGTGGCCGATGTTGCAGACGATCGCCTGGTCCTTCATTGCAGCCATGTGTTCGTGGCGGATCACGTCGCGGTTGCCGGTGGTCGTCACGAAAATGTCGGCCTTGTCGGCGGCGTACTCCATGGTGACGACCTTGTAGCCTTCCATCGCGGCCTGCAGCGCGTTGATGGGGTCGATCTCGGTCACCCACACCTGCGCGCTCAATGCGCGAAGCGCCTGGGCCGAGCCCTTGCCCACGTCGCCGTAGCCGGCCACGCAGGCGACCTTGCCGGCGATCATCACGTCGGTCGCGCGCTTGATGCCGTCCACCAGCGACTCGCGGCAGCCATAGAGGTTGTCGAACTTGCTCTTGGTGACCGAGTCGTTCACGTTGATGGCGCGGAACTTGAGCGTGCCCTTGGCGGACATCTCGTTCAGGCGGTGCACGCCGGTGGTGGTTTCTTCGGTCACGCCGATGATCTCGCTCGCCTTGCGGCTGTACCAGGTCGGGTCGGTGGCCAGCTTCTTGCGGATCGCCGCGTAAAGTACGCGCTCTTCCTCGCTCGAATGGGTGTCGATCAGCGAGAGGTCCTGTTCGCAACGCTGGCCCAGGTGCATCAGCAGCGTCGCGTCGCCGCCGTCGTCCAGGATCATGTTCGGGCCTTCGCCCCTGGCGCCCTTGGGGCCGAAGTCGAAGATTGCGTGGGTGTAGTCCCAATAGTCTTCCAGCGATTCGCCCTTGATCGCGAACACTGGCGTGCCGCTGGCTGCAATGGCCGCGGCTGCATGGTCCTGCGTCGAGAAGATGTTGCACGAGGCCCAGCGAACAGTGGCACCGAGTGCCTGCAGCGTCTCGATCAGCACGGCGGTCTGGATCGTCATGTGCAGCGAACCGGTGATGCGTGCGCCGGCAAGCGGCTGCGCCTTCGCGAATTCATCGCGAATTGCCATCAGACCGGGCATTTCGGTTTCGGCGATGCGGATTTCCTTGCGGCCCCAGGCGGCTAGGGACAGATCGGCAATGGCCTGGTCGGCGGTGGACACGGGGGAAGACAGGGGCTTGAGGACAGCGCTCATGGAAACTCCAAAACAAGTTTGAAAGATGCCGCTGTGTTCGGGGGTCTGACCGGAAATGGACTCACCGCGAGAACAGCGGATGAGCGTGGTTGCGATGTGGTCCGAGCCTCACGCCTGATGGCGCTGCAACGCTCCTCGGAACGGCGCATTTTAGCGCCTCTTAAAATCAGGGCATTCCCCTTTCGATTGCTCCCCCTTGTCTTTCGCCGCCGAAACCCGCCGCCGCCGCACTTTCGCGATCATTTCCCACCCGGACGCCGGCAAGACCACGTTGACCGAGAAGCTGCTGCTGTTCTCCGGCGCGATCCAGATCGCCGGCTCGGTGAAGGCGCGCAAGGCGTCGCGCCATGCCACCTCCGACTGGATGGAAATCGAGAAGCAGCGCGGCATTTCGGTCGCCAGCTCGGTCATGCAGATGCTGTATCGCGACCACGTGATCAATCTGCTAGACACGCCAGGCCACAAGGACTTTTCGGAAGACACCTACCGCGTGCTGACCGCCGTCGATTCGGCCCTGATGGTCATCGACGCCGCCAACGGCGTCGAAGCGCAGACGCGCCGGCTGATCGAGGTCTGCCGCCAGCGCGACACGCCGATCATTACCTTCGTGAACAAGATGGACCGCGAGGTTCGCGAGCCGCTCGAATTGCTCGACGAGATCGAGCGCGAACTCGGCATGCCCTGCGTGCCGATGACCTGGCCGGTGGGCCAGGGCAAGAGCTTCGGCGGCATCGTGAACCTGCGTACAAAGGCGATGACGGTGTTCGAATCGGGCAGCGAACGCCTGCCGCAGGACTTCGAAACGATCCCACTCACCGACCGCGACGCGCTGCACAAGCGTTTCGGCCACGAGTTCGACACCGCCATGGAAAGCATGGAGCTCGCCACCGGCGCCTCGCCCACCTGGGACCGCGAGGCTTTCCTCGCGGGCAAGCAGACGCCGGTGTTCTTCGGCTCCGGCGTCAACAACTTCGGCGTGATGGAAGTGCTCGAGGCGCTGGTCGACCTGGCACCGCCGCCGCAGCCGCGCACCAGCACCACGCTGGTCAACCGGCAACCCGTCGTGCGCGAGATCCGGCCCGAGGACAAGGACTTTGCCGGCGTGGTGTTCAAGGTTCAGGCCAACATGGACGCCAATCACCGCGACCGCATCGCCTTCGTGCGCATGGCCTCGGGCAAGTACACGCCGGGCATGAAGCTGCGGGTACAGCGCACCGCGAAGGAACTGCGCCCGACCAGCGTCGTCACCTTCATGAGCCAGCGGCGCGAGGCCGTCGAAGAAGCCTACGCGGGCGACATCGTCGGCTTCACCACGCATGGCGGCGTGCAGCTTGGCGACACCATCACCGATGGCGCGTCACTGCAGTTCACCGGCCTGCCCTTCTTCGCGCCGGAACTCTTCATGACCGTGATCCTGCGCAACCCGCTGCGCACCAAGCAGCTTCAACAGGGCCTGGCGCAGCTCGGCGAGGAAGGCGCGATCCAGGTGTTCCGGCCCGAAGTCGGCGGTCCGATGCTGCTGGGCGCCGTCGGGCAGCTGCAGTTCGAAGTGGTGCAGCACCGCCTGAAGGCCGAGTACGACGCCGACATACGGCTCGAAGGCTGCCAATACACCGGCGCCAGATGGATCACGGCCGATTCGCCGGCGGAGCTGCGCGCCTTTGTCGACGCCTATCCGGCTCGCATGGCGCGGGACGCCGCCAACACGCTGGCCTATCTGTGCACCTCGCCCTACGACGTGCGGCTGGCGCAGGAGCGCTTTCCGAAGATCCATTTCCATCCGCTGCGCGAGCATGCGGGCCTGGCGCTTCAGAGCGCCGGATGATGCAGCCGCTCGCCGCCTGGCCGGCAGCCGACCGGCAAGCGCTGATCGGCGTCTTTACCGACATCGACGACACGCTCACCACCGACGGCGAGGTCACCGCCGATGCGCTGCAGGCGCTGCACGACCTGAAGGCCGCCGGCCTTAAGGTGGTGGCCATCACCGGCCGGCCGGTGGGCTGGAGCGAACGCTTCGCGGCAGCCTGGCCGCTGGATGCGGTGGTGGCGGAGAACGGCGCGGTGGCACTCTTGCATTCGCCGAATGAGCACACGCTCTCGAAGCGCTATCAACAGGACGCCGCCACCCGCGCGGCCAACTTCGCACGCATGCAACGGGTCCTGGCACGCATCGAGCAGGAAGTGCCCGGCGCCTTGCGTTCCACCGATTCACCGGGCCGCGAATGCGACATCGCGATCGACCACAGCGAATTCGCGCACCTGGACGACGCCCGGATCGGCGCTGTCGTCGAGATGATGAAGAGCGAAGGCATGCATGCCACCGTGAGCAGCATCCACGTCAACGGCTGGTACGGCGACAACGACAAGCTCGAAGGCGCGCGCTGGATCGTGCGCGAACTATGGGCGCGGCGCCTCGACGACGAGATGGACCTCTGGGCGTATGTGGGCGACTCAACCAACGATGCGCTGATGTTCGAGCACTTCCGCCACACCATCGGCGTGGCGAACATCCGCCGCTTCGAGGCCGCGCTCTCGCACAAGCCGCGCTACGTCGCCATGGGCGAACGCGGCGCCGGCTTTGCCGAAGTGGCCGCGGCGGTCCTCAGTTCGGCTTGGCGAGCCCCAGCTTCTCGACCAGCGCCTTCTCGCGCATGAAGGTGTCCTGCGCGAACTTGGTGTAGGCGGTCGAGCTCATGTAGTTGGGCAGCATGTCGTAGCGGCCCAGCGACGCCACGTAGCTCGGCTCTTCCATTGCCTGCTTGAAGGCGTCGTGCAGCTTCTTCACCACTTCGGGCGGGGTGCCCTTTGGCGCGCCGATGCCGAACGGCGAGTTCTGCACGATGTCGAGACCCAGCTCCTTGAGCGTCGGCGCATCGGGGAACTTGGCCAGGCGCTTCTCGCCCCAGGTGTTGAGCACCCGGAGCTTGCCCGCTTCCACCAGCGGCGCGAAGCCGGTCGAGTCGGCGATCGCCATCAGCTGGTTGCCCAGCACGGCCTGCGAGAGGTCGGCGCTGCCCTTGTAGGGAATGTGCAGCAGCTGGATGCCGAGCTGCTGCGCGATGAGCTCGGTCGTCAGGTGCGGACTGGTCATCGTGCCGGTCGAGCCGTAGCTCAGCTTGCCCGGATTGGCCTTGGCGTAGGCGACGAAGTCGTTCCAGTTCTTGATCGGGCTGTCCGCCGGCACCGCGATGCCGAAGGCGTAGCCGGTGACATTGAGCACATAGCTGATGTCCTTGACCGGGTCCCAGTTGATCTTGGTCGTGTAGGGCAGGCGGAACACGCCGAGGGGAATCTGCCCGATCGTGTAGCCATCGGCCGGCGCGGTCTGCAGCGCCTGCGCGGGCAGCGTGCCGCCGGCGCCCGGCTTGTTGTCGACCACGATCGGCTGGCCGATGATCTTCGACGCGTTCTCGGCGAGTTGCCGCATCGTGATGTCGGTTGGCCCGCCCGCGGGAAACGCGATCACGAGCTTGATGGAACGGCTGGGGAATGCTTGTGAATGCGCCGCGGTGGCGGCAAAGCCGAGCACGGCAAGACACAAGAGGGATCGACGAAACATGATGCGGACTCCGAGCTGATAACCTGCCATTTGGCCTTGTGGCGCAGTCGTGAACAACCGGGTTTCACCCCGGATCGTCGCGCAGGCGTCAACAATGCCGTTCCGGGCATGCAGCTTGCTGCGTGCTTCATTCCTCAAGCCGCGGCTTGTCCTCGGCCTTTCGTTCGGAGAGCAGATTTGAAAATCATCGGTTGGATCGTCCTCGTCATCTTTCTCATTGGACTGGCCGTGGTGCTGGGTCTTGGAAAACTCATCTTCTAGGTAGCGTCGACACGGGCGCAGCGCGCGCCTGCGATCGGCAAATACTGCGGCACATCTTGCCGATGAGAAGGCTCGCGCCTGCGCGAGCCCTCAGCGCGCCAGTACCGCCGCCAGCGCCACGCCGGTGTGCGTACCCAGCTTCACAACCTCTTCGGGCGGCGCCGCGGCGACCACCCGACCGCCGGCGTTGCCGCCGTCAGGCCCCAGGTCGACCAGCCAGTCGGCTTCGGCGATCACGTCGAGGTCATGTTCGATCACGACCACGCTATGCCCTCCGTTCACCAGCCGGTGCAGTACATGGATCAGCTTCTCGACGTCGGCCATGTGCAGCCCGACCGTCGGCTCGTCGAGCACGTAGAGCGTGTGCGGCGCCTTGTTGCCGCGGCGCGTGACGTCGTCGCGCACCTTGCTCAGTTCGGTCACCAGCTTGATGCGCTGCGCCTCGCCGCCCGACAGCGTGGGCGACGGCTGGCCGAGCGTGAGATAGCCCAGCCCCACATCCTTGAGCAGCTGCAGCGGATGGCTGATGTTGGGCATGGCGGCGAAGAACGCAACCGCTTCGTCCACCTCCATCTGGAGCACGTCGCCGATGCTCTTGCCGCGCCAGCTCACCGCCAGCGTCTCGGGATTGAAGCGGGCACCGTGGCACACCTCGCACGGCACCTTCACGTCGGGCAGGAAGCTCATCTCGATGGTGCGCACGCCGGCACCGTCGCAGCCCGGGCAACGGCCTTCGCCGGTGTTGAAGCTGAAACGCGCGGGCCCGTAGCCGCGCGCCTTGGCTTCGAGCGTGTCGGCGAAGAGCTTGCGGATGGTGTCCCAGAAACCGATGTAGGTGGCCGGGCAGCTGCGCGGCGTCTTGCCGATCGGCGTCTGGTCGACTTCGAGCACGCGGTCGATGCTTTCGTAGCCATCGATGCCGCTGCAGCCCGTCCATGCCGGGCGCTTGCCGGCGGCATCGGCATCGCGCCCGGCCTTGGTCATGCGCTGCACGACGACGGCATAGACGTTGGCGAGCAGCACATCGCGCGCCAGCGTCGACTTGCCCGAGCCGCTGACGCCGGTCACCACCACCAGCCGGTGAAGCGGCAGCGCGACCGT
Organism: Variovorax sp.; assembly: GCA_031412135.1. Lineage (GTDB taxonomy): Bacteria > Pseudomonadota > Gammaproteobacteria > Burkholderiales > Burkholderiaceae_C > Variovorax. The sequence continues at coordinate 6,190 of JANOCL010000004.1, read as the reverse complement.
CACGTCCTGCAGGTTGTGCAGGTCGGCCGCATGCACCGTGAGCCAGTCGAGCGCGCCGGGCTCGGGTGCCGGCACCAGGCGGCGGGCCTGCAGCGGATGCTTCATCGCGTGGCGCAGGTAGCGGCCGGTCTGTGAATCGGCGGCGCCTTCGATGTCGGACACCGAACCCTCGGCGACCAGCCGGCCGCCGCGCTTGCCCGCGCTCGGGCCGATGTCGATGATGTGGTCGGCACGCCGGATCGTGTCTTCGTCGTGCTCCACCACCACCAGCGTGTTGCCCTTGTCGCCCAGCTTGTGCAGCGCGTTCAGCAGGATCTGGTTGTCGCGCGCGTGCAGCCCGATGGTCGGCTCGTCGAGCACGTAGCACACGCCCTGCAGGTTGCTGCCGAGCTGCGCCGCCAGGCGGATGCGCTGCGCCTCGCCGCCACTGAGCGTCGGTGCGCCGCGGTCGAGGGTGAGGTAGCCGAGGCCGACCTCTTCGAGAAATTCGAGGCGGCTCCCGATCTCGGGCACCAGATCGCGCGCGATCTCGGCTTCACGGCCGGTGAGCGCCAGTCCCCCGAACCATTGCCGCACCTCGGTCACGCTCATGCGCGCCAGTTCGGTGATGCCGATGCCGCTCCGGCCGTCGGCGACCGATGCGCCGAAGCTCACCGCGCGGGCAGTCGCATTGAGCCGCGTGCCCTCGCAGGTCGGGCAGGCCATGTCGCCAACGTCTTCGGCCTCGGGCTCGGAGAAGGTCTGCTCGCGGCCCTTCTGGTCGTCGGCCAGCACCGAGTCGTCGTAGACCTTGCGCTGGTCCTTGGTGAGCTTGACGCCGGTGCCCACGCAGTCGGGGCACCAGCCGTGCTTGCTGTTGTAGGAGAAGAGCCGCGGGTCGAGCTCGGCATAGCTGGTGCTGCAGACCGGGCACGCGCGCAGCGTCGAGAACACATGCGTGCGGCCGATACCGGCAGTCGGTGCCTTGGCCATCATCGCGCCGCGCAGGCCGGTGAGTTCGCTCAACACCTGGACCACGCCCTTGCCATGTTCGAGCGCCTTGGCCAGCGCCTGGCGCAGCGCGGTTTCTTCGGCAGGCAGCACATCGAGGCTGGCCACGGGCAGCTCGATGCTGTGCTCCTTGAAGCGGTCGATGCGGGGAAAGCCGGTGGTAGGCAGGAAGTCGCCGTCGACGCGCAGGTGCGTGTAGCCGCGCGGCCGCGCCCAGTCGGCCAGTTCGGTGTAGACGCCCTTACGGTTGCTCACCAGCGGCGCGAGCAGGCCGATGTGCTGGCCCTTGAAGTTCTTGAGCAGTTGGGCCGCGATGCTGTCCGGCGTCTGTGGCTGCACGGCGGCGCCATCGCGCACGCAATGCTGGATGCCGAGCTTCACGTACAGCAGGCGCAGGAAATGCCAGACCTCGGTGGTGGTGCCGACCGTGCTCTTGCGCCCGCCGCGCGACAGCCGCTGCTCGATCGCCACCGTCGGCGGAATGCCGTAGACCGCATCGACCTCGGGCCGGCCGGCCGGCTGCACGATGCTGCGTGCATAGGCGTTGAGCGATTCGAGATAGCGGCGCTGCCCTTCGTTGAAGAGAATGTCGAAGGCCAGCGTCGACTTGCCCGAGCCGCTCACGCCGGTGACCACGCTGAACTTGCCGCGCGGAATGTCGACCGACAGGTTCTTCAGGTTGTGCTCGCGGGCGTTGACGATCTGGATCGCCTCGCGGCCGGCCGCGGGCCGCACGCGCGCGGCATACGACCGCGCCGCGCGTTCGGCCACCTTGTAGGCGCCGGGCCCGACGGCCAGTTCGTAGTCGACCAGCGCGGCGCCGGTGAGCGACGCGCGGTTCTCGCGCACCTGTTCGGGCGTGCCCACCGCCACCACCCGGCCGCCGCCCTCTCCGCCTTCAGGGCCGAGGTCGATGATCCAGTCGCTGGCGCGGATGACGTCGAGGTTGTGCTCGATGACGACCAGCGAATGGCCGGCGTCGAGCAGCTTGCGCAGCGCCCGCATGAGCCGGGCGATGTCGTCGAAGTGCAGGCCGGTGGTCGGCTCGTCGAACAGGAACAGCGTGCCCTTGCGCGCCAGCGGCTGCTTGCTGGCACTGCCGCTCTTGGCCGCCCCGGCAAGAAAGCCGGCGAGCTTGAGGCGCTGTGCCTCGCCGCCACTGAGCGTGGGCACCGGCTGGCCGAGCTTGACGTAGTCCAGCCCCACGTCGGAGATCGGCTGCAGCACGCGCAGCACGTCGCGGTCGGCGGCGAACAGAACTGCCGCTTCGGCCACCGTGAGGTTTAGCACGTCGGCCACGTTCAGCCGGCGCTCCGACCGCTCGATCGTCACTTCGAGAATTTCCGGCCGGTAGCGCTTGCCGTCGCAGTCGGGGCAGCGCAGGTACACGTCGGACAGGAACTGCATCTCGACATGCTCGAAGCCGGAGCCACCGCAAGTCGGGCAGCGCCCGTCGCCGCTGTTGAAGCTGAACTTCGATGCGGTGTAGCCACGCTGGCGTGCAAGCGCCGCGGTGGCGAAGATTTCGCGGATCGCATCCCAGGCGCCGACATAGCTGGCCGGATTGGAGCGCGCCGTCTTGCCGATCGGCGACTGGTCGACGAAGACGACATCGCTCAAGTGATCGGCGCCGAGCAGCCTGTCGTGCGCGCCGGGTGTCTCGCAGGGCTTGCCGAAATGGCGCATCAGCGCGGGCGCCAGCACGTCCTGCACCAGCGTCGACTTGCCCGAGCCGCTGACACCGGTGATGCAGACCAGCCGCGTGAGCGGCAACTCGACCGTGACGTCCTGCAGGTTGTGCTCGCGCGCGCCTTCCAGCACCAGTCGCGGCGTGCTGTTGGTCACCATGCGCCTGAAGCCCATGCCGATCTGCTTGCGCCCGCCGAGGTACTGGCCGGTCAGCGTGTCGGCATCGCGCAGCTGGTCGGTGCTGCCGTCGAACACGATCTGCCCGCCGCGGATGCCGGGGCCGGGGCCCATGTCGATCACGCGGTCGGCGGCCAGCATCACCGCCGGGTCGTGCTCCACCACCACCAGCGTATTGCCGGCGTCGCGCAGGCGCAGCATGGCCTCGGTGATGCGGCTCATGTCGCGCGGATGCAGGCCGATGCTGGGCTCGTCGAGCACGAACAGCGTGTTGACCAGCGAAGTGCCGAGCGCAGTCGTCAGGTTGATGCGCTGCACCTCGCCGCCGGAGAGCGTGCGGCTCTGCCGGTCGAGCGTGAGATAGCCGATGCCGACGTCGTGCAGGTAGCGCAGCCGCGTGGTGATCTCGTCGAACAGCAGCTTCAATGCCTGCACGTCGCCTTCGCTGACGGTGCTGCTGTTGCCGTGGCTTTCGATGCCGTCGAACAGGCGCCGCAGCCGCTCGATCGGCAACAGCATCAGCTCGTGCAGACAGAGTCCCGGCAGGGCCTCGAGCTGCTCGCGCGACCATTTCACGCCCACCGGCATGAAGCGCTTCGACGGCTCCAGCACCGCATCGGCATCTTCCTTGGTGCCGATGCGCCAGAGCAGGCTGTCGAGCTTGAGGCGCGCGCCGGCGCATGCGGGGCACGGCGTGTAGCTGCGGTACTTGGACAAGAGCACGCGGATGTGCATCTTGTAGGCCTTGCTCTCCAGGTAGCCGAAGAAGCGCTTGATGCCGTACCACTGCTGGTTCCATTTGCCCTTCCAGTTGGGCGAGCCTTCGATCACCCAGGCCTGCTGCTCGGGCGTGAGCTTGTTCCACGGCGTGTCGCGCGGAATGCCGGCCGCCTCGGCATGCCGCATCAGGTCGTCCTGCGCTTCTTTCCAGGCTGGCGTCTGGATGGTCTTGACCGCGCCGGCGCGCAGCGTGAGCTTGTCGTTCGGGATGACCAGGCCGAGGTCGACGCCGATCACGCGGCCGAAGCCGCGGCACATCTCGCAGGCGCCCACCGCCGAGTTGAAGGAGAACATCGACGGGATCGGGTCTGCATAGCGGATGTCGCTCTCGGGGCAATGCAGGCCGGTGGAGAACTTCCAAACCTGCGATTCCCCGGTTTCCTCCGCAGGCAGCGCGTAGACGGTGAGCCGGCCGCTGCCGCGCTTGAGTCCGACTTCGATCGCCTCCACCACGCGCGCCCTTTCGGCACCGCCGATGCGCAGGCGGTCGGCCACCACGTCGAGCACCTTGCGCGGCCCGGTCGGCGTCGCGATCTCGCGCTCGGCCTGTACCCGCGTGAAGCCGCTGGCCGACAGCCATTGCGTCACTTCTTCCGCCGAGGTGCTGGCCGGCAGTTCGACCGGGAAGGTCAGCGCCAGGCGCAAGTCGCCGGCTGCCGCTGCGCGCGATGCGAGTTCGGCGTATATCGAATCCGGCGAGTCGTGGCGCACCGGCAGCGCGGTTTCGCGGTCGAACAACTGGGCCGCGCGCGCGAACAGCAGCTTCAGATGGTCGTTGAGCTCGGTCATCGTGCCCACGGTCGAGCGCGAGGACCGCACCGGGTTGGTCTGGTCGATGGCAATGGCAGGCGGCACGCCCTCCACCTTGTCGACCGCGGGCTTGTCCATCCGGTCGAGGAACTGGCGGGCATAGGCGGAGAACGTCTCGACATAGCGCCGCTGGCCTTCGGCATAGAGGGTGTCGAACACCAGGCTCGATTTGCCCGAGCCGCTAGGGCCGGTGACCACCGTCATCTCGCCAGTGCGGATGTCGAGGTCGAGATTCTGAAGATTGTGCTGACGCGCGCCGCGAATCCGGATGGAGCCCTGTGTCATGAGTGCCTTGGGTATGGGGCAGACATTCTAGAAAGCATGGGCGCCGGCTTCGTGCAATGCATCACATGGGCGGTCTTGAGGGAGGGTTTTCACCAATAAGCAAACAAGTCGCGCTGGTAACAAATTGGAACACCTCCCGATCCGGGCTGGCTTTAATCCAAAGGTATTCATGTACAAGACGCGCGTTCTCTGCGCCGCCCTGGCGCTTGCGCTCGGCACCACCGGTGCCGCAGCCCAGATCCTGATCGGCCAGACCGCCGGCATGACCGGCTCGGTGGCGGCCAGCGTGAACGAGACCATTGCCGGCGCTCAACTGGTGATCGACGCCGCCAATGCGCAGGGCGGCATCGGCGGCGAAAAAATCGAGGTGCTGCGCATGGACGACGGCTTCGACGTCAAGCGTGCCGGCGAGAACGCCCGCGTGCTGATCGAGGAAAAGAAGGTCACCGCGCTGTTCATGAGCCGAGGCACGCCGCATTCGCAGGCGATCATTCCCTGGCTCGACAAGCACGACGTGGCGCTGATCGGCCCGTCCACCGGCGCGATGGTCCTGCACAAGCCGGTTCAAAAACATGTGTTCAATGTGCGGTCCACCTACCAGCGCGAGGCCGAGAAAGCGGTGCAGCATCTGCTCACCATCGGCGTGAGCCGGATCGCCGTGGTGTACGTGACCGACTCCTTCGGCCAGGACGCGCTGGAAGGCGCGATGAACGGGTTCAACAAGGCCAAGGCAACGCCGGCCGTGGCGGTTCCAGCCGATCGCGAGAAGCCGGACTATGCCGTCATCGTGCCCAAGATCGCAGCCGCCAACGCCCAAGCCGTGTTGTGGATCGGCTCCGGCATCGCGGTGGTCGAAGGCGTCAAGGCACTGCGGGCGGCGGGCTCGGCCGCGCAGGTGGTCACGCTGTCGAACAATGCGTCGTCGGGTTTCATCAAGCAGCTCGGCACGGCGAGCAGCGGCGTGATCGTGACGCAGGTGTTCCCCAACGAGCGCTCGATCGGCCACCCGATGGTCAAGGAGGCACTCACGCTCGCGCGGGCCAAAGGGCAGAACGAGTTGTCGCCGGCGGCGCTCGAAGGCTTTGCCTCGGCCAAGGTGTTGGTGGAGGCACTGCGCCGCGCCGGGCCGAAACCGACGCGCGCCAAGGTGCTGGCCGCGCTGGAGACGATCCGCAACTTCGACCTGGGTGGCCTGGAACTGAGCTACTCGGCGCAGGACCACTCGGGCATCGACTTCGCCGATCTTTCGATCATCAGCGACGGAAGATTCAAAAGGTAAAGCCAGCCTGAAGGCTGGCTACTTTTGCGGCGCGCTCGCCGCCGCGGCCGCCGGCTCCGGCGCATGCAACGCGTCGCCGCCGTGCTTCTCGCCCGACATGTCGACCGTGTCGCCCGCCTGCATGATCACGAACAGTGAGATGGCGGCGAAGATGACGAAGCCGACGGCGATTTTCCACAT
>JANOCL010000003.1:0-12228 GCA_031412135.1 Variovorax sp. | reverse complement strand
AGCGCGGGGCCGGGCCGCTGCCCGTGGTCGGGGTGGCCTGGGCATGGTCGGCGGTGATGTCGTTGGCACCCATCACCACCTTGAGTTCGTTCGCCCAGAGGCCGGCATTGACCTGCACGGCCCGCGCCAGGATGGCGGCGTTGTCGGTGCTCCGGGCGTCGAGGCCGGCGCCGTCGATGCTGATGCTGCCGCTGCGCACCACGTAGCCGTCCAGGCCACCGGACGCATTGAGCTGGGGCGCTCCGGTGGTCAGCGTGGCGCGGCTGGCGTTGATGAAGCCGCCGCCGTCGACCGCGATGCCGGCGGGGTTGGCGATGACGACTTCGGCCCTCTGGCCTGCGACTTCGACATGGCCGCGCAGCTGGGTCGGGTTGCCGGAGTTGACTTCGTTGAGGATGATGCGCGCCGGCCCCCGGGCGAGCCACGGGTTGCCCTGCACCCAGCCGCCGAGCTGGGTCTGCACCTGGGTGCGGCTGTTGTTGAGGATGGCGCCGTTGGGCCCCACGTCGAACTGGTTGTAGACGTTGCGCGAGACGCCGGCGGCAGACGGGGTCTGGATGTTGACGAGGGGGACACCGTTGGGCGCGGCGAGCACGGTGGGGCGCAGGTTGCCGGGGACGTCGGGGGCACCGGCGATCTGGGCCTGGCTGGGCCACGCCATCGACAGTGCCGCAGCCACCACGAACGGGGTGGCGCCGGTGGCCTTGCCGGCACTCGCCGCCGTCTCCTGCACCACCATGCGCATGCCGCGCGCAGCGTTGAAGATGATGCGGTGTAGGTGCTTGTTCATGGTGTTCTCTCCCTGTGCATTGATTTGTTCGAATCCGGATCACAGCCACCGGGAGACGAGCGACGCCGCTCGCCTCCGGCACTTCGATATCAGGCGCAGCGGAACTTGGCGACGCCTCTGTAGCGCGCGCCGTTCGGCAGGTCGATGGCGTAGCCCACCGCAAGCACGTAAGCGCCGCCGCCGTGATCGCCGAGCTGGACTGCAGCGCCGGAGCCGTTGGAGAGGAACGATCCGGTGATCGACGTTGAAGTCGGCGACAAGACCGTACTGTTCAGACTTGCGCTGCCGGTGCCGCCGTCCGCAACCATGCTCACCATCCCGTTCACGGCCGCACCGCTGGCGCCGAACACGATGCCGGCGGACCCCCTGGCCGTGCCGCTGTTTGCGGCCGTGCCAGGCCCGCCACCGACATAGGTTGGGGCGGTGAACAGGCCCGCATCACAGGTCGCCGAGCCGGTGGTCGGCAGCGCCGTCAATGCGTTGAAGGCGAGGTAGTGATAGGCGAGGTAGTCGGTTCCGGTGAGCGTTTCCGCGCCCGAGGTGCGTGTGACGGTGCCGGCGACCCAGCGGCCGATTGCGAAGCTGGCGTCGCCACCGATCTCTTTGGTCGCGGTCGCGCCCGACAGCGTGTTGTCGTTCAGCCGCGTCATCTCGCCGCTTGCCGCCTGCTGGCTCTGCGTCAGCGCGCCGAGGGTCTGCGAACTGACACCATGCAGCTGGTAGCGCGCGGTCGCGCCCCGCACGAACGGCGCCGAGACGGTGCCCGAATTGCCGATGGCTGGATTGCCCGGCGCATTTGAAGGTGCGGCGGCTGACGGTGCATCGGCCGAGGACGCGGTATCCAGCGGCACGCCACCGGCGCCATCGCCACCACCACCGCCTCCGCAGGCCTGGAGCAGAAGGAGTGACAGCAAGGCAGGAATGAGGATGTTGTTGTTCATGGAAGTTCGCTAGTGAATGAAGAAGTTGGCTCGAGGAAATTTCTGCGTGGTGAGGTGATCGATCTCCTTCTCTAGAAACTGAAGTTCAGGCTGAACCCCGCCGTCGTCCCGGCGGTGCCAAACCCTTCGGGCTTGCCGATCGGCGCCCCGACGAAGAGGTCGTAGTTCAAGCCGTTGACGGCACCGCGCAGCCCGAGCACGCCACCGGTCAGGCGCCGGCTCGCGAGCTGCCCGGCCGAGGGCCCGCCGACCTGCCCACAGTCGATGCCCAGGTACAGCTCGGCCCCGCTGGCCGCCAGCGCCCAGCCGATGTCGTTGCGCACGAGCCAGCCGCGCTCGCCCATCAGGCTGGCCTCGCCGTCGAAGCCGCGAACGCTGTAGCGCCCGCCGATCGCGAAGCGGTCCGGCGGCGTGAGCGGGGTGCGGTGCCACTGCGCGCGCCACAGGCCGGCGTAGCGCAGCTTCTGGCCCCCGAGCTGGAACGGCGCGTTCACGCCCAGCTCGGCGGCGATGAGCTTGAAGCGCGACGTGCCTTCGCCGAAGGGCTCTTCCGGCGCGGCAAGCGCGCCGAAGGCGCCGGTGCCGTGGCGGTAGGCCAGGCTGGCGTCGAGCGTGGCCTGGCCGACGAACTCGCGGTGCGCTGCGCCCAGCTCCCAGCCGCCGGTGGCGCGGCGCTGCACCTCGACTTCGGTGTCGTCGATGAAGTTGTGGCCGCTGCGCCGGAAGCCGCGCACGCTCACGCTGGTCTTGCGGCGCTGGTCGCGGTACACAAGGCGCGAGAGCTTGACTTCGGCATTGGCGGATTCGCCGGCGTAGACGTAGTTCTGATCGAAGCCCTGCACGGTCTGGCGGTAGCGGTTTTGCGAAGCGGTGGCGCTGGCCAGCCAGTCGCCGTAGGGCGCCGAGTAGTGCACGGTCTGGCCGGCCGTGCCCCGGTCGGCGGGGTTGAAGGCGTCGTGGTTCAAGCTCACGTAGAACAGATCGTTCAGGCCGAGGGGGTTGTCCCAGGCGAGGGTGGCGCCGGCCTGGGTCTTGCCGGTGGCCCGGGTGCCGCCGTCGTCCAGGCTCAAGGTCGCGCGCAGCGGCCGGCGCTGGCTGTACCGGACGACCAGGTCGCTGTCGCCGGGGCGCGCGCCCGCGGCGGTGGAGGGTTCGATCTGGATGTCGGCCTCGGCGGTGGGGACGCGCTTCAAGTTCTCCAGCGCCTGCTCGATGTCGCGCAGCGCGAGCAGGTCGCCGGGGCGCGCAGGCATGGCGGTGGCGAGGCTGGTGGCGCCCGGGCTGTCGTCGGCAAGGCGGATGGCGGCGATGCGCCCGGGGATGAGCGTGAGCGCAAGGCTGGCGCCGCTCAGGTCCTGCGGCGCGGCGAGCACGCGGGTGGTGACGTGGCCGCGCGCGACGATGGCCCGCTGCACGCGCGAGAGGACGAGCTCGATGCCTTCGGCGCCGAGGCAGCGTCCCAGTGGGGGGTCGGCGCCGTCCTGGCCGGCAGCTGCGGCCAGGGCCCACTGGAAGTCGTCTGCGCGCTCGCCGGCGAGCGTGATGCGATCGATGCGAAAGCACGGGGCTTCGCGTGGCGGCAGGCGGCGTGGCTCGGGCAACGCCTCGCGCGGCAGCCGGGCATCGACGGCGCGCTCCTGTTGCTGGCGCAGGGCGCGTTCGCGCTCCTGCTGGCGCTGGTCCTCGACGAAGGGGGTGGGGGCGGAGGGAAGGGTCTGGCCGGATGCGCCGGTGGCCATCAGGGCCAACGCCAGCACGATCGGCGCAGGCGCCACGACGAAGCGGCAGCGTCGCGCTGCCGCATGAATCTCGACTGCCATCCCCTGCCCTGTCTGCGTTGCGAGGCAGAGATTTTTAGGGCGTAAGGAACCTCAGAATCTGATCAATTGTTGCGGCTGCGGAACTTCATTCACCGCGCCGGGCGCCGAACACCAGATGCCGCGCAGAAAGAAAATTCACCGCCAGCCCGGCGATGCTGCCGAGCGCCACGCCGGCCGCCGGCGCCCATGGACCGTCGAAGCCCAGCAGCACCAGCACATAGACGCCATAGTTGACGAGCGCACCGCCCAGCATCGTCGCCAGATAGCCGGCGTACTCGCGTCCGACCGATCGACCGGAATGCCGCGCCTTGAAGGTGAAGCGCCGGTTCAGCGCCCAGGTCACCGTGGCCGCGGCAATGAAGGAGAGCACCCGCGCGCCGTACCAGCCGAGCGCGGGCGCAGCGAGATACAGCACGCCCACATCCACCGCGAAGCCGATCACGCCCACGGCCGCGAACGACATGAACTCGCGTCCAGCCTTCATGTTCCGCCGCTGTGCCGCACGCCCGGAATCGCCAGGTAGCGCAGCCGCTTGGCTTCTTGCCGGCCAATCGTCACCGTGTGCAGCACGACGCCGCACACGAAGGACAGCATCGCGGCAATCATGACGCCGGTCAGCAGCACCGCGGTGGGCAGCCGGGGCACCAGGCCGGTCTGCGCGTAGGTGACTGCCAGCGGCGCCGCCGCCACCAGCGACACGACTGTCAGCACGGCCGCGATACCGGTGAAGAACCAGAGCGGACGTTCGCTGACGAACAGCTTGCAGATGGTCTTCAGGATGCGGCCGCCGTCGCGGTAGGTCGAGAGCTTGCTGTGCGAACCCTCGGGCCGCGAGCGGTAGCGCACCGGCAGTTCGGCAAAGGGCATGCGCAGTTCCAGCGCATGCACTGTCAGCTCGGTCTCGATCTCGAAGCCTTCCGACACCGCCGGGAACGACTTCGCATAGCGCCGCGAGAACACGCGATAGCCCGACAGCATGTCGGTCAGCCGGCCGCCGAAGAGCCATGCCACGGCACCGGTCAGCATGCGGTTGCCGAAGCGGTGGCCGGCACGGTAGGTGTGCGCGTCGTCGCCGTCGTCAATGCGCGAGCCGACCACCATGTCGAGGTTGCCGTCCACCAGTGTCTCGACCAGCCGCCGCACGTCGCCCAGGTCGTAGGTGGCGTCGCCGTCGACCATGACGTAGATGTCGGCCTCGACATCCGCGAACATGCGCCGCGCGACATTGCCCTTGCCGCGCAGCGCCACGGGCGTCACCAGCGCGCCGGCGGCGCGGGCAACGGCCGCCGTGTCGTCGGTCGAGGCGTTGTCGAACACATGGACCTGCGCCTCGGGCAGCGCGGCGCGAAACTCGGCCACCACCTGCGCGACGGCGAGCGCCTCGTTGAAGCAGGGAATGACGGCCGCGATGCGCAAGGGTTGGTTCATGGTGCGTACTGCCGGATGCGGTAGGCCTTGGCGTTGTCTTGCTCGTACATCAGGGCGAAGTTCTCGTCGAAGCCGGGGCGGGTGTTCAGCGTCGGCGCGAGCGGCGCAACGATGACGATGGCTTCAAAGCCCTGCGCGGCAAGCTTGCGCGCCAGCTCGGCCGGCGGAAGGCCGATGAAGTCGGCGTAGCGCCAGGGGCCGAGCGTGTCGCCCCAGACCTCGTCCGGGCCGTAGTAGATGGCTTCGCTCAAAGCGATCTGGTAGACGCGGCCGGTCGCATGCTCGCGCAAGTGGTTCATCACCGCATAGCCCGGCACGTTGGCGCGCAGGAAGGCATCACGGGCGTCGGGCGTGGGCGACACCATCGCCAGCTTGCGCGACGTCTGCTGGAAAGAAACCACCGCCAGTACCGCGAGCAGCAGGCCGGCCAGCGCCGCGCCCGTACGCCGGCCTGCCTGCGCAAACTGCTTGCGCAGCGCGACCACGGGCCAGCCGAGCAGCACCTGCCAGCCGAGCGCCGCGGCCAGCGCGATCAGCGGCAAGGCAGAAGTCATGTAGCGCGGATAGCGCGAGGTCGCAACCCACACCAATAGCGACCAGCCGCAGAAAACCACCGCCGCGCGCACCGCCGCAGAACGCTTCCATGCCGGGCTGAAAGGCGCCAGCAGCACCGGCCAGATCAGGATGCTCGGCAGGGCCGCATGCGCGCGCACGTCGTCCACCTGGTTCTTGTAGTCGTCCGCATTCCAGTTGGTGAAGCCGAACAGGTTGGCGCCGATCGGATTGAACGGATCGCCGGTCGTGATGGCGTTGCGCGCATACCAATAGACGCAGGGAACGAGGAAACAGACCAGCGCGCCGGCCCATACCTTGACGCGGCGTTCGCGCCGGATGACGAACACGGCCACCAGCGGCAGGAAGGTCAGCGCCTGGTACTTCGACCCGGCCGCCACGCCGAGGCAGAACGCCGCCAGCGCCAGCCAGCGTGCACCGTCTTCCGGCGGCGATTCGCGCCACCACCACAGTGCAACGCAGGCGGCCAGCACGAAGAGCGCGACGCCCATGTCGATCAGCGCATTCGAATAGTCGCCCAGGCCGAGCCAGATAGCGGCACCGGCGCAGGCCGTGAGCCGGTTCACGTGCAGCACGCCGAGTCGATACACCATCCAGACCGACAGCCAGCCGGCGAGTGCGCCCAGAAAGTGCGGCAGCACGTCGTCGCCCAGCATCAGCGCGCCGGCATAGAGCAGGTTGTAGTTGTACGGAAACCAGGGGTAGCGCAGCCATTCGTGGATGCCGAGCGAGCCGCTCTGCGCCACCAGCCGCGCATACGGCAGGTGGTACATCAGCTCGTCGAAGGCGGCCGGCGGCGCGAGCGGTGCCACCAGCGTGGGCAGCGCGACCAGCGCCAGCGCCGCCAGCGCGACCTTGTCGATGCGTGTGAGCGGCACGCCGGGCGTCGCCGTGCGCACCTGGCGCCGCCAAGCGGGCAACTGCACACAGGCCGCGACGACCCCGGCCGCGACCAGCGCCAGCACGGCAGTGGCGGTGAAGAGGCCGGCAATCGCCAGCCACTGAAAGGCGCAGATGAACAAGCCGACGCCGAGCGTCGTCGCCATCGCGGTCTCGAGCCAGACGTCGGGCCGGGCCGGCGCACCCAGGCGCGACAGCAGCGCCCGGCCGCAGCCCCAGCAGGCGGCGACGAAGATCGCCAGCGCCGCATAGTGCGCGGCGGCAAACATGATTTTTTGAAGCAGCATCAAAGATTGGGCGCCAGCAGCCGCTCGAGTTCGGCTTCGCTCTGCTGGCGCCGCGCGGCCTGGTCCTGCAACTGGTCGTGCCCGATCTTGCCGACGTTGAAGTAGGTCGATTCGGGATGGCTCAGGTAGAAGCCGCTCACGCTGGCGGCCGGCATCATCGCCAGGCTTTCGGTCAACGTCATGCCGGCATCGGCGCAGTTCAGAAGATCGAACATCGGCCGCTTCACGCTGTGGTCGGGGCAGGCCGGGTAACCCGGCGCCGGGCGGATGCCGCGGTACTTCTCGCCGATCATGTCCTGGTTGCTCAGGGCCTCGTCGGGCGCATAGCCCCAGAGGTCGGTGCGCGCACGGTGGTGCAGCGCCTCGGCAAATGCCTCGGCCAGCCGGTCGGCCAGGGCCTTCAGCATGATGGCCGAGTAGTCGTCGAGGTCGTCCGCGAAGTACTTCTCCTTCTTCTCGACGCCGAGGCCGGCGGTCACGGCGAACACGCCCACATAGTCCTTCAGGCCGCTAGCGCGCGGCGCGACGAAGTCGGCCAGGCAGCGGCTGGGCCGCATCACACCGTCGATGACGTGCTTTTCGGTCTGCTGCCGCATGCCATACCAGGTGAGCGCGGCTTCGGTGCGCGACTCGTCGGTGTAGAGAACGATGTCGTCGTCGTTCACCGTGTTGGCGGGCCAGAAGCCGAACACGCCGCTGGCGGTGAGCCAGCGGCCTTCGATCAGCCGCTTGAGCATGCGCTGGCCGTCTGCGTAGACGCGCACGGCCTCGGTGCCGACCACCTCGTCCTTAAGGATGGCGGGGAACGGTCCGGCAAGGTCCCAGGTCTGGAAGAACGGGCCCCAGTCGATGTACTTCGCGAGTTCCGTCAGATCGAAATTCTTGAACACGCGCCGCCCGATGAACTTGGGCGCCGGCGGCACGTAGCTCGACCAGTCGATCGGCGTCTTGTTGGCCCGCGCCTTGGCAAGCGGCCACAGCGGCACCTGCTTCTTGTTGGCATGCTGGTGCCGCACCTTGTCGTAGTCGGCATTGATCTCGTCGATGTACCGGGCGGCCTGGTCGGACAGCAGAGACTGCGCCACGCTCACGCTGCGCGACGCATCGGGCACGTAGACCACCGGGCCTTCGTAGTGCGGCGCGATCTTCACGGCCGTATGCACGCGGCTGGTGGTGGCGCCGCCGATCAGGAGCGGAATCTTGCGGATGCGGAAATGCTCGTCCTTCTGCATCTCGCCGGCGACGTACTGCATCTCTTCCAGGCTGGGCGTGATGAGGCCGGAGAGGCCCACGATGTCGGCGCCTTCCACTTTGGCGCGCGCAAGAATTTCGTGGCAGGGCACCATCACGCCCATGTTCACCACCTCGAAGTTGTTGCACTGGAGCACGACGGTGACGATGTTCTTGCCGATGTCGTGCACGTCGCCCTTCACGGTGGCGATGACGATCTTGCCCTTGGTGCGCACGTCGCGCCCGGCCGCTTCGTCCTGGCGCTTTTCTTCCTCGATGTAGGGAATGAGATGGGCCACGGCCGACTTCATCACCCGCGCCGACTTCACCACCTGCGGCAGGAACATCTTGCCCTGGCCGAACAGGTCGCCGACGATGTTCATGCCGTCCATGAGCGGCCCTTCGATCACGTGCAGCGGCCGGCCGTTCTTCGCGAGGATCTGCTGGTACGCCTCTTCGGTGTCGGCCACGATGAAGTCGGTGATGCCGTGCACCATGGCATGCGCGAGCCGCTGGTTCACATGCACCGGATGCTCGGGCGTGCCGCGCCATTCGAGCTTCTTGCTCTCGTCCCTGGCGCCGCTTTTAGCGGTCTCTGCCACTTCGACGAGGCGCTCGCCGGCATCGGGGCGGCGGTTCAGCACCACGTCCTCGACCCGCTCGCGCAGCACCGGATCGAGGTCGTCGTAGACGCCCACCATGCCGGCGTTCACGATGCCCATGTCCATGCCGGCCTTGATCGCGTGGTACAGAAAGACGGTGTGGATCGCTTCTCGCACCGGGTCGTTGCCGCGAAAGCTGAAGCTCACGTTCGACACGCCGCCCGACACCTTGGCGCCGGGCAGGTTCGCCTTGATCCAGCGCACCGCATTGATGAAGTCGACCGCGTAGTTGTCGTGCTCCTCGATGCCGGTGGCAATGGCGAAGATGTTCGGGTCGAAGATGATGTCTTCGGGCGGAAAGCCGATCTCGTCGACCAGGATGCGGTAGGCCCGCTCGCAGATCTCGATCTTGCGCCGGTAGGTGTCGGCCTGGCCCTTTTCGTCGAAGGCCATCACCACCGCCGCCGCGCCGTAGCGCCGCAGCAGCGTGGCCTGGTGTTTGAACTGGGCCTCGCCCTCCTTCATGCTGATCGAGTTGACGATGCCCTTGCCCTGGATGCAGCGCAGGCCGGCCTCGATCACTTCCCACTTGGAGCTGTCGACCATGATCGGCACGCGCGCGATGTCGGGCTCGCTGGCGATCAGGTTCAGGAAGCGAACCATCGCGGCCTTGCTGTCGAGCATGGCCTCGTCCATGTTGATGTCGATCACCTGCGCGCCGTTCTCGACCTGCTGGCGCGCCACCGCCAGCGCTTCCTCGAACTGGCCGTTCAGGATCATTCGGGCGAAGGCCTTGGAGCCGGTGACGTTGGTGCGCTCGCCGATGTTGACGAACAGCGTGCCCGGGCCGATCTGCACCGGCTCGAGGCCGGCGAGCTTCATCGGGGGAACGGCAACGGAAGACGGGTCGGAAGACATGAGGCTCACCTGTGGAACATGGTTTCAGGCGAGCGTCGTTGCAATCCAGTGGCTGGAAGCCCAAGCCTGACGCGGACCTTCGATGGAAGATGTCCGCGCTGCAACGCTCCTTGGGAGCCGCGGATTTTACGCCGGCTGTGCGGCACCGACGGCGGAGGCCGGCAAGCCGAACAGATGGTCGAAGGCCCAGTTGAAGGCGAAGGTGTAGACCAGGAAGAACAGCACCAGGCCCAGGTCCATCACCAGCGCCTGCCACAGGCTCACGTCCAGCCACCAGGCGAAGACCGGCACCAGGAAGGCGACCAGGCCGCCTTCGAAGCCGATGGCATGCGCGATGCGGCGGCGCACGCTGCGGCCACGCACGGCCTGGCGCGACTCCCAGCGCTCGAACAGCGCGTTGAACGCCAGGTTCCAGGCCACCGCGATGACCGATGCGATGACGGCCAGCACGCCCGAGTGGCCCACACCCTGCCCCGACATCAGCGCCAGCCCCGCGCTGGCCGCGACGATGGCAATGCCTTCGTAGAGGGTGATGTAGACGACGCGGCGCTTGAGCCCTTGCATGAATTCGTTCCGGTGAAGTTGTTCAGCCGCACTTTATGTGCGTCGACCTGATATAAAAAGTCATCTTCCTTCAGACTAATTGATAGATCGCCGCCCATGAGTTTTTCGAGCGAGAGCGTTCAAGTGTTCCTGGCCGTGCTCGACCACGGCTCCTTCTCGGCCGCCGCGCGGGTGCTCCACCGCGTGCCGTCGGCGGTGAGCATGGCCATGGCGAACCTGGAGGCCGAACTCGACCTGCCGCTCTTCGACCGCAGCGGCCGCGAGCCGCGCCCCACGCCCGCGGCGCGCTCGCTGGAACCGCAGGCGAGGCTGCTGGCGGCGCAGCTCAAGCAGCTGCAGGTGCAAGCGCTCGCTCTGACGCAGGGCCTTGAAAACCGGCTCACCCTTGCCATCGCACCGGAGTTGCTGGCCGCCCCCTGGAGCGGCGCACTGGCCGCGCTCGCGCAGGAATACCCGCTGCTCGAAGTCGAGGTGCTGGCCGCGCCGCAGGCCGATGCGCTCGCGCTGCTGCACAGCGGGCGGGCGCAGCTGGCACTGGTGTTCGAGCGGCCGAGCCTGGACGGCCGCGAGGGTTTTCAGGAAGTGGCCAACGACACCATGGTCGCGGTGATGGCGCCCGACCATCCGGTGCTCGCAGCCGCCGGCGGCCGGCTGCGCGAGGAACACCTGACGACCACGCGCCAGATCGTGGTGGCCGGGCGCGACCTCGCCGAAAGCGATCCGCGCTTCGTCTTCGCGCGCCATGTCTGGCGCACCGACAACGCACTCGCCGCGTTGAGCCTGATCACCGCCGGGCTCGGCTGGGGCTGGCTGCCGCGCAACTTCGCTCGCCCGCACGTCGCAGCAGGTGCGCTGGTCGAGATTCCGTTCGAGAACCTGTCGAACGGCCTGGACCTGTGGGTCGACGTGGTCTGGTCGCGCGAGCGGCCTCTGGGCCTGGGCGCCCGGCGCTTCGTGGCGCTGATCGGCAAGAAGCGCTGAACAGAGCCTCGGACTAAGCCGCTTCGCGGTAGAACGCCGCGCGGTGCAGGCTGCGCCCGGCGAGCGGCGCCACCGCCTGCCCGATGGCGGCGATGTGCTCCGGCGTGGTGCCGCAGCAGCCGCCGACGATGTTGACCAGCCCCTCGGCCGCGAACTCGTGCAGCAGGCGCGAGGTGACGTCCGGCGTCTCGTCGAAGCCGGTTTCGCTCATCGGGTTGGGCAGGCCGGCGTTGGGGTAGCAGCTGATGAAGGTGTCGTCCGCCACCCGTGCCAGCTCCTGGATGTAGGGCCGCATCAGCGCCGCGCCGAGCGCGCAGTTGAGGCCCACTGCCAGCGGCCGGGCATGGCGCACGCTGTGCCAGAAGGCGGTGACGGTCTGGCCGCTCAGGATGCGGCCCGACGCGTCGGTCACGGTGCCGCTGACGATGAGCGGCAGGCGCTCGCCGCTGGCCTCGAAATACTCGTCGATCGCGAACAGCGCGGCCTTGGCATTGAGGGTGTCGAAGATGGTTTCGAGCAGCAGCACGTCGCTCCCGCCCTCGACCAGCGCCTCGACCTGTTCGTAGTACGAGGCGCGCAGCTCCTCGAAGCTCACGTTGCGCGCGCCCGGGTCGTTCACGTCGGGGCTGATGCTGGCGGTCTTGGGCGTCGGGCCGAGGGCGCCGGCGACGAAGCGTGGCTTGTCGGGCGTGCTGAATTTGTCGCAGGCGGCGCGCGCGATGCGGGCCGACTCGAAGTTCATCTCGCGCGCCAGGTCGGCCATCCGGTAGTCCTCCTGCGCGATGCGGGTGGCGCCGAAGGTGTTGGTCTCGACCAGGTCGGCGCCGGCGGCCAGATAGCTTTCGTGGATGTCGCGGATCACGTCGGGCCGGGTCAGCGACAGCAGTTCGTTGTTGCCCTTGACGTCGCGGTGAAAGTCCTTGAAGCGCTCGCCGCGGTACTGCGACTCGTCCAGGCGAAAGCGCTGGATCATCGTGCCCATCGCGCCGTCGAGGATGGCGATGCGGCTGGCGAGGATGCCGGGCAGTTGCTGGGCGCGGGTGTAGACGAGGGGCTTCATGGCCCGGAATTGTAGGCAGCGCCCCTGCCCCTGCGTGAACCGCGGCCTCTTCAGCGCGCTTGCCGGGCCCGCGCCGCGGCGAAGGCGAGCGCCGCCTCCACCATGCGCTGCAGGTGCGGCCGGATGCCGGCGGC
>JANOCL010000002.1:0-6927 GCA_031412135.1 Variovorax sp. | reverse complement strand
GCAACCGCGGCGCCGTGGCGGTGGGCTATGCGATCGGTGCCGCGCTGGTCATCGGCGCCGGCCTGATCGCGTGGCGCTATGCGGTCGATGCGGAGCGCAAGCCGCTGGAAGAGGTGGCGCCGCCGCTCGGCTCGGCGTAGGGAAGCCACGTTCGTCTTGCGCCTACGTCGAGACGAGGCGCCAGCGATACGGCGAAAGCGTGCCGGCCGGGAAAAATGGCGCCTCCCGCAACAGAGGCACCATGTCCGAAAAAAATCCCTCAACCATCGTCGCCTCGGAAGGCCTGGCCCATCCACTGGGCTCCACCTTCACCGGCGAAGGCGTCAACTTCGCCGTGTTCTCCGCGCATGCCACCCGGGTCGAGGTGTGCATCTATGACGAAAGCGGCAAGCACGAAACCGGGCGCATCGTGCTGCCGGAGTTCACCGACGAGGTCTGGCACGGCTTCGTGCCCGGGCTCGGTCCGGGCACGCGCTACGGCTTGCGCGTACACGGGCCGTACGAACCGACGCAGGGGCACCGCTTCAATCACCACAAGCTGCTGCTCGACCCCTATGCCAAGGCCTACATGGGCGAACTCAAATGGGGGCCCGAGGTATTCGGCTACACGCTCGATCATCCCGATGGCGACCTGAGCTTCGACGAGAGGGACAGCGCACCGTTCGTACCGAAATGCGTGGTGGTGGACTCCCGCTTCGAGTGGACGCAGACCGCCGGCGTGCGCATCCCCTGGGACCGCACGGTGTTCTATGAAACGCATGTGCGGGGATTCACGATGCGGCATCCTGCGGTCTCCGAACACCTGCGCGGAACGTTTGCGGGTTTCGGCGACGAAGCCGTACTGCGGCACATTGCCGACCTGGGGGTCACGAGCGTCGAGCTGCTGCCGATCCAGATGTTCCTGAACCAGTCGTACCTGCTCGAGAAAGGGCTGACGAACTTCTGGGGCTACGACACCATCGGCTTCTTCGCGCTCGATCCGCGTTACCTCGCAGAGCCGACGATCGACGAATTCAAGGCGATGGTCGACCGCATTCACGCCCATGGGCTCGAGGTGATCCTGGACGTGGTCTACAACCACACGCCCGAAGGGAACGAGCTTGGCCCGACGATTTCTTTCAAGGGCATCGACAACGCGAGCTACTACCGCCTGATGCCGGACGAGCCGCGCTTCTACATCAACGACACCGGAACCGGCAACACGGTGAACCTCAGCCATCCGAGGGTGCTCCAGATGGTCACGGACAGCCTGCGCTACTGGGTGACGGAGATGCACGTCGACGGGTTCCGCTTCGACCTTGCAACGATCCTCGCACGCGAGACGCATGGCTTCGACGAAGGCGGCGGGTTCCTCGACAGCTGCCGCCAGGACCCGGTGCTCTCCAGCGTCAAGCTGATCGCGGAGCCCTGGGACATCGGTCCCGGCGGTTATCAGGTGGGCGGATTTCCTCCGGGATGGGCGGAGTGGAACGACAAGTTCCGCGACACCGTGCGTGCCTTCTGGAAGGGCGAAGAAGGGTTGGCACCTGCGCTCGCGCAATGCCTGACGGCCAGCGGCGACCGCTTCAACGCCAGGGGACGGCGGCCATGGGCGAGCGTCAACTTCATCACTGCCCACGACGGCTTCACCTTGGCCGACCTGGTGAGCTACAACGAAAAGCACAACGAGGCGAACGGCGAAGACGGCAATGACGGCCATTCGGACAACCGCTCATGGAACTGCGGCGTCGAAGGCGCTACGGACGACCCGGAAGTGCTTGCATTGCGGGCCCGCCAGCTGCGCAACCTGCTCGCGACACTGATCCTTGCGCAAGGGACGCCCATGCTCCTGGCCGGTGACGAGTTCGGGCGCTCTCAGCAAGGCAACAACAATGCCTACTGCCAGGACACCGAGATTTCCTGGGTCGATTGGGACACGATCGACGAGCGCGGCGCCGCACTCAACGATTTCGCGAAGCGTCTGCTGCGGCTGCGGCGCGACCTGCCGGTGCTCAGGCGCAACCGATTCCTCACCGGCATGCCCTACGAAGATTCGGGTGCCAAGGATGTCACCTGGCTCAAACCCGACGGCCACGAAATGGACGCGGCAAGCTGGGACGATCCGCTGACCCGTTCCTTCGCCGTGATGCTCGATGGCCGGGCGCCGGCATCGGCGGTGCAGCGGCCGGCGGATGACCTCAGTGTTGTGATCGTCTTCAACGCCTGGCATGAAGCCATCCCGTTCCAGTTGCCCGAGAGCGACGAGGGTGGATGGAGATTGCTGGCAGACACCGCCAACGACGAGGCAGCGGACAAGGCCCCCGATCGATTCACCGAATACACGGCGTCCGGCCGCTCGCTGCTGGTTTTTGCGAGCGGGCGAGTGCCTTGAGTGCGCTACCCCGACCTGGGAACGATGCCGGCAGCGCCCGCTGATTCGGCGCTCGCATGCAGGGTCGTCGGCCGGCCGGCGGCAACCCAGGCCTCGAGCCCGCCGGCAAGCGGCCGGGCGCGTGTGTGGCCGCGCGCGAACAATGCGCGCGCTGCCATCGCCGCCGACACCTCGTTCGGACAGTTGCAGTAGAGGATGATTTCCCGGCCGTCGCCGTCGAAGGGCAGCGGCAGGCGCCGCTGCTGCAGCGACTTGAGCGACACCGGCAGCGCGCCGGGAATGCGCCGCGGGTCGATCTGCGTGCCTGCATCGCCGCGCACGTCGATCACGAGCGGCGGCGAGTCGCCGTCCATCAGCGCGAGCAACTCGTCGACGCTGGCGCGCGGCATGTCGGTAAGCTGCCGCACCGAGCGACGGCGCCAGTAACGCCGCGCCAGCATGGCAGCGATCACGACGACGAGGGCAGCGGTCGCGACACTGCCTGCATTGGCCAGCGCTTCGAGCAGGGCCTGGATCTGCTCGCGAAAGAGCCAGCCGAGGCCGAGGAAGACGCCGCTCCAGAGCAATGCCGCCCCGCTTTCGTAGGCCAGGAAGCGCAGCGTCGACATGCCGAGCGCGCCGGCCATCGGGGGAGCGACCACCGACACGCCCGGCACGAACTTGGCCGCCACCAGCGACAGTCCGCCCCAGCGGGTGATGAGTGATTCGCTGCGCCGCACGCACGAGTCCGGCGAGATCGATATCTTGCAGAGAAGCCGCATGAAGCGATATCCGAAGGCACGGCCCGCATAGAACCAGACGCCGTCGCCGAGCACGTTGGCGACGACCGCCGCGACGACCATGGCCGCGAGCACCGACGGATGCGCAACCGCCGCCAGAGCGCCCGCAACCACCAGCACCGGCGCCGCCGGCACCGGCAACCCGACGCGGGCCGCGAGGGTGAGGACGAACACCACGGCGACCGCGTGGTCGACCATGAGGGCCATCAGGGTCTGCATGCGCCTCGATCCGGAGTAAAGCCGAGAGCGTAGCGCCAACACGGCGCGCGCGTCAGATCGCGACCAGCTGCCGCACGCCCTGCGCTTCCATGTCCTTGCCGAAGCCGCGCGCGATCACCTCGCCGCGCTCCATCACCAGGTAGTCGTCGGCCAGTTCTTCGGCGAAGTCGTAGTACTGCTCGCACAGCACGATCGCCATGTCGCCGCGGTCTGCCAGCATGCGGATCACCCGGCCGATGTCCTTGATGATGCTCGGCTGGATGCCTTCTGTCGGCTCGTCGAGGATCAGCAGTTTCGGCTTTGGCGCGAGCGCACGGGCGATCGCGAGCTGCTGCTGCTGTCCGCCCGACAGGTCGCCGCCGCGGCGGTTGAGCATCTGCTTCAACACCGGGAACAGCTCGTACAGCTCGGGCGGAACCGGCGTGCTGCCGGGCTTGTAGGCCAGGCCCATGCGCAGGTTCTCCTCGACCGTGAGCCGCGCGAAGATCTCGCGCCCCTGCGGCACGAAGCCCATGCCGGCGCGGGCGCGGTCGTAAGGCGTGCGCTTGTGGATGGCGGCGCCGTCGAGCTCGATGCTGCCGCTCTTGATCGGCACCAGCCCCATCAGCGACTTGAGCAGGGTGGTCTTGCCCACGCCGTTGCGACCGAGCAGCACCGTGACCTTGCCGAGGCGCGCCTGGAAGCTCACGTTGCGCAGGATGTGGGAGCCGCCGTAGTACTGGTGGATGTTCTTTACGTCGAGCATGTGTTTGTCTTACTCCCTCTCCCTGCGGGAGAGGGTTGGGGTGAGGGCACTGGGCCTTTGAACCGTTGTTGTTCTTCGTTGAGTCCTGAGGCCGGCCTCGGAACCAAGCAAAAGCCAACAACAGTTCAACCGCCCGGTGCCCTCACCCCAACCCTCTCCGGGAGGGAGAGGGGGCAAGAAAGGGAGAGGGAGCACGACAGACTCATCGGCCAAGATAGACCTCGATCACCCGCTCGTCCGCCTGCACCTCGTCGAGCGTGCCCTGCGCCAGCACGGCGCCGTCGCACAGCACCGTCACGATCTCGGAGATGGTGCGGATGAAGCTCATGTCGTGCTCCACCACCATCAGCGAATGCTTGCCCTTGAGGGTGAGGAACAGCTCGGCGGTGCGTGCGGTTTCCTCGTCGGTCATGCCGGCCACCGGCTCGTCGAGCAGCAGCAGCTTCGGGTCCTGCATCAGCAGCATGCCAATCTCCAGCCATTGCTTCTGGCCGTGGCTCAGGTTGCCGGCCATGCGCAGCACGCTGTCGTCGAGATGGATGGTGTGCAGCACCTCGGCCAGCCGGTCGCACTGGGCCGAGTCGAGCCGGAACAGCATCGAGGCCTTGACGCCCTTGTCGGTCTTGAGCGCCAGCTCCAGGTTCTCGAACACCGTGAGGTGCTCGAAGACGGTCGGCTTCTGGAACTTGCGGCCGATGCCGAGCTGCGCGATCTCGGCTTCGGTATGCCGCAGCAGGTCGATGGTGCTGCCGAAGAACACGGTGCCTTCGTCGGGCCGCGTCTTGCCGGTGATGATGTCCATCATCGTGGTCTTGCCGGCACCGTTGGGGCCGATGATGCAGCGCAGCTCGCCCGGCGCAATGTCCAGCGACAGCTTGTTGATGGCCTTGAAGCCGTCGAAGCTGACGCTCACGTCTTCGAGGTAGAGGATGCGGCCGTGGGTGGTGTCGACCTCGCCCGTAGCCGAATGCCGGCCGTAGCCGGCGGCGCGGCCGCCCGATTCCGTTTCGAGTCCGGGAAAGCCGATGCCGCCATGCCGGGCGATGCGTGCGGCGCCGGCTTCCATCAGGTCGGGCGTCACGCGCGGGCTCCTTCGGTTTCGGCCGGCAGCACCGGCAGCGCGGCCGGCTCCATGCCCTGCCCGGCGGCCAACGCCTGCTGTGCCTGGCGGCGGCCGGCGCTCGCGGTCGGCGCCGTCTTGCGTGAGAACCACTTCTTCACCAGCCCGACGATGCCGTTCGGCAGGAACAGCGTGACCGCGATGAAGAGCGCACCCAGAAAATAGAGCCAGTACTCGGGATAGGCCACCGTGAGCCAGCTCTTCGCGCCGTTGACGATGAAGGCGCCGATGATCGGGCCGATGAGCGTGGCGCGGCCGCCGACGGCGGCCCAGATCGCGATCTCGATCGAGTTGGCTGCGCTCATCTCGCCCGGATTGATGATGCCGACCTGCGGCACGTAGAGCGCGCCGGCCACGCCGCACATGATGGCCGAGATGACCCAGATCGTGAGCTTGTAGCCGAGTGGGTTGTAGCCCGAGAACATGACCCGCGTCTCGGCGTCGCGGATGGCCTGCAGCACGCGGCCGAACTTGCTTGCGACCAGCCACCTGGCAAAGAGGAAGAAGCCGAGCAGCGTGAGGCCGGTGAGCGCGAACAGCGTCATGCGCATCTCCTGCGTGGCCACGGGAATGCCAAGGATGCGCTTGAAATCGGTAAAGCCGTTGTTGCCGCCGAAGCCGGTTTCGTTGCGGAAGAACAGCAGCATCGCGGCGAAGGTGAGCGCCTGCGTGATGATCGAGAAGTACACGCCCTTGATGCGCGAGCGGAAGGCGAAGAAGCCGAACACGAAGGCGATCAGACCCGGCACCGCGACGATGAGGATCAGCGTGGCGACGAAGCTGTCGCTGAAGCTCCAGTGCCAGGGCAGCGTCTTCCAGTCGAGGAACACCATGAAGTCCGGCAGCTCGCTCTTGTAGTTGCCGTCGGTGCCGATCTGGCGCATGAGATACAGGCCCATCATGTAGCCGCCCAGTGCGAAGAAAAGGCCATGGCCGAGCGAGAGGATGCCGGTGTAGCCCCAGATCAGGTCCATGGCCAGCGCGCAGATGGCGTAGCACATGATCTTGCCGACGAGCGCAACCGCATAGTCGCTCAGGTGCAGCGGGCTGCCGGCGGGCACCGCGATGTTGAGCACCGGCGCGAGCGCGCAGACCGCGATGAGCGCGACGAAGAAGGCCGTCCAGCCCTTGCCCGTCAGCAGCGGGCCCCTGGAGGGAAGTGCGATCTTGCTCATGCCTCGGCGCTCCGGCCCTTGACGGCGAAGATGCCCTGCGGCCGCTTCTGGATGAAGATGATGATGAAGACGAGCACCGCGATCTTTGCCAGCACCGCGCCCGCCCAGCCTTCGATGAACTTGTTGAGGATGCCCAGGCCCATGGCCGCATACACGGTGCCGGCGAGCTGGCCGACACCGCCCATCACCACCACCATGAACGAATCGACGATGTAGCTCTGGCCGAGGTCGGGGCCGACATTGCCGATCTGCGACAGCGCGCAGCCCGCGAGCCCGGCGATGCCCGAGCCGAGCGCGAAGGCGTAGGTGTCGATGCGCGCCGTGTTCACGCCCATGCAGGATGCGATCGGGCGGTTCTGCGTGACGCCGCGCACGAAGAGGCCGAGCCGGGTCTTGCCGATGAGCCAGCCCATTGCCAGCAGTACGAGCACCGCGAAGACGATGATGCAGATGCGGTTCCACGGCAGCGTGACGTTGCTCAGCATGGTGAAGCCGCCGCTCATCCACGCCGGGTTTTC
>JANOCL010000001.1:0-31748 GCA_031412135.1 Variovorax sp. | reverse complement strand
CCTTGGCTTCACCACCGAACTTGCTCGACAGCACGGTCGCAATCGCCGCCGTCAGCGTCGTCTTGCCATGGTCCACGTGCCCAATGGTGCCCACGTTCACGTGCGGCTTGGTGCGGGCGAATTTTCCTTTTGCCATTTTCTCGACTCCGAAAAATAACTAGATCAACACATTCACATGGACCTGCGGCTGCAAACCCAAAACCTGGTGCCCATTGCGGGAATCGGACCCGCGACCTCTCCCTTACCAAGGGAGTGCTCTACCACTGAGCCAAATGGGCTAACTCAAAAAACTGCTTCACGTCGAACCGGACTTTGGAGCGGGAGACGGGAATCGGACCCGCGTCATTAGCTTGGAAGGCTAGGGTTCTACCATTGAACTACTCCCGCCTCGGGGGCACTCAGCGTCCTCAAAAATCCGTTTCATCGCTGGTGGAGAGGGCTGGATTCGAACCAGCGTACTCGTAAGAGGGCAGATTTACAGTCTGCTGCCATTAACCACTCGGCCACCTCTCCGGCGAACCTCGGAATATAGCACGGTTGACGGCCCCGAGCCATCCGATCGCGGGGATTTTACCCGGCGGAATCACCGGCTTTCGCCTCTCGCCAGGCACGTGCCTCGCTGAAGTGGCCGCAGCCGATGAAAGGCAGCGGCGGCCGCAGGGCCGACAAGGGCGACGGGTGGTTCGCCACCAGCACCTTGTGGCGGCCGGCATCGATGAGCGCACGTTTGCTTTGCGCGTGCGCGCCCCACAGCATGAACATCGCCGCACGCTCTCCCCGCGCGACATGGCGGATGATGGCGTCGGTGAGGATTTCCCAGCCTTGGCCCGCATGGCTGGCCGGCTGACCCTCCTCCACCGTGAGGCAGGTGTTGAGCAGCAACACGCCATGGGTCGCCCACTTGACCAGACTGCCGCCCGGAATGGGAAAAGTCGGCGGCGCCACGCCAAGATCGCGTTCGATCTCCTTGAAGACGTTGCGCAGCGACGGCGGCACCGGGACGCCGGGCGCCACCGAAAACGCGAGTCCTTCGGCCTGGCCGCGCCCGTGGTACGGGTCTTGGCCGAGGATCACGATGCGCACCGCTTCCGGCGGCGTGAGTTCGAGCGCGCGCAGCGGCTGCGGTGGGAAGATCACTGCCCCGGCTTCCAGCCTCTGGCGCAGGAAGCCGAGCAGCTTCTGGCCGATCGGCCCGGCGAAGAACTCGTCCACCAGCGGCCGCCAGCCCGGCGCGACCGGCCAATCGACCGGATCGCTGCTGGACAGCTTCAGAGTGCTCATCGAAACAGTTCGGCGAGCGCGTCGCCCGGCTCCTGGGCACGCATGAAGGCCTCGCCGACCAGAAACGCCTGCACGCCAGCGGCACGCAGTTGCGCGACGTCGTTGCGGGTTGCGATACCGGACTCGGTCACGAGCAGACGCTCGGCCGGCACCTTCGGCAGCAGGTCGATGGTGGTTTGCACCGAGACCTCGAAGGTTCGCAGGTTGCGGTTGTTGATGCCGATCAGCGGCGTCTTGAGCTTTAGTGCGCGCTCGAGTTCGCCTGCGTCATGCACCTCGACCAGCACCGCCATGCCCAGGCCGGCCGCAATCGCTTCGAATTCGCGCATCTGCGCGTCGTCCAGGCAGGCCGCGATCAGCAGGATCGCATCGGCGCCCATCGCGCGCGATTCGTAGACCTGGTAGGCGTCGACGATGAAATCCTTGCGCAGCACCGGCAGGTCGCACGAGGCGCGCGCCTGCTTGAGGTAGTCGACGCCGCCCTGGAAGAACTGGCGGTCGGTCAGGACGGAAAGACAGGCAGCGCCGACCTCGCCGTCGCCTTCGGCGTAGCTCTGTGCAATGTCGGCCGGGATGAAATCTTCGCGCAGCACGCCCTTGCTCGGGCTGGCTTTCTTGATCTCGGCGATCACCGCCGCCTGGCCGGACGCGATCTTCGCCCGCAGCGCACCGGCGAAGTCACGGGTGAGCACGCGGCTTTCCGCATCGAAGCGCACTGCTTCGAGCGAGCTTTTCTTCTGCGCCGCGGCGATCTCTTCGCGCTTGACCGCGACGATCTTGTCGAGGATGTCGGACATGTTTCTCCTTCGTTCTAGCTTGCGGTCGTTGCCCTGACCAGTTCGCCCAGCTTGGCCTTGGCCGCCCCCGACTCGATGGCGGCGCGCGCCCGCTCCACGCCCACCGCGATCGACTCGACCACGTTGGCCGCATAGAGCGCCGCGCCTGCATTGAGCACGACGATGTCGCGCGCTGCGCCGGGCTGGTTGTCGAGCACGCCGAGCAGCATCGCCCTGGATTGCTCCGGCGTTTCGACGCGCAGGGCGCGGTTGCTCGACATCGCGAAGCCGAAGTCCTCGGGATGCAGTTCGTACTCGCGGACTTCGCCGTCCTTGAGCTCGCCGACCAAGGTGGCCGCGCCGAGCGATATCTCGTCCATCCCGTCGCGCCCATAGACGACCAGCGCGTGCTCGGCACCGAGCCGCTGCAACGCGCGCACCTGGATGCCGACCAGGTCAGGATGGAAGACGCCCATCAGGATGTTGGGCGCGCCGGCCGGATTGGTCAGCGGCCCGAGGATGTTGAAGATGGTCTTGATGCCGAGTTCCTTGCGCACCGGTGCCACGTTCTTCATCGCCGGATGATGGTTGGGCGCGAACATGAAGCCGATGCCGACGTCGGCGATGCACTTCGCGATGCGCTCGGGCGACAGGTTGATGTCGATGCCCAGCGACTCCAGCACGTCGGCGCTGCCCGACTTGCTGCTCACGCTGCGCCCGCCGTGCTTGCTGACCTTGGCACCCGCGGCTGCGGCGACGAACATCGAGCAGGTCGATATGTTGAAGGTGTGCGAGCCGTCGCCGCCGGTGCCGACGATGTCGACCAGGTGCGTGGTGTCGGCCACGGTGACCTTGGTCGATACCTCGCGCATCACCTGCGCTGCCGCGGTGATCTCGCCGATGGTTTCCTTCTTGACGCGCAGGCCGGTGATGAGCGCCGCCATCATCACCGGCGAGCATTCGCCGCTCATGATGAGGCGCACGATGTGCAGCATTTCGTCGTGGAACACCTCGCGGTGTTCGATGGTGCGCTGCAGTGCTTCCTGGGGCGTGATGGGCATGGCGGATGTCTCCCTGGGGTCAGTGGGTCGGGTTTGCTGCAACCGGCAGGTCGGTCAGCGCGAGCTTGATGCCGAACGCGACGAAGAGCGCGCCCGCGCCGCGTTCGAGCCAGCGCATGCTGCGCTGCACGATGCCGACGCGGCGCGCCGTCCAGCCGGCCGCGAGCGCCCAGCCGATGTTGACGAAGATCGCGTTGAAGTTGAACAGCATGCCGAGCAGGAAAAAAGCCAGCGGCTTGCTGGCGGCGTCGGGCGCAATGAACTGCGGAACGAAGGCCAGGAAGAACAAGGCCACCTTGGGGTTGAGCGCATTGGTCCAGAAGCCGCCGAGAAAGATGCTCTTCAGGCTGGCAGCGGTCGTGTCGCTGCCTGCGGCCGGCGCCCCGGCGGCGTGCTTCGGCGCTCGCGTCAGCAGCATCCGCAGCCCGATCCACACCAGGTAGGCCGCGCCCAGCCACTTGAGCACGGCGAAGGCGGTGGTCGATGCGGCCATCAGCGCGCTCACGCCCAGTGCCGCGGCGGCAATATGCACGAAGCAGCCGGCCGTGATGCCGAAGCCCGCCACGATGCCGGCGCGCGCACCCTGGCGCAGCGCGCGGGTCACGATGTAGAGCACGTCCGGTCCTGGCGTGAGGTTCAGCAGCAGGCCAGCCGCGATGAACAGCAGCAGCGAATCGAGTTCAGGCACGCAAGAAGCTCCGGATCGCGCCAACTGCGCGGTCGATGCCGGCCGCGTCGACATCCAGGTGCGTGGCGAAACGAAGGCGGTACAGGCCGGTCGCGAGCACGCCCTCGCGCTTCAGGTGGGCCAGCAGTTCGGCCGAGCGCGGCCTCGCGTCACCCGTCAGGTCGACGAACAGCAGGTTGGTTTGCGGCGCCTCGACCTGCAGGCCGTCGATGCCGGCCAGCCCGTCGGCCAGGCGTCGGGCCAGGGCATGGTCCTGGGCGAGCCTTTCGATGTGGTGCTCCAGCGCATGCGACGCAGCGGCCGCCAGCATGCCGGCCTGCCGCATGCCGCCGCCCGCCATCTTGCGGATGCGATGGGCGCGCGCAATCAGCTCGCGGCTGCCGCACAGCGCCGAGCCGACCGGCGCGCCGAGGCCCTTGCTGAAGCAGACCGACACGCTGTCGAAGCAGCCGGCGATGCGCCGCGCTTCGGCGATCACGTCAGTGCCGGCGCGCTGTGCAGCCTGCGCCGTGGCTGCATTGAAGAGACGCGCGCCGTCGAGATGCCGCGCCAGTCCCAGGCGTCGTGCGAGCTGCGTGGCCTCCTCGACATAGGCAAAGGGCAGCAGCTTGCCTCCGATCGTGTTCTCCAGCGCCAGCAGCCGGGTGCGCGCGAAATGCGCGTCGTCCGGCTTGACCGCCGCCTCGATGTCCTTCAATGCCAGCGAGCCGTCGGGCTGATGCTCCAGCGGCTGCGGCTGCACGCTGCCGAACACCGCTGCGCCGCCGCCTTCCCAGCGGTAGGCATGCGCCTGCTGACCGACGATGTATTCGTCGCCGCGCTGGCAGTGCGCAAGGATCGCGCAGAAGTTGCTCTGCGTGCCCGTCGGCACGAACAGCGCCGCCTCGAAGCCGAGCATCTCGGCAATCCGCTGCTGCAGCGCATTGACGCTCGGGTCGTCGAAGAACACGTCGTCGCCGAGGGGCGCAGCGAACATCGCGTCGCGCATCGCAGCCGTCGGCTGGGTGACGGTGTCGCTGCGAAGGTCAATGAGGGTCGATGAGGTCGCTGGCATGCGGGTCACTCCAGAAAGTTTTTGAGCATGGCGTGGCCGTGCTCGGTAAGGATGGATTCGGGATGGAACTGCACGCCCTCGATGCGGACTGCCGGCGCGAATCCGCTGTGGCGCACGCCCATGATCTCCCCGTCCGCGGTCCACGCGGTGACTGCGAGTTCGCTCGGGCAGGTAGTGCGTTCGATCGAGAGCGAGTGATAGCGGTTGACGGTGAATTTCTCCGGCAGTCCGGCGAACACGCCTTCCCGCGTGGTCGTGATTTCGCTGGTCTTGCCGTGCATCAGTTGCCGTGCGCGAACGATGCTGCCGCCGAACGCCGCCCCGATCGCCTGGTGCCCGAGGCAGACGCCCAGGATCGGCAGCACGCCAGCGAATTCGCGGATCGCCGCCACCGACACGCCCGCTTCCGCCGGCGAGCACGGGCCGGGCGATATCACCAGGCGCCCGACCCCTGCGGCCACCCGCCGGCGCAGCGCGTCGATGGTGATCTCGTCGTTGCGGTGCACCTCGACCTCGGCACCCAGCTCGCCGAAATACTGCACCAGGTTGTAGGTGAAGCTGTCGTAGTTGTCGATCATGAGGAGCTTCATCGACATGCTCCGGCACTTGGATTTCCGGACGCAGAGGACGCGAAGGTTTCGCGAAGGACGCGAAAGGAAAACAAAAATGGCTTCATAGCTTGTTCACCATCCTGTGGATTCCCTTGACCGGGGAAGGCGTGGAAATTGATCAGAAGTCCAAGCTTCAGCCCCGAGAGGCGCAGGTACGACAACAGCTGAGCGCGATGCAGGTCGGCGACAGCTTCCATGGCTTTGAGCTCGACGATGACCGAACGTTCGACCACGAAATCCGCGCACACGCTGAACCTCGACCGCCGCGCCGATGATCCGGTGAGAAAAATCATCTTCGAAGTCCTGGTTCTCCTTTTGCGTTTTCCGCGAAACCTTCGCGTCCTCTGCGTCCGGATGTCCGATCCCGGTATTCATTCCAGCCCCTCCTCCACCAGCTCCGCAGCACGCAGCAGGGCACGCGCCTTGGCCTCGGTTTCGTTCCACTCGAGCTCCGGCACCGAGTCGGCGACCACGCCCGCCGCGGCCTGCACATGCAGCATCTGGTCCTTCACGATGCCGGTGCGGATGGCGATCGCGACATCCATGTCGCCCGCATAGCTGATGTAGCCGCACGCACCGCCGTAGATTCCGCGCTTGGTCGGCTCCAGCCGGTCGATCAGTTCCATCGCGTGCACCTTCGGCGCGCCGGTCAGCGTGCCGGCCGGAAAGGTGGCCTTGAGCACGTCGATCGCGGTCATGCCTTCTTTCAGCGTGCCCTCGACGTTGCTCACGATGTGCATCACGTGGCTGTAGCGCTCGACAGCGAAGGCTTCGGTCACCCTGACGCTGCCGGTCTTTGCGATGCGGCCGATGTCGTTGCGCGCCAGGTCGATCAGCATCACATGCTCGGCGCGCTCCTTCGGGTCGTTGATGAGTTCGACTTCGGCCGCCTTGTCGAGCTCGGGCGACGCGCCGCGAGGGCGCGTGCCGGCGAGGGGCCGGATGGTGATCTTCTGCTCGCCGTCGGCCGTGTGCTCCTGCCGCACGAGGATCTCGGGCGACGCGCCGACCACATGGAAGTCGCCCAGGTGGTAGTAGTACATGTAGGGCGAGGGGTTCAGCGAACGCAGTGCGCGGTAGAGCGACAACGGCGACTCGGTGTAGCGCTTGCTGATGCGTTGGCCGACCTGCACCTGCATGAAGTCGCCGGCCGCAATGAGCTCCTTGGCGCGCTCCACCGCGGCCAGGTAGTCGGCCTTGGCGAAGCTGCGTTCGGCCGGATGCGCCTGCGTCGGCCTGACCTGCGGCGCGCTCACCGAGTACTTGAGCTGCTCGCGCAGTTCGCGCAGGCGGCGTTTGGCATTGGCGTAGGCCTCGGGCTGGGCCGGATCGGCATAGACGATCAGGTAGAGCTTGCCCGACAGGTTGTCGATCACGGCCAGCTCCTCGCACTGCAGAAGCAGGATGTCGGGGCAGCCCAGCGTATCGGGCGGGCAGCTGTGCACAAGCTTCTTCTCGATATGGCGCACCGTGTCGTACCCGAAGTAGCCGGCCAGCCCGCCGCAGAAGCGGGGCAGCCCCGGCCGCAGCGCCACCTTGAACCGCTTCTGGTAGGCCGCGATGAAGTCGAGCGGGTTGCCGGTGGCTGTCTCGACCACCTTGCCGCCGCTCACCACTTCGGTAAGCGCATCGGCGCCGAACCCGCTTGCGCGCAGCAGCGTGCGCGCGGGCAGGCCGATGAAGCTGTAGCGCCCGAAGCGTTCGCCGCCGACCACCGATTCGAGCAGGAAGCTGTGCTTGCCGCCCTCCTTGGTGTGGGCCAGCTTCAGATAGAGGGAAAGCGGGGTTTCGAGGTCGGCAAAGGCCTCGACCATCAGCGGAATGCGGTTGTAGCCCTGCGCGCTGAGGCTCTTGAATTCGAGTTCGGTGATCACGGGTGGGGTCTCCGTCGGCCGGCGGCGCGGGGTGGCCGCTGGCAGTGTCATTCAGGTCGGTGGCCGGGTCTGGAATGACCGGAGGCCGCGGGCGCGCGGCGGGCGCCGCGCAGTCAAACAGGCAACGACGTTGGCGTGCGCCAAGGCCAGGCTCCCCGGCTGCCTCGACCTGTCTGGATGACGTGATGAATGAACATGGGAGCGTGAGTTTAGCCCAGCGACAACAGGCGTACAAAAAGATACATTCGAACGATTCTGATTTTTCGAAGACGGAGACAACCCGATGAACACCCCTGTCTGGAAGCGCGCAGCCGCGCTGGTCACCATCACCGCCGCATCGCTCGCCGCATCCGCCGCGCAGGTCGACGTGGCCGGCATCAAGCTCGAGGACGCGCTCGACCTGAAGGGCAGCAAGCTCGTGCTCAACGGCGCCGGCGTTCGCTACAAGGCCGTGTTCAAGGTCTATGCCGCCGGCCTCTACCTGGGCAGGAAGGCGTCCACGCCGGAGGAAGTGCTGGCCGCGCCCGGCACCAAGCGGCTGGTGATCACGATGCTGCGCGACATCGATGCCAACGAGCTCGGCAAGCTGTTCACCCGGGGCGTCGAAGACAACTCGCCCAAGAGCGAAATGCTGCAGCTCATTCCCGGCCTGGTGCGCATGGGCCAGATCTTTGCCGACCAGAAGCAGCTGAAGACCGGCGACACCTTCACCATCGACTGGCTGGCAGGCACCGGCACCGTGATCTCGGTCAAGGGCGTGGCGCAGGGCGAGGCGATCAAGGAAGCGGCGTTCTTCAATGCGTTGCTGCGGATCTGGCTCGGCCCGAATCCGGCCGACTGGAAGCTGAAGGACGCGCTGCTCGGGCGCGGGTAAGTACCAAGCAAACTCCAGGGTTGGGGTGGAATGAAAAGACGCCGCGCACGCTCTTGTACGCATGTTCCAGTCCGCCGAGTCCCGCTACAACCAGTGGGTGCAAGAGCACTACCGCTTTCTGCTGCGCAGCGCCTGGGCGCTGACCGGTTCGCGCGCCGTGGCGGAAGACGTGGTGCAGGACTGCTACGCCAATGCCTGGAAGCACCGGGGCCAGCTGCGCAAGCCTGAGCTGGCGCGTGCCTGGCTGTTCCAGATCATGCGGCGCGCCGTGCTGCGCCAATGGGCGCCGGCCATGCAATCGCTCGACGACGACGTCTTGGCCGAGCAGACGGCGCCGGATGCGGGGTTGGACGATCGGCTCGACGTCGTCAAGGCGCTCGGCCGTATCGCACCGATCCACCGGGAGGTACTGGCGCTGTATTACTTCGACGACATGCCGACCGCGCAAATGGCCGAAGCGCTGGAGATCGCGCCCGGCACGGTGCTGTCCCGCTTGGCGCGTGCGCGCACTGCGCTGAAGGCGGCAATGAGCGCGCCAAAGCGTGCCGAAATCGTTGGCGCGACCGGGCCCGCCCCGGTGACGGTGCTCAGAAAGGTTTGACATGAGCGGATTCGATCGCCCCCCCGACACCGAGTTCGACCTGCGCGCACGCGCCGAACTCACGCTCGCATGCGAACCCGGCGAGCCGCCCGCCCATCTTCTGCGGCAGGCGCCGCCGATATCGCGGCGCGCCGCGTGGCGCGGACTCGGCGTGCTGGCGCTGCTGGGGGGCGGCGCCGGCAGCGTGCTTGCGATGCGGCCGCCGGCGCTGGTGCTGGGCGCGATCGAGCATGAGTACTACGAACGAACGCTGCGCGGCAAGTTCATGGATGCGAAACCGCTGCTCGAACAACTCGGCCTGAGCGGCAGCCAATCGTTGCCCGGCTTTCCGCAGCTCATGCGGCCCTGCGACATCCAGGGCCATCTTGTCTATCACCTGACCACCTTTTTCGAGAAGGGCGGCATGGTGACGGTGTTCGCCTTCGACAGGCCGGTCGCGCTGGGCGATGGCAGCGGCTGGTGGGGCAACGTCTACTGGCAGGTGGTGCGTTCGCGCGACGACAAGCCGCTGGTGCTTGTGGCGCAGAAGAAAACGGCGCTGGCCGTCGCGCAGGCCGCCTTCGGCAAGCCGGCCGGCTGACGCACCCGCCATCGACAGGAACCGACTTTGACAACCCCCCCGAAGGAGACACACGATGAATGAGGCCCTTGCTTCCATGCCACGCCGCCACCTGCTGGCAGGCAGCGCCAGCGCGCTGGCCGCCGCCGGCCTGGCCACTTTTGCGCGCGGCGCGATGGCGCAGGCCGCCGCGCCCAAGCCGCTGCCCCCCTACGTGAGCTGGAAGGACCCGGCGAGCCTCATCGTGCACAGCGGCACCACCATCGAGACCAGGCGCACAGCCTTCGGCACCAGCGGCATCACGCCGGCCGAACAGCTCTACATCCGCAACAACCTCCCGGCGCCCGATGCCGGAATAGTCGCCGACCGCGACGCCTGGGAGTTGGCGATCGAGGGGGTGAAGAACCCGCGCAAGATGACGCTCGCCGAACTGAAGACCATCGGCATCGAAACCACGGCGATGGTGCTGCAATGCTCGGGCAACGGCCGCGGCTTCTTCCCGAGCAAGCCCAGCGGAACGCCGTGGACCGTGGGTGCCGCCGGCTGCGTGGTGTGGAGCGGCGTCCCGGTGCGGATGGTGGCCGAAGCACTTGGCGGCGTGTCGCCTGGCGCGGCCTTCCTCACCGGCACCGGAGGCGAAAAGCTGCCGGATGGCCTGGACCCGCTCAGCGTGATCGTCGAGCGTTCCGTGCCGGCGCAAGCCATGGCCGACGCGCTGCTGGCCTGGGAGATGAACGGCGCGCCGATTCCGCTGGCGCACGGCGGACCCTTGCGCCTGATCGTGCCGGGCTACACCGGTGTGAACAGCATCAAGTACGTCAAGCGCCTGGCCTTCACGCCCAAGGAGACCGAGGCCCGCATCATGTCGCACGGCTATCGCATCTCCCCGCCCGGCGGCAAGGGCGACCCGAGCCAGCCTTCCGTGCAGGAGATGAGCGTCAAGTCGTGGATCAACGCGCCCGGCCCCGAGGCGAGCGGCTTGCGCGCGGGTCCGCTGCAGATCCAGGGCGTTGCGTTCGGCGGGCTGCATGCAGTCAGCCGGGTCGAAGTTTCGATCGACGGCGGCAGGACTTGGAAGGAAGCCCGCTTTGTCGGGCCGGACCTCGGGCGCTACGCGTGGCGCCAGTTCGTGCTGCCCGCCCGGCTGCCTGCGGGCAGCTACACGCTGGCCAGCCGCGCCACCGACGCGGCGGGGAACGTGCAACCCGAGCAGCGCATGGAAAACGCAGGCGGCTACAACAACACGAGCTGGGCCGACCATGCCGTGAAAGTGACGGTGGCTTGAACATGCCCGCTCGCCTGTCGACCCGACGCCGCCCACACATGCCGACGATCGCCCGCGGTCTCGCTGCCGTCCTCCTGCTGCCCGTTCTTCCCGCGCTCGCCGCCGATGACGGCGCGCAGCTCGCGCTGGGCAAGAAGTTGTTCTCCCAGGGCACGGTGCCTGCCTGCGCCGTCTGCCATACGCTGCAGGATGCGGGCGCGCAGGGCGCGATCGGCCCGGTGCTCGACGAGCTGAAGCCCGATGCGGCGCGCGTCGCCAAGGCCCTGCGCATCGGGCTGGGCCAGATGCCCTCGTACAAGGACAAGCTCAGCGAAGCGCAGATTCTTGCGCTGGCGCTGTATGTCTCGAAGGCCAGCGGCGGCGCGAAATAGTGCCGCGCCCGGCTGCCCCCGGGAATATCTCCCGATGTTCCGACATCCGTGAGGCAACGATGGCCCTGATTGCACCGTCACTGCGCGCAGCTTTCTGCGCACTCTTGCTTGCCGGCGGCGGTGCAACATGCCTCGCGGCCGACCCGCACCTGCATGGCGCGCCCGCCGAGCCAGCGGCACCGCCCCACTTCGTCGCGAGCACCGCGAAGCCCTTCGGTGCGCTGATGAACGACGCCATGGCGGTCATGGACCATGGCATGCGCCAGGCGCCGATGACCGGGCTGCCCGAGCACGACTTCATGGCCATGATGATCCCGCATCACCAGGGGGCCATCGACATGGCGAAGTCCATCCTGCTCGGCACCCAGGACCCCGAAGTGCGCAACCTGGCCCTGGGCATCCTGACCGAGCAGGCCAACGAGATCCGGGTCATGCAGGCATGGCTGGCCCGGCATGGGTCTGGCACGCCTTTGAAATAGCCATGCGCACCGCGCCTGCCGCGGCGCGCTCATCTGCCTCCAACCGAATTCGCAAGGCCCGCCACATGAACCTTCCCATATCCCTTGCCGCAGCCGCGGCACTGTGCTTCCTGCCGCTGGCGACCTGGGCGGCGCCCGGCGCCGGCGACCGGGTCTACACCGCCGACCAGAACACCAACACGGTGTCGGTGATCGATCCGGCGAGCAACACGCTGCTGGGCCAGATCCGCCTGGGCAACCAGCGGCCCGACCTGCTTTCGCCGCTGTACAAGGGCGAGATCAACGTGCACGGGCTGGGCTTCTCGCCCGACCACCGCACGCTGGTCGCTGTCTCGAACGGCTCGAACTCGGTGGCCTTCATCGACACGGCGACCAACAAGGTCAAGGGCATCGCCTACATCGGGCGCTCGCCGCACGAGGCCTTCTTCACGAAAGACGGCAAGGAGGTGTGGGCGGTGGTGCGCGGCGAGAACTATGTGTCGGTGATCGACGCCAGGACGTTCAAGGAAAAGCGCCGCATCGAGACCGCGCCCGGGCCGGGCATGGTGCTGTTCACGCCCGACGGCGCGCGCGCCTTCGTGGTGTCGAGCTTCACGCCCGAACTGGCGGTGGTAGACACCAAGTCCTACAAGATCGTCAAGCGCATTCCCGTGGTCAGCCCGTTCTCGCCCTTCCTGCAGTTCACGCCCGACGCCAAGGAGGTCTGGATGGGCCACAAGGATGTCGGCAAGGTCAGCCGCATCGACGTGAAGGCGATGGCGGTCACCGGCGTGATCGACACCGGCTTCATCACCAACCACTTCGGCTTCGCGAAGACCGCGCGCGGCACGCTCGCCTACGTGGCCATCGGCGGCGAAAACGCGGTGAAGGTCTACGCCACCGATGGCGAGGCGAAGCTGCTCGACACCATCGCGACCGGCGCCCTGCCGCATGGCGTGTGGCCGTCGGACGACGGCACGCGCATGTACGTCGGACTGGAAAACGGCGACGCGGTGCAGGTGATCGACACGGAGAGCAACAAGGTCGTGTCGCAGATCCCGGTCGGCCAGGCGCCGCAGGCGCTGGTCTATGTGTCGAACGCAGTGCGCTCCGGCGCGGGCACCGACAATCTCAAGCCGCTCGCCAACACGGCGCCGGCCAACATCGCGCTGGCGCCACCCGCCGGCGATGCCAAGGGCTTCGTCGTCGCCCGCAGCTTCGGCGTGGTGGATGCGCTTGAAGTGTTTCTCTACAAGCTGAAGCCCGAAACCGTCTACAGCGTCTTCGTCGGCAGCCAGGCGGCGCCGGTCGCGAGCCTCAAGACCAATCCGATGGGCATGGCCAACGGCACCGCGATCGGGCCGCTCCGCGAAGTCGCCCGCCTGCGCTCGGAGGCCGACCCCAAGGTCACCGCCATCGTGGTCGTCGAGGGCGAAGGGCCCGCGGACGTTGCAAAAGTCGTGCTTCGCAGCCCCGGCAGCTGACTAACGCACCAGGTGCACGCGCAACGCACCCAGCTGCGCATAGAGCTGCTGCACCGCCTGCGCGTCGAGCCCTTCGAACAGTTCGAGCAGCCATTCCTCGTGCGCGCTCGCCATGGCCTCGAAGCTGCGGCGGCCCTTGGGCGTCAGGCTGACGATCCAGGCACGCCGGTCTTCCGGGCTGGCCGTGCGCTGCACCACGCCCTCGCGTTCGAGCTCGTCGGTAAGGCCGGTCACATTGCCGCCGGTCACCATCAGGTAGCGCGAGAGCACGCGCATTTTCAGGCCGTCGCGGTAGCGGTAGAGCTGCGCCATGTAGTCGAAACGGGCCAGCGAGATGTCGAAGCGCTCGCGCAGGCGCTTGCGGATCTCGGCCTCGATCTGGGTGGTGCTGGCCAGCATCCGCAGCCACAGCTTGAGCACTGCGTGGTCGCCGGTGCCGGCGCGCGCCTCGTGGCCCAGTTCCTGCGCGTCGCTCAGCAGTACGTGCGATGCATCGTCGCGCTTCATGTGACTTCGCCTCCCGAAATCGACAGGGACTGGCCGGTGACGGACGCCGCGGCGTCTCCGCACAGCCAGCGCACCGCGTCCGCCACCTCGGCCGGCTGCACGATGCGGCGCTGCGGATTGACGGCCGCAAATTCGGCCAGTGCGTCGGCTTCGCTGCGGCCGGTCTTCTGCACCACGTTGGCCACGCTGTCTCGCAGGATGTCGGTGTCGGTGTAGCCGGGGCAGACTGCGTTCACCGTCACGCCCTTGCGCGCGACCTCCAGCGCCAGCGAGCGCGTCAGTCCGATCACGCCGTGCTTCGCGGCCGCGTAGGCAGCGACGTAGGCATAGCCCTTCTGCCCCGCCGTGCTGGCGATGTTCACGATGCGGCCCCAGCCGGCATCGAGCATGTCGGGCAGTGCGGCCTGTGCGCAGAGGAAGCTGCCGGTCAGGTTGACGGCCAGCATGCGCTGCCACAGCGCGAACGATGTCTTCAGCAGCGGGGCGCTTTCTGCCTGGCCGGCGTTGTTGACGAGGATGAGGATCGGTCCGCGTTCGGTGCGCGCCCGTGCAAACGCGGATTGCACCGCGTCCGGGTCGGCCACGTCGGCGACGGCAATGCCGTGGCCGCTGCCCGCGAGCGACGCAGCGGTGCGTTGCAGCGCGTCGCCATCGCGTCCGAGCAGGGTCAGCACCGCGCCCTGGCCCGCCAGCGTTCGAGCGATCTCCGCGCCGATGCCGCGCGCGGCGCCCGTCACGAGCGCATGCCGGCCGGTCATTGAATTTGTTTGCATGCCTGAATGATTTAGTGCTGAATCATTTTAGGTTGCCCGCGCGTCCTGCCTTCAGCGCATCAGCCGGCCACCGTTGAGGTCCAGCGTCGCGCCGGTCATGAAGGCCGAGGCCGGCGATGCGAGATAGACCACCGCTGCGGCCACGTCCTGCGCCTGCCGAAACGCCCGATCGGAATGCCGGCCGCGACAACCTGCTGCTGCAGCGGGTCCATCGCATCGAGCACCGGTCTCTTCACCGCTGCGGGCGCCAGCGCATTCGCCGTGACGCCGAGAGTTCAGGTCTTCACCACCGCGCGGGCGCCGCCACCGCGGTCCCAGGTGGTCGGGGTCACGCCGCAGTCGCGCAGCCTGTACTTCTGGACCTTGCCGTTCTCGGTGCGCGGCAGCTCGGGCAGCACGTCCACATAACGCGGCACGGCAAAACGCGGCAGCCGCTCTTCGCAATGCGCCATGAGCTCGGCAGGATCGATGGGCATCCCCGGGCGGGCCACCAGCGCCGCCATGACCTCGTCCTCGGCCAGCTCCGAGCGCACCGGGTACACCGCGCAGGCGGCAACCGCGGGATGCATCAGCAGAACCTGTTCGACCTCGAACGAAGAGATGTTCTCGCCGCGCCGGCGGATCGCGTCCTTGATGCGGTCGACGAAGCGGAAGGCGCCGTCCGCATCGCGCACCACGCGGTCGCCGGTGTGGAACCACAGGTTGCGCCAGGCCTCGACCGTCTTGTCGGGCAGGTTGAAGTAGCCGCTGGCGAAGGCATGCGGCTCGTCGGCCCGCAGCAGCAGTTCGCCGGCTTCGCCGTCGGGCACTTCGGCATCGTCGGCATCCGCCACGCGCGCCGAGAAGCCGGGCCGCAGCCAGCCCATCACGCCGGTGCGCGGCGAGTCGGGTGCGGTGGCGATGGCGAAGTTGGTCTCGGTCGAGCCGTAGCCCTCGAGCAGCCGTACACCGGTGCGCGCGAAGAAGGCCTGGCCCGCGGCGGCCGGCACGCCGGGCCCGAGGCCGATGCGCACCCGGTGATCGCGCTCGCCGGGACCCTCGGGCTGGGCCAGCAGGATCGGCACCATCGCACCCAGCAGGTAGACCACCGTCGCGCCCGACGCACGCATCGACGGCCAGAAGCCAGAGGCCGAGAAGCGCGGCTCGAACACCACTTCGCAGCCGGTGACGGCCGCCTGCGCAAAGGTGTTGAGCGCGTTGATGTGGAAGAGCGGCAGCGTCGTGCACAGCACGTCTTCTGCGCCGACGCCGAGCACGTCCGCGCTGTTCACGCCCCACCAGTGGTACTGCGCATGCGGGCAGACCACGCCCTTCGCCGGGCCGGTGGTGCCCGATGTGTAGAGAATGGCGAGCGGGTCGCCGGGCTGCACCGGTGCCGGTGCGATGGCTTCGGCCGGTGCGGGGTACGGCACGACGCGCATGTCTTCGCTCGGCTGCCATGCGGTGCGGCTGCCGTCTGCGCCGACCACCCAGATCTCGCGCAGCGACGTGCGCGCAAGGTCGACGGTCCGCAGGCGTTCGACGAATGCTGCGTCGACCACCAGCAGCTTCGCTGCGCTGTCGGCAAGAAAGTAGGCGATCTGCGGCCCCATCGACGCGGTGTTGACCGGCACCGCCAGCGCGCCGAGCCAGCCGCAGCCGAGGAACGCCTCGATGAACTCGATGCAGTTGCCGG
Organism: Variovorax sp.; assembly: GCA_031412135.1. Taxonomy (GTDB): domain Bacteria; phylum Pseudomonadota; class Gammaproteobacteria; order Burkholderiales; family Burkholderiaceae_C; genus Variovorax. The sequence goes on along the minus strand of JANOCL010000001.1, from coordinate 15,816 downwards.
CCATGACTGCAACGCGGTCGCCGCGCGCCACACCCGCTTGCGCCAAAGCGCCGGCGCGCCGCCCGGCCGCCTGCGCCGCATCCCGATGCGACCAGTGCCGGCCCGCGATACGCAGCAGCGGCCGCTCGCCGAACGCCGCCGCCTGGCGCTGCAGCATGGCGGGCAGCGTGCGCTCAACCTTCGTCATCGTGCGTGCCTCCGCCCAGGTAGGTGGCCTTGACGCGCGGGTCGTCGGCCAGGTCCTGCGACGCGCCCGACAGCGCGATCTCGCCGGTCTCCAGCACGTAGCCGTGGTCGGATGTCTCGAGCGCGGCGCGCGCGTTCTGCTCCACCAGCAGGATCGACACGCCGTCGTCTCGCAGCTGGCGCACGATGGACAGGATGTCGCGCACGACGAGCGGCGCCAGGCCGAGGCTGGGCTCGTCGAGCATCAGGAGGCGCGGCAACGACATCAGCGCGCGGCCGACCGCCAGCATCTGCCGCTCGCCGCCCGAGAGCGTGTCGGCGCGCTGGGCGCGGCGCTCGGCCAGCCTGGGAAACTTGTCGTAGACCGCCTGCAGGCGGCGCTTCATCGCATCGCCGCGCAGCCGCCTGGCATAGGCGCCGAGTTGCAGGTTGTCGAGCACGGTGAGCTCGCCGAAGAGCTCGCGCTTCTCGGGCACCAGGCACAGGCCACGCTCCACCCGCGCCTCGACATCGAGCCCGTGCAGGTCCTCGCCCTCGAAGCGCAGCATGCCCTTGGATGGCAGCAGGCCCATCGCCGCGGCCAGCAGCGTGGTCTTGCCCGCGCCGTTGGGGCCGATGACCGAGATGATCTGGCCCGGCTGCAGGTCGAGCGTGACGCCGCGCACCGCATCGACCTGGCCGTAGGAAACGTGAAGGTCTGCAATCTCCAGCATCGCTGTCATACGACGCTCCCCAGGTAGGCCGCCTGCACGCGCTCGTCCGCGCGCACCGCCGAGGGCACGCCCTCGACCAGCTTGGAGCCGAAGTTCATCACCACCAGCCGGTCCACCAGTTTCATCACGAAGTCCATGTCGTGTTCGACGATGAGGATCGTCACCCCGTCGTCGCGCAGTTTGCGCAGCAGGCCGCCGAGCGCCATTTTTTCCTTGCGGCGCAGGCCGGCGGCCGGCTCGTCGAGCACCAGCAGCACCGGGTCGGCCGCCAGCGCCCGGGCAATCTCCAGGATGCGCTGGGTGCCGAGCGGCAGGCTGCCCGCGAGTTCGTGGGCGCGGTCGCCCAGGCCGATGCGCGCGAGCTGGCGCTGGGCTTCCTGCAGGATCTGCTGCTCCTCGCTGCGGTCGAGCCGCAGGCCGGCCTTCAGCACGCCCGAGTTGGTGCGCGAATGCGCACCGAGCGCCACGTTGTCGAGCAGGGTCATGCGCGGGCGCAGCTTCACGTGCTGGAAGGTGCGCGCAAGGCCGAGCCGCGCCACCTGCCGCTGCGGCAGGCCGACGATGTCGTGGCCGAGAAAGCGCACCTGCCCCGCCGTCATCGGCGTGGTGCAGGTCAGCAGATTGAACATGGTCGACTTGCCGGCGCCGTTGGGGCCGATCAGGCCGACGATCTCGCCGGCGTCGACGTCGAAGCTCACGTCGTTCACCGCCACCAGGCCGCCGAAGCGCTTGACCGCGCCGCGCACGCTGAGCACCGGCGAGCCGCGCTCGGGCAGCGTGCGGTGCGCCAGCGGCGCCACCGGCGCCATGGCCGGCCGCGCCGGCGGCGTGCGGGAGCGCCCGCGCGTCCAGCGCGCGACGAAGCCCATCAGCCCGCCGCGCGCGAAGTGCAGCAGCAGGATGAAGAGCGTGGCGAAGGCCACCGCCTCCAGCTGGCCGGCACGCTGCGTGAGCATCGGCAGCACGTCCTGCAGGCCGTTCTTCAGCACCAGCACCAGGGCCGAACCCACCAGCGCACCGGCCAGGTGGCCGAGGCCGCCGGATACCGCCATCAGCAGGTACTCGATGCTCGCCCGCACGTCGAAGGGCGACGGGCTCACGAAGCGGTTCATGTGCGCGTACAGCCATCCGGCCAGCCCTGCATAGAGCGCCGCCGTGACGAACAGCGTGAGCCGCACCCGGTACGCATCGGCACCCACGCTGGCCAGCAGGATGGCGCCGCCGCGCAGGCCGCGAATGGCGCGCCCCGGCCGCGACTGCAGCAGGTTGTGGCTGAACCAGAAGGCCAGTCCGACCAGCACCCAGATCAGGTAGTAGATCGCGCGCGGATCGGCCAGCGACCAGCCGGCGATCGACAGCGGCGGAATGTTCGACAACCCGGTGTGGCGCCCGAGCGCATCGACATTGCCGAACAGCATCGCGATCGACAGGCCCCAGGCGATGGTGCTGAGTGGCAGGAAGTGGCCGCCCAGGCGCAGCGTCAGCATGCCGATCGCCAGCGCCGACAGGCCCGTCAGGAGCAGCGCGAACGGCAGGCCGAGCCAGGGCGACAGCCCCTGCGCCGTGGTGAGCCAGGCCGTCGCATAGGCCGCGATGCCGACGAAGGCCGCCTGCCCGAACGACGTGGCGCCGCCGATGCCGGTGAGCATCACCAGCCCCAGCGCCACCAGCGCGCCGATGCCGATGTCGTTCAGGAGCGAGACGGTGAAGTTGCCGGCCAGCGCCGGCGCGACGGCGAGCGCTGCCACGACGATGCAGGCCCACAGCATGCGGTTGCGAAGAAGATCGTTCATTGGTCGACCTCCTCTTCATCCTCGTCGACATGCCGCGACAGGAACGAGCGCAGCATCAGCACCGGTATCAGCAGGCTGAAGACGATCACGTCCTTCAGCGCACCGCTCCAGAACGACGCGAAGCTCTCGACCACGCCGACCGCCAGCGCGCCGATGGCCGTCATCGGGTAGCTCACCAGCCCGCCGATGATCGCCGCCACGAAGGCCTTGAGGCCGATGATGAAACCGGAGTCGTAGTACATGGTGGTGACCGGCGCGATCAGCACGCCGATGAGCCCTGCCAGCAGCGATGCGCTGCCGTAGGCCAGCAGCGCGGTGCGCGCCGGCCGGATGCCGACCAGCCGCGCACCCACGCGGTTGACGGCGGTGGCGCGCAGCGCCTTGCCGGCCACCGTGCGCTCGAACACCAGGAAGAAAAGCCCGCTCAGCACGATGGCCGAGACCACCATCAGCACCACCTGCCCGCTCACCGAGAAGCCGTCGCCGAGCGCGATCGTGCCGCCGGCGAGCGGCTGGGTGCGCGAGCCCTCCGGCCCGAAGAACAGGAGGCCGAGGCCCGACAGCAGAAAGTGCAGCGCCAGCGACACGATCAGCAGCACCAGCACCGACGCATCGGCGATCGGCTGGAACACGACCCGCGCCAGCAAAGGCGCGATCGGCACCACCAGCAGCACCGTGGCCGCGATGTGCAGCGTGGCCGGAACGCCCGGCCGCGCCGCCAGCCAGGCCAGTGCGCAGGGCACCAGCGGCAGCACGCCCCAGGCCAGCACGGCCTTCGGAATCTTGCGGGCTTCGCCGCGCCGCGCGAGGCTGCCGACCTCGGTCGCCACCGCCAGTGCGGCCAGCACCATCACCATGCCGATGGTCGGCGGCAGGCGGCCGGTCTCGAACGCGGCCAGGGTCAGCGCGGCGAAGGCCGCGATGTCGCCGAACGGCACGAACACCACCCGCGTGACCGAGAAGATCAGCACCAGGCCCAGCCCGGCCAGCAGGTAGACCGCGCCGTTGGCCAGGCCGTCGATGCCCAGGATGAGGGCCACGTCCCATGTCATCGAAAGGTCCTCCGCATGGTCTTTCCGTTCGCTTTCGAAGCGTCGTGGCGCCGGCTCAAGGCGCCAGCTTCCACTGGCCGTTCTCTAGCTTCACGATCACGCGTGCGCGCTCGTCCACGCCGTACAGGTTGCCCGGCTTGAAGTTGTAGACGCCGTGCGTGCCGACCACTTCCCTGGTGCTTGCGATCGCATCGCGCAGCGACAGCCTGAACTCGGGCGTGCCCGGCTCGCCCTTGGCGCGGGCCGCGGCATCGGTGAACACCAGCCAGCCGTCGAACGAATAGGCCGAGAAGGCATCGCTGGTCGGCGCGTTGTTGACCTTCTGGAACGCGGCGCGAAAGTCCATCGCGATCTTCTTGGTCGGGTAGTTGTCCGGCAGCTGCTCGGCCACGATCACCGGCCCGGTCGGCATCAGCGCGCCCTGGCCCGAGGCCCCGACGACGCGCACGAAATCAGGATTGATGAGCCCGTGCTGGCCATACATCGGCCCCTTGAAGCCGCGCTCGGTCAGTGCCAGGAAAGGGAGCGCGCCCGGCGTGCCGGCGCCGCCCGTCATCACTGCGTCGGGCCGCATCGCGACCAGCTTCAGCACCTGGCCCGTGACCGATGCATCGGCGCGCGCATAGCGCTCGTTGCCCAGCACCTTGATGCCGGCCGCCGGCGCGGCCTTCATCAGCGCGTTGTAGACCAGGTCGCCCCAGGCGTCGGAAAAGCCGATATAGCCGACGGTCTTGACGCCGTCCTTCTTCATGCGCTCGACCACCGCATCGATCATGAGCTGCGTGGGCTGCGCCACGGTGAAGACCCAGGCGTTCTCGGCCGCATCGAGCAGGATCGGCGTGAGGCCGATCATCGGCACCTTGGCGTCGCGCCCGACCTGCGCCATCGCGATCGCGGCCGGCACGCCCGACGTGCCCATCAGGATGTCGACCTTGTCCTCCTCGACCAGCTTGCGCGCGTTGCGCCCGGCGGTGGTCGGGTCGGAGCCGTCGTCCAGCACGATCAGCTGGATCTTGCGGCCGTTGACCTCGGGCTTGTAGGCCATCGCGGCCTGCATGCCCTTGGCATACGGCACGCCGAGCGACGAGTTGGGGCCGGAGAGCGAGACGCTCAGGCCGACCTTCAGGTCGGCCGCCAGCACGGTCGCCGTGAATCCGGCGGCAAGCGCCGCTGCCAGCGCACTGCGCACCAGGTTCTGCATCAAGCTCTTCATGTCGTGGCTCCTGTGGGTTGAAGGGATGAGCGGCTCGCTCAGATGAACAACTGGATCGCCGGCAGTGCGCGCGCGGCTTGAAGAAGGTCGATGCGCTTCTGCCGGATGGCAAGGCCCGTCTGCGTGCGCACCAGCAGATGGCGGCAGGTGCCGGCCAGCAGCACCTGGTCGTCGCCGCGGGCCTCGATGTAGAGGAAGGGCGTGCGCAGTGCGATCTCGCCAGTGGCGGCATCGTCGCGTTCCACGACCGGGCGCTGCAGCACGTGCTGGCAATGACTGCGCGGATGCTGCGAGTGGGCGCGCGGGTTCTTCAGCCGGTCGACCCGAAGCTGCAGCAGCAGACGGTCTTCGTAGGCCAGCGAGTTGTGCGAAAGCGGATCGGCCTGCGCGGCGCCCTGCAGCGGCACCCAGTAGTGGCCGTCGTCGGCGAAGAGCGCGAGCCAGTCGTCGAAGCGGCCGGCGTCGAGCAGGGCTGCCTCGTGCACGACGAAATCGGCTGCGTCGATCATTCGGGCATTTCCATGAACTTCGCCCAGGCGCGGAACTGGTTGCGCATCAGCAGCTCGTTGGTGCCGTTGGTGGTGACCGTGTCCTGCGCGAGCTCGGCCGCGTCGAAGTCGCGGTGCAGGCTGATCCACTCGTTGCCCTCGGCCCGAAGGCCGCGCTGAATGCTCTCGAACAGATGCACGTCGTCGTGCGCCACGACCGACATCGGCGAGAAAACGAGCCGGTTGTAGCTCATCGCCCGCTCGAACAGCAGGTCGGGCGCACCGGCCGCGCGGAAGCTCCAGGCCTCAACGAGCGTGCGGTCGGCCGCGAGCGGACGGATCACCCGGATCGCCTGCGGCGAACCCTTCACCGACAGGCTCGGATAGAAGACCGAGTTCTGCGGCGAGCGCTGCAGGATGTCGGCCGCTCGCTCGGCGCCGTGCGCGTCGCGCATCGCCGCCTCGTAGTCGGGCAGCTGCGCATAGCTGGAGTGGATGCTGAAGTTCGTGCCCAGCACGCTGTGGCCGTTGGCGAACACCCGAGCGCCCATGCGGTCGAAGAAGTCGTAACCGGAGCCGAAGGGCAGGATCTGCTCCATCGCCATCGGCTTGGGATCGTCGGGCGCATGGCCCTGCCAGAGTGCATCGGCCGCCTGCGTGGCGGACTCGTGCGTCGACATCGGATGCACCGTGTCGTTGATGTTCTCCAGGTACATCTTCCAGTTGCAGTGGACGATGTTGCGCAACACCCCACCGCCGACGGTGAGCCGGCCCTCGGGCGAGCGGTCGACCATGTTGTCGATGGCCTGCAGCACCTCGCCGAAGTAGGCGTCGAAGTCGGGGCCGCGGTCGGACAGGCGGCTGAAGACGAAGCCGCGGTAGGCCACCGTGTGCTTCAGCTCGGTGAGCCCGCGGCCCGACTCGCATTCCGAAAGCCGCGTGCCTTCGTAGCCCGACTTGAGCGGTATCGCGAGCGGCCCGCCGTCGAGCCGATAGGTCCAGGCGTGGTACGGGCAGCGAAAGAACTTGCCCGTATTGCCGCTCTCGTCCGTCACCAGCCGCGTGCCCTTGTGCGCGCAGCGGTTGTAGAACACCCGCACCGCGCCGCCGGGCTGCCGCACCATCATCACCGGCCGGCCCGCGAGTTCGAGCGACCAGTAGTCGCCGCTCTCCGGCACCTGGCTGGTGTGGCCGACGTAGAGCCAGGTCTGCGCGAAGAAGCGCTCCTGCTCCAGCGCGAACAGCTCGTCGCTCAGGTAGACGTCGCGGTGCACGCGGTCGTCCTCGACGAGCGCGCGAATCGCTTCGGGGCGGTCGCGGTAGGTTGGCATCAGCGCACCGCCACGTGCGACTGATGAAACGCTGCTGTAGTTTTGGGCGCGTCCAGGGGTGCGTGCCGAGGGCACCGGGTGACCCCCTCCGCGAATGTCCCCCGGCCTTCGGCCTCCTCCTTTATTTCGCTGCGGGGGTCACCCGATGCCCTCGGCACGGGTGACGCCGTGTCGTGCCTGGCGATCGACCCCCGCGCTTCCGGATCGCGCCGATGGGGTGCCCTGCGCAGCGAAATAAAGGAGGAGGCTTGCGGCCTTAGGCCGCGCCGGGGGACATTCGCGAAGCAGGGCACCCCGTCGGCGTGATCCCGCCCCGAACGACACTCGCGCCGTCGAATCGACAAGGCTGGTTTCATCCTATGGCACCAGTTTCCACTTACCGTTTTCCAGCTTGACCACGACGCGCGAACGCTCGTCGGAGCCATAGCGGTTGTCGGGCTTGAAGTTGTAGACGCTGTGGGTGCCGACCAGCTCCTTGGTGCTGACGATTGCATCGCGCAGCGCCACCCGGTACTGCGGCGTGCCGGGCTCGCCCTTGGCACGCGAAGCCGCATCCAGGAACAGCAGCCACGCATCGAAGGTATAGGCCGAGAACGCATCCGTCGGCGCTGCGCCGTTGGCCTTCTGGTAGGCGGCGCGGAAGTCCATCGACACCTTGCGGATCGGGTTCGAGTCGGGCAGCTGCTCGGCCACGATCACCGGGCCGGTGGGTGCGAGCAGCCCTTCGACGGAGGCGCCGCCGACCCGCACGAAGTCCGGGTTGATCAGCGCATGCATGCCGTAGATCTGCCCCTTGTAGCCGCGCTCGGCGAGCGCCAGGTAAGGCAGCGCGCCCGGCGTGCCCGAAGTGCCGGTGATCACCGCGTCGGGACGCAGCGCCACGATCTTCAGCACCTGGCCGGTCACGGACGAGTCGGCGCGCGCGTAGCGCTCGTTCGACACCACCTTGATGCCCGCCGGTTCGGCCGCCTTCTGCATTGCGTCGTACACCAGGTCGCCCCACGCGTCGGAAAAACCGATGTAGCCGACCGTCTTCACGCCCGACTTCTTCATGCGCTCGACCACCGCGCTCACCATCAGCGGCGCCGGCTGCGGCAGCGTGACCATCCATGCGCCCTCTTCGCCCGGCAGGTTGGCATTGGCGATGGAGATCAGCGGCGTCTTCGTCTCGCGTGCGACCGCGGCGATGGCCAGCGCGCCGGGCGAACCGGCCGTGCCGATGATGACGTCGACCTTGTCCTCGTCGATCATCTTGCGTGCGTTGCGCGCCGCGGTGGACGGATCGGACGCATCGTCGAGCTGGACCATCTGGATCTTGCGTCCGCCCACTTCGGACTTGTAGGCCAGCGCGGCCTTCATGCCCTTTTCATACGGAATGCCGAGCGACGACACCGGCCCCGACAGCGAGGTGATGAAGCCGACCTTGAGGTCGGCCGCCCAGGCGCCGGCGGCACTCAGGGCGGCGATGCCGGCGAAGGCACGGATTCGGTTCGAGACTTTCATGGCGATGCTCCTGGAATGAACGAGAGGTCGGACTGGGAAAGGAAGGGGGGGAACACCGCGGAACCGGCTTTGCCGGGCCGCTGGTGTTGCCCCCTGCAAGGGGGTTGGCGTAGCGACACGAAGTGCGCGAAGACTGGGGGTGTGCTCATATGCTCAGGCTGCCGATGCTGGCGCCTCCGCAGACATAGAGCACCTGGCCGGTGACGAAACTGGCCGCCGGATCGGCGAAGAAGCGCACGGCCCGCGCCACGTCGGCGACCTCGCCGACACGCTGGACCGGCACCGAGGCCGCCAGCGCGCGCTCCCGTTCGCTGCCGGCTTCGATCACGTCGTAGAACATGTCGGTACGCACCGGACCCGGCGCGACCACGTTGACCGTGATGCCGTCGGCCGCGAGTTCCAGCGCCCACGTGCGCGCCATTCCCAACATGCCGGATTTGGTGGCCGAATAGCAGCTGCGCGTGGCGGCCCCGAGCGCAGCGCGCGACGACATCAGCACCACGCGGCCGAAGCGCTGCGCCCGCATCGCCGGCAGCACCGCCTGCACCAGCTGGATGGCGCTGCCCAGGTGCAGCTCGACCAGCGCGTCGAGGTCGTCGAGCTTCACGTCGGCGAGCAGCGCGGGCCGGATCACGCCGGCGTTGTGGACCACGGTCGTCACCTCGAAGCGCCGGGCCATTTCGCTCATGGCCTCGGCACTAGCCGCCCGGTCGGTCAGGTCGACCTCGATGCTGTGAAGCAGGGGATGGTCGATGCCGCTCGGCCGGCGGGCCAGCGACACGACTTCATAGCCTTGCGCGAGCAGGTCCTCGCAGATGGCCTTGCCGATGCCGGCACTGCCGCCTGTAACTGCGGCGACCCCTGCCTGCATCACGACGCCCCCACCAGCGCCAGCACGCGCAACGGGCTGCCGCTGCCGTTCTCGATCTTCAGCGGCGGGCAGATCAGCACCGCGCCGGCCGGCGGCAGCAGGTCGAGGTTGCTCAGGCACTGCAGGCCGTAGCGCCCTGCCCCGTGCATGTAGTAGTGGCACGGGTACGGCGGGCGCAGGTGGTAGCCCTGCCCGGCATCGGTGCCGATGGCTTCCGAGCCGAAGCCCAGCACGTCGCGTTGCTCGACCAGAAAGCGCACGGCCTCGGTGCTCGGCCCCGGCGTGTGCTGGCCGGTCTCGTCGTAGTTCTGGTAGGCCTCCGGGTCGGTGCGTTTGGACCAGTCGGTGCGCATCAGCACCCAGGCGCCCTTGGGAATGCGGCCATGCTGCGACTCGTAGCGTTCGATGTCGTCGACCGTCAACAGGTAGTCGTGGTCGGCCGCGGTTTCGCTCGCGCAATCGATCACGCAAGCCGGTGCCACGAAGTTCTGCACGGGAATGGTGTCGACCGAGTTGTCGGGCAGGTCGCGGCCCGAGATCCAGTGGATCGGCGCATCGAAGTGCGTGCCCGTGTGCTCGCCGCAGGAAAAGTTGTTCCAGTACCAGGCCGGTCCGCGCTCGTCGTACTTCGACACTTCCTCGATGCGGAACGGCCAGCACTGGCCCATCTCGGGCGGCAGCGCGATCTGCGGGAATTCGGGCGTCAGCGTCTGCGTCAGGTCGATCACGCGGATGCGCCCGGTCGCCATCGCGCCCACCAGGCCGCCGAGGATTTCGGCGGCGGACATGAGTTTGGTCGTGGTCGTCATGGTGTTGTTCCTGTTCTCAGCCACCGCCAGCGGCCAGCTCGCGCTCGAGAACTTTCGGGTTGTCGCGCCAGCGCTCCAGCCACTCCTGCGCCACATCGCCCGGATACACGTCCTCCACGCCGTCGCGCAGCGCCTTGACGATCGCGCTGGCGAGGCTGGCCGGTGCCAGTTTCGGCGGCGGCATGTGCTGGTTCCATTCGTCGTCGATCGGACCGGGAAAGAGGTTGATCACGCGGATGCCGGCCGGCCGCATCTCGGCGCGCAGGCACTGCGCCAGCGAATGCGCCGCCGCCTTCGACGCGCTGAAGGTGCCGTGCGGCGGATAGTTGCTGAGCGCATACACCGACAGCAGGTTGACCCAGGCCGTCGCGCCGGTCGGCCCGTCGGCGGCGCGGCCCTTGAGCGCCGGGCCGAACTCCTGCGCCAGGCGCAGGAAGCCGAAGTAGTTGATGTCCATCTCGGCCTTGGCCACGTCGGTGCCGCGGCGCCCGCCGATGCCGAAGTTGCGGTGCACCTCGGCGTTGTTGATCACGATGTCGACCTTGCCGCCGATCTCGCCGGCCAGTTCGGTCACCGAGCGGCCGTTGGTCAGGTCGAGCGGCACCAGCGTGACCTGCGGCAAGGCACTGATGTCGTCAAGGCCGCCGGCTTTCTTCCACGGCTCGGCATGCCCGACCCAGACGATGTCGGCGCCGGCCTTGACCAGCGCACGCACGATCGCCTGGCCGACTTCGGTCTTGCCGTCGGTGACCAGCACCTTGCGGAACTTCGGGTCGCTCGTCATTTCCCTGAGCATCTTGTCGTCGGCCATGTGGGCACTCCCTTCGTTCGGAAAACCAATGAGGACGGCCTGCCCCGCGCGGTCGAGCCGGGCGCCGACGCGCACGCGCACCGGTGCCTGCGCCACCTCGCCGTGCAGGTGGACCATGAGCGTCGGGCCGGCATCCAGGTGCACCAGGCCCAGGCGCCATGGCAGCCGCTCGCGGAAGAACAGGTCGTTGCTGTGGTGCAGCGTGGTGCTGCTGATCAGCGCGCCTTCGCCGCTCTGCTCGCGCCAGTGCAGGCGCGGCGACAGGCACTTGTGGCAGGCCTCGCGCGGCGGGTACTGCACCGTGGCGCAGACCTCGCAGACCTGCAGCTCGAAGCGGCCCTCGGCCGCCGCCGCCGTGAGGCCCAACGCGACGCGGCCGCGCGACGACGGCGGCAGGTTGATCTGGCGCGTGCGCAGGACCGGGTTCTTGCGCTTGGGCTTCATGAGCGGCATGGTCATGCGGGCCTCCCGAGGATCACGGCGCCGGTGCAAAGACAGCGGTCGTAGGTGACCATGCCGAAGCCGGCGACCAGGCCGAGCTGCGCATCGGGCACCGTGCGCGGGCCGGCGGTGTCGGTCAGTTGCCGGATCGCCTCGACCATGCCGAGGAAGCCGCCCGCCGCGCCGGCCTGCCCGGCAGACAGTTGCCCGCCACTGGTGTTGTTGGGAAAGCTGCCGCCCGAGGTCATGGTGTTCGCGCGAACGAAGGCCGGACCCTCGCCCTTGCCGCAGAAGCCGAGGTCCTCGAACTGCATCATCGCGATCACCGGATAATCGTCGTAGGTCTGCACGAAGTCGAGCGCGGCGGGCTGCACGCCGGCCTGTGCATAGAGATCGTCGCGGTCCACCAGCCAGCCGCCGCGCACCATCACCGGATCGTCGGCAAAGGCGTTGTGCCGCTCGATCGCGCCGCGGACCACCCCATGCGCCAGGCCAAGGTCGCGCGCACGCTCCTCGGTCATCACCAGGAAGGCCTCTGCGCCGGCGCAGGGCATCACGCAGTCGAACAGGTGGATCGGGTCCGAGATCGGCCGCGCGGCCATGTATTCGTCGAGCGTCAACGCCTTCTTGAACATCGCATGCGGATTGCCGAGCGCGTTGGTGCGCTGGTCGACGGCGATGCGGCCGAAGTCTTCGCGCGTCGCGCCGTAGGTGCGCATGTAGTTCGCGGTGATGAAGGCGAAGATCGAGTTCGGTCCGCCCGATCCGTAGGGGTAGCTCGCATCGCGCGCGAAGTTGCTGAAGCTGCCGAGCGTCTGGCGGAAGGAGTCGACATGGTTGGTGTCGGCGCCGACGCAGGCGACGATGTCGGCGTCGCCGGCCTGCACGGCACGCGCCGCCCGGCGCAGGCACATCACGCCGGACGCGCCGCCGGTAGGCACATGGTCGAGCCAACGCGGCGACAGGCCGAGATGCTGCGTCACGCCGACGGCGGTGTCGGGTGCCAGCGAAAAGCTGCTGAGGCAGAGCCCGTCGATCGCCTCCTTCGGCACGCCGCTCGCATCCACCAGCGCGGCGAGCGCCTGGCCGATGAACCAGTGCGCGGTGTGCGTCGAGTAGCGCACATAGGGCACGGTGACGGGCACCGCCACCGCAACGCCTTTGTAGGACAGACGCCGCTTCATGGCGTCCTCCTTTTCATCGCGCGGGTGTCGATGCAGCAGCCCTGCCCCGGCAGCGCCTGCGCCAGCTCGCGCAACTGCCCGCGCTGGATCTTCTGCGATGCGGTGAGCGGCAGCGCATCGACGAAAGCGACATAGCCCGGCGCCTTGTAGTAGGCGAGCTGGCCCAGCGCGTGCGCGACGATGCTGGCGGCAACCTGCTCGCGCTGCGACGCATCGACGTCCTCGCGCACGACGATGCAGGCCAGAACCTCGTCGCCGCGTACCGCATCGGGCGTGGCCGCGACGGCCGATGTCTTTACGGCCGGATGCTGATTGAGCACGCTCTCGACCTCGACCGCCGAGATGTTCTCGCCGCTGCGGCGGATCACGTTCTTCTTGCGATCGACGAAGAAGAGGTTGCCCTCGGCATCGCGCCGCACCAGGTCGCCGGTATGGAACCAGCCGCCGGCCCAGGCCTCGCGCGTGGCGGCCTCGTCCTTCAGGTAGCCGGAGAAGAAATAGCGCGCCGGATCGCTGCCGGTGGAACGCACCAGCAGCTCGCCCGGCGCATCGACCGCGGCATCGCGACCTTCTTCGTCCACCAGCCGCAGATCGACGAAGTCTTTCTGCCGCCCGAAGCAACTCGCACCGACATGGCGGGGCTCGCGGTTCGCCATCACGCAGGCGGCGGCGCCGGTTTCGGTCATGGCCCAGGCCTCGACCAGCGGGAAGCCGAAGCGCGCCTCGAAGGGTGCGTGGTTCTTGCGGTCGACGCCGGCACCGAAGCCCCACCGGATCGCATGGTCGCGGTCGGCCGAAGAGGCCGGCGCGGACAGCAGCATGGCCGGCATCACGCCCAGGTAGTGCGCAATGGTGGCGCCGCTCTCCCGCGCGCTCGCAAGCCAGGTGCCGGGATGGAAGCGGTCGAGCTGCACCAGGCAGCCGCCTGCGACCAGCACCACCATGGTGGAGAACGCCATCGCGTTCATGTGGTTGAGCGGCAGCGGCGTGATGACGCGCTCGGCATCGCGCCGGATGCTGCAGACGCCGTCGAGCGCGGCATACCACTCGCCGGCGCGCAGGAAGTAGGCGTTGCCCAGCATGCAGCCCTTGGGCCGGCCGGTGGTGCCGGAGGTGTAGAGCAGGCCGCATTCGGTGTCGGGGCCGATCGGCTGGTGCGCATGCGGCGCCGCGCTGGGTGCATGCGGCACGTCGTCGCCTGCGCCCATCGTCTCGAAGGCAATGCCGGCCTCGGCTGCAGCGGCATGCAGGTCGGAGGCGCGTTCTGGCAAGGTGACGGCGAGCCCGATCTCGCTGTGGCCGATCAGGTAGCGCAGCTCGGCCGATCGCATGTCGGCATTGATCGGCACCACGCTCACGCCCAGCGCGTTGAGCGCGAACCAGTGCAACAGGAACGCAGGCCGGTTCTCCAGCAGCAGGCCGACGCGGTGCCCGTGGCCCCAGCCCGCCAGCGCATAGGCTGCGCGCAGGCGCTCGACTTCGGCCGCAGCTTCGCCCCATGACATGGCGCCCGAAGCGATGCCGTAGGCCGCCGCCGTCACCGATTCGGTAAACAGGAACTCCGCCTCGGGCGTGCGCGCCGCGGTGGCCGAGAACTGGTCGTGGACTGTGACGTGCATCTCAGTGACCCATTGCGCTGCGCGCTTCTCGCGAGGCATCGAACGCTGCTGTAGTTCTGGGCGCGGGCGCGGGCGCGGGCGCCAGGGGGGCGTGCCGAGGCCACCGGGTGACCCCCTCCGCGAATGTCCCCCGGCCTTCGGCCTCCTCCTTTATTTCGCTGCGGGGGTCACCCGATGCCCTCGGCACGGGAAGCGCTGTCGTGTGCCGGCCGATCAACCACCGCCCTGACGGATCACGCCGATGGGGTGCCCTGCGCAGCGAAATAAAGGAGGAGGCATGCGGCCCTAGGCCGCGCCGGGGGACATTCGCGGAGCAGGGCACCCCGTCGGCGTGATCCCGCCCCGAATGACACTCCCGCCGTCGAGCCGACAAGGTTGGTGTCATATGAAAAGCTGCACCGCCGGCAGGGCCGCGTCGCAGTTGAGCAGGTTCACCCGCTTGAGCGTCATGCGCAGCGTCCCATCCACCAGGGTCAGGTGATGAAAAAAGCTGCCGACATAGAACTGCAGTTCATCCCCTTGCGACTCGGTGTAGTGGAACTCGGTGCGCACAACGAAACGGTTGCCGACTTCATCGAACTCTTCGACCGTCGGCGTCTGCAGCAGGTGATGGCAGCGGCTCGGCGGCTGCTGCGAGAACGCACGCGGACTCTTCAGCCGTTCGATGCGCAGGTCGCGCAGCAGCTTGTCTTCGTACATGTGCGAGGTGTGGTTGATGCCGTCCTCCTGGTCCGGCACCAGCGGCACCCAGTAGAAGGCGTCGTCGGTGAAGAGCGCATTCCATTCCTCGTAGTGCTTGGCATCGAGCAGCCGCGACTCCTGCACGACGAAGTCGATCAGGTCCTGGCGGGTGACGGCCATCACATGGTCTCCGTCATGGAGCGCGCCCAACTGCGGTACTGGTTGCGCATCGGCAGTTCGTTGGTGCCACCGGTGGTGATCTCCCCGCCCTCCAGTTCGGCCGGATCGAAGTTGCGATGCAGGCTGACCCACTCGTTGCCGCTCGCATGCAGGCCGGCCTGGATGCCGCGGTAGGCCTGCAGGTCGTCGTGGCCCACCACCGAGAAGGGCGAGTTGATGAGCCGGTTGTACATGGTGGTGCGCGCCAGCAACTCGGGCGGCGCGCCCTTCAGGCGGAAGGTCCAGCTCTCGATCAGGGTCTTGTCGACCGCAATCGGCTTCACCACGCGGATCGCCTGGATCGCGCCCTTGATGGTGAGGTTCGGGTAGTACACGGTGTTGTGGCGCGCCATGCCGAGGATCTGCGCGGTGCGCTCCTCGCCGTACTTCGCCTTCATCGCATCGTCGTACGCGGGTATCGCCTTGTACTTGCTGTGGATGCTGAAGTGCACGCCGGTGAAGCTGTGGCCGTGGTCGTAGGTGCGGATGCCCATGTCCTCGAAGAACTTGTAGTCCGACATGAAGGGCGCGAACTGCTCCACCGCCATCGGCTGGGGCTCGTCGGCCGGCTTGTCGGCCCACATGCGCTTGGCGGTGCCGGCCGAGGACTCGTGCGCCACCATCGGATGCATGGTGTCGTTCAGGTTCTCCACGAACATCTTCCAGTTGCACTGGTGCATGAAGCGCAGGCAGCCGCCGGCAATCTCGAGTTCGCCTTCGGGCGAACGGTCGGCCATGTTGTCGATGGAGCCGAGCGAGTCGCCGAAGTAGGTTTCGAAGTCGGGGCCGGCGTCGTTGATCTTGACGAAGATGAAGCCGCGGTGGCTGCGCACATGCTCGAGCGTCGTGAGTCCCTTGGCCGATTCGCATTCGTGCAGCCGGGTGCCTTCGTAGCCGTTCTT